>NZ_JBIRPD010000008.1:0-386597 GCF_044332485.1 Streptomyces sp. NPDC017056 | reverse complement strand
GAGGCCCTGGGCACCACCATCGTGCGCTGCGGCCCGCACGGCGCCGGCCAGACCGTCAAGGCCGCCAACCAGCTCATCGTCGCCGTCAACCTCCAGGCCTGCGCCGAAGCCGTCGTCTTCCTGGAGAAGTCCGGCGTCGACCTCGCCGCCGCCCTGGACGTCCTGAACGGCGGCCTGGCCGGCTCGACCGTCCTGACCCGCAAGAAGACCAACTTCCTGACCCGCGACTTCACCCCCGGCTTCCGCATCGACCTGCACCACAAGGACATGGGCATCGTCACCGACGCCGCCCGCACCGTCGGCGCCGCCCTGCCCACCGGCACCCTCGTCGCCTCCCTCGTCGCCGCCCTGCGCGCCCAAGGCGACGGCCCCCTCGACCACTCCGCCCTCCTACGCGGCGTCGAACGCCTCTCCGGCCACACCACCAAGTGAGCCCGGGCGTCGTACGTACGGGGGCCTCACGACTTGCGGCCCACGCCCCCGTTCAGGGCGTGGGCCAGTCGTCGCCCGCGACCCGGGCGTGCAGGTGCTCGTCGTGCCAGCCGTCGGAGTGCAGCAGCGCGCTGCGCAGGGTGCCTTCGAGCTGGAAGCCGGCCTTCTCCGCCACTCGGCAGGACGCCGGGTTGGCCACCGAGTGCGCGAGCCGCAGCCGGTGCAGACCGAGGTCCTCCAGGGCCCACCGGCTGATACGAAGCGTCGCCGCCACCGCGAGTCCGCGCCCCCGCGCAGCCGGGAGCAGCCAGTAGAGGAACTCCGCGCTGCCGCCCTTGAGATCCATGTCCCCCAGGCCGGCCAAACCCACCACCTCGCCGCCGTCCCGGTCGGCGATCGCCCAGATGGCGGCCTGTTCGTCGTGCCACCGCCGGTGCCAGCGCGCGATCTTCTCCCGTGCCTCCTCAAGGGAGACCTGCTCGGGCCTGTTCCACTGCCGGATCGCCGGGTCCTGGCAGGCGGCGACCAGCGCGTGCGCGTCGGAGGGACGCCACGGGCGTAACTCGGCGTCCGGAGGGAGCGGAAGGGTGGGCTGCTCGCTGTCGCGCAGCCGGCCGGCGGGGACGACGGGAGGTATCACGGTGCTCATGGGTGGATCATGCCAAAGGCCGTTCGCGGGACGGCTGCAGGCGGCACGGCACGGCGGAGTGCCCCTGGTAGGGTGCGCCGATGTCAGCGATCAAGAAGTTCCAAGTCACCTTCGACTGCGCGGAACCGGAGCGTCTCGCTCGCTTCTGGTGTGAGGTGCTGGGGTACGTCATACCGCCGCCACCGGAGGGCTTCGCCACATGGGACGATTTCAAGTCCTCCCAGCCGCCTGAGCAGCAGGACGCATGGTTTGCCTGCGTCGACCCCTCGGGCGTGGGGCCGCGGTTGTACTTCCAGCGCGTCCCCGAAGGGAAGGCCGCCAAGAACCGGGTGCACCTCGATGTGCGGGTCGGCACCGGACTGGTGGGTAAGGAGCGCCTCGCCGCGCTTGAGGCCGAGTGCGCGCGACTGGTCCCGCTGGGCGCCGTACACGTGCGCACGCTGTACGACGGCAGTGATTCGTGCATCCCGATGCTGGACATCGAGGGCAACGAGTTCTGTATCGACTGAGCACCGCCCGCGGACGAGCCCGCCACGAAGGCCCCGGACTTCGTGGCGGGCTTCGTCGCAAACGTCGTCACTCCGAAGAACGAACCCCGGCCGGACGACCCAGCACCCGCAGGCCGCGTGACCGGTTCAGGGCCGCCGCGATCTCGTGGCGGCGCGGCAGGGCGAAGTCCTCGTCCCGGACGGCGAGCAGCCGGTGCGCGCCGTCCGCCAGGTCGGCGTCGAGCAGGTCCAGCGCCTCGGCCAGCGTGCGCTCGCCGTCCGCGTACCCGCGCCGCACCATCAGTTCGAGGGCGAGGCCGATGCCCACCACCTGGCGTGCGTCCGCGATCTGTTCGACGGCCCGCAGGTCGATGTCGTGCTCGCCCAGGGTCAGCGCGTCGTCGCCCCGGGCGCGGATACGGGACCGGCCGCGTACCGACGTGTCGAGCGAGGCGGGGTCAGGACGGCGGTGCCCGACGCCGGGGAAGGACTCCGCCTCCGCGGTCCGGCCGGTCGGCACCGCCGCCAACTGCCGTGCCCGCGCGGTGACATCGGACGGCAGGTACGCGTCCATCATGAGCACCTGGTCCGCGACCTCCATGTAGTCGCCGGAGCCGCCCATCACCAGGACGGTCGAGACGCCGTGGTCACGGTGCAGGGAGCGCACCAGGTCCACGAACGGCGTCAGCGGCTCCCGCTCCTTGGCCACCAGCGCCTGCATCCGCGCGTCGCGGATCATCAGGTTGGTGGCCGCCGTGTCCTCGTCGATCAGCAGGACCCGGGCGCCCGCCTCGACGGCCTCGCACAGGGAGGCGGCCTGCGAGGTGGAGCCGGAAGCGTTGTCGGTACGGAAGTCGGTGGTGTCGGCGCCGCTCGGCAGGTGGTCGACGAAGGCGTGTACGTCCACCCGCTCGACCCGGCGGCCGTCCTCGGAACGGATCTTGACGGTGTCCGGCCGGGCCACCACCCGCTCGCGGCCGTCCCCCGGAACGTGGTCCCACACCCCCGTCTCCAGCGCCCGCAGCAGCGTCGACTTGCCGTGGAAGCCGCCGCCGACGATCAGCGTGACGCCTTCGCGTACGCCCATGCCGGTGACCGTGCCCGCGTGCGGCAGGTCGACCGAGACCCGCAGTTCCCCGGGGGAGGCGAAGGGGACGACCCCGCCGCCGGACGCCGGGCGGTCGTCCACGCCGCTGCGCCGCGGCAGCACGGCGCCGTCGGCGACGAACGCCACCAGCCCGAGGCCGGGCAGTGCGGCGCGCAGCGCGTCCGAGTCCTCGACGGTGTCGGCGAAGGCCCGTACGTCATCGGCGTCCAGCGCCGCGTAGCGCAGCGCGCGCTCGGCGACCTGCGGCAGCAGACCGCACAGGATGTGCTCCGCGGCGTGCCCGTCGATACGGCGGCCGTGACCGGGCAGGTCCACGCCCAGCCGCAGCGTCACCGCGCCGTCCCGCGGGTCGACCAGGCAGGAACTGCGCTCCAGTACCTCCTGGCCGCCCGCGTCCACGCGCAGCGCCCGGTGGTCGGCGGCCTCGGCGGCACGCCTGGCCAGGTAGCTCGCCAGGGCCCGCCGCCGGACGGGCGACTCCCACAGGTCCGCCGGGAAGCCCGCCTCCTCGGCCGGAACCCGCAGGGCGACCCGCGCGGGCGGCGCGTACGGATCGGACTGCCCGCGGATCACCTCCAGGGTGAAGCCGGGCATGGACCAGGAGCCGAGGAGCGCCTTGTACCTGCCGTACGAGGCGCCGTCCATGCGGCGCAGTTCCCCGGCCAGCCCGTCGCGCGTGCCCTGGGGGTGGTCGGCTCGCGACCGGTTCTGGGGCCGGCCGTGAGCACGGGCCGGTCCGCGGTCGCGGCCGTATTCGTGACCGCGGTCGTGATCGCGGCCTTGGGGGCGTCGCACAGCGCCTGTACCTCTCGCGTTTCGTGATGCCGGTATGCGTGATGCCGGTATGGGTCG
This sequence comes from Streptomyces sp. NPDC017056, assembly GCF_044332485.1. Classification (NCBI taxonomy): domain Bacteria; kingdom Bacillati; phylum Actinomycetota; class Actinomycetes; order Kitasatosporales; family Streptomycetaceae; genus Streptomyces; species Streptomyces sp. NPDC017056. Next base: position 383,068 of record NZ_JBIRPD010000008.1, on the reverse strand, counting down.
GTTACCGGCCCGCCGGGCCGACGATACCCAGACGCGTGCCGTACTGCCGCACGCCGGCCCCGTCGGGGTCTGTGCTATCCGTCGTACCGTTGCACGCGGCGGCCGTGGCCGCGGCCCCGGAGGGCCGGCAGGCGGGTGCGGAGTTCGGCGAGGATGCCGGGCAGGTCGAGGGTCAGCAGGACGCGATCGCGCATCAGGACGCGGCCGTCCACGACGGTGGTACGGACATCACCCGCACGCACGCTGTGGACCAGGGCCGCGGCAGTATCGTGCACCGGCTGGACGTGCGGCCCCGTGAGGTCCACCAGAACCACGTCGGCCCGGTACCCCGGCGCCAGCCTGCCCACCTGCCCAAAATTCCGTTTCGAGTCCGGGCGAGCGCACGTTCCTATGCCTTGGTGTCGCCCTCGCCCTCCTGCGGACCGGGGCCCTTCGACCTGCCCCGCGCAGAGCCGCTGCTTCCTCGACCGGTTCTTCGACAGCCTTGCCCGCATGTCACCGACACTCCGCAGGGCGGTGCTTGATGGCGCAGCGCCGTGTCCGGCGTTCCAAGGCCGTACTTGCCCAGACCAGGCCGTGCGATGAGGGGCCGGCCAGGACGACCGGGTCCACGGAGCGAAGGCGTCCAGCCGGGCTCGGTGTGCCTCCCGTGCGGCCGCGCCGGCAGTCGGGGCGGTCTTGGTGGCGCTGTACGAGGAAGTGCGTGCCGCGGCGGACGCGGAGAGCGCGTGGGTCAGGCACGAGAAGAAGTTGAAAGAAAAGCTGCTGGATGCGCTCACGTACGACCCCGGTCACTGGCCCTCGAAGGCCGGACGACCGTCAGCGACTATCTGTAGTCGCCCTACCCCGCGGTGCACGCGGAGTGCGAACGCGATGTTTCTGTGAAGTCCGTACGGCCAGTACCGGCCGTCTAGCGTCAGAGCGCGCCCACCTCTACGCCCCGCGTTCGGCATCCGGCGCGGGGTATTAGCATGCTGAGAGGCCCATACGTACGGTGACAACACGGAACGAAACCGGCGTAGCCGTTCCACCGTTCATCGCCGAATTGCGCGGTGACAGCTCGAAAGCCCGCCACATCACCGAGCCGTTGTCCACGGTCTGCGCAAGCGGCAACACCATGGATTGGTCCGGAATTTCCCGGGCTTCTGCCGACGGAGCGAGGAGACTTGCGGCAAGCGTGACCGCGTGCGATGGCGGCATAACTTCCCGTATGCCCGGGGGGTCTGTAAGGGGAGGTCGCCGAGGAGACCAGCTGCGGTGCGGTAGCCGAACGCTTGCTGGGCGTGGGCTCCCGGGTGGTTCCCGAGGCCGAACGTGTCATCCCCGGCGGGCCAGAGCAACAGAATGTGGGCGTCTTCTACCAGGTTCGTATTACCGGTGGCCCGCTGCGGCCGGAACCGAACGGCGAAATCGCTGAAGTCGGTCTGGGCTCCGGTTCCTGATGTCGCTTGTCTGCGCCGGTCATCGCTGGTTGACGTCGGCCCTCGCCCTGGCTCAGACGTTTCCAGCGACGGGCCACGTCGCTGTCGTCCCGGCCGGCGGCTAGATCTAGCAGTGAGGCGCGACCAACATCCGAACCGGCCGCCTCGCAGGCGGCGCCGTTAGCCAGCGGATCGGCCGGCAGGTCCGCGGCTTGAGTCGCGCCGGGTCGGCAACCCTCCACGCACCTGTCGGGGATGCGCTGACGGAGGTCCGCTGAGGCTTCAGAACTACCGTCAACGCCCCTTCCCGGACCACAGGGGCGTGAATCACACCCATGCACGCTCTCTCCCGGCGGTGGAGCCAAGACGACTTCGTGCACTGGAGCAAAAACAAGTGCTTACAGACACCGGAGAACCTGTTTCAGAAGGTCACACAGGCGTGATGCCATCTTTGGCGCGGTGCTCACCCTCCCGTGAGGAACGAGTACGCCGAGTGTGCCACCAACTCCAGACCGTGTGACCTACCAGGGTCAACGCAACAGCACCTGCGGCGAATCGAATCACATTCCAAGTAATTCCGACTACCGGGCCTTGTCCATCCGCTTCCGCCATCAGCCGCATGGAGGTTTCAAAAAAGGCTACAAGTGGAATGATGAGCCGGAAGGGGAGGCCGCCGACACCTGGCACTCGCGCCAGGTTACCCAAGAGCCCCACAGGTGCCCCGAGGGCGAAAGCTGCTATTCCCCATATGAGAATCCTGGAGAAAATATTTTCGCCGGAGGCGCCAGACTCCAGCCCGCCCGGAATGGCGGGGCTCATGTCCTTGAATAGGTAGTAGGTGACCACGCCGAGAGCCAACCCAGAAGACGACAGCAGGGCTGACTCGATTTTTGATCGGCAGAAGTATCCTACCAAGAATGCATAACAGGCCCATGACCATCCGCCGGAAAAAACGAGACTTAGGGCGGCGCAAACGGGATTGTCCCATTTTCCGGCAACGGGACCTATTAGGCCAAGCAGCAAACCCGCTCCGAGAGACGCTGTGAGCGGTACGACGCGAGTGCGCGGTAAGCGTGTGATTTTTCTTGCCTGTTCCGTGATTGGGGCAGAGTCGGGGGTGGCGCCACTCCGAGGCTGCGCGGACGACTGATCACGCTCGGAGTGGCGCATCAACCTACCCCACCTACCGGGGAGTCACTGCTTGATGCAGGGATCCGAACCTAGTCGATGCTGTAGTAGGTGTAGCAGGTGTAGGCGTAGCCCGCCGTGCGGTTGGCATTGGAGGGGGTGCCGGGTTTCGTGGAACCGCTGTACTTCCATCCGCCGGCGATTTTCACCGAGGACGAGTGCCACTTATCCTGATGCAGATAGTTCGAGTAGCAGTACTTGCCGTCCGAATCGGCCGCGTACCAGCCGTAGCACCACTTGCCGCCGCTGGCGGGAACGCATGCATTCGACAGTGGCTTACCAGAGCTTGCCGAAGCTTCCATTTCGATCTTCGCCACACCCCATTCAGAGGGGTTTCCCAGCTCTGCGGGCGGCTTCGTGCCGTCACCACGCTTGTGGGTGGTGACCTGGCCTACGTCGGAGTTATCTGCAGCGATGACAGGGCCGTCTGCGGCGGCTGGCGTAGCAAGGGTACAAACTGCGAGTGCCGCACTCGCGAATCCGAGAGCTAACGGTCTGCTGGTCATTCTCATAGAATTCCCCCTTCTCAACCCCTCTTGCGGGGTTTCTGCCCAGATCCTCAACGAAGAAAAGACGGGAGTCAACAGCTTCGTCGATGGGCTGCCCGAAAAACGTCCTCGATCAGCTGGCAGTTGAATAGGAAGTTCACATTCCGAGGTGCACCTTGGTGCGCACTGTCCTATTTCGCGGCATGACTGTAGCGACCTTGATGTCGCACTCTCCCGTTACAAGGCGCCGTGCCAAGTGGCTTGATCTTTTCTTGTTGATGCCAGGACCGAGATGAGATGTCTGCGGACGCTGGGCCGTGAGTAGGCAACTACGTGTCGCTGGAGGGCGGGCACAGCAGGGAGGCCATGTGCTCGGGCTACTGCAGCACGGTCTGACGCAAACCCAAGGTCAAATATTGGACGACGACGGGGAACCGTCGCCAGCGGCGCAGACCTGCCGCTCTGTGCACCTGGCCGTCGCTGGACTGGAAGCGCCTGCCGCCGCCGGTGAGCACCGATACCACCGGATCATCAAGGAGGATCTGCGTGACCGCAGCCAGGCGCTGTAAGGGCTGCCCGCCGGGCGCGGGGGTGACGACATAGGCGCGAGCGGCGCCGGTCAGATCAACTGGCGCTCATCCCGCGCTCAGGCCATTCCCCCCGTTCGTCGTACACGGCATTGATTTTTCGTGACGCCTTGAGAAACAAGTAGTCGATGTTTTCGTCATCTGGCTGAGGCCGACGCGTGGTCCTGTCCACCGACAGACGCCTTGTCATCTCGGGAATATCTTCACCGAACGCGCAGACGATGGCATGAGCATCCTCGGAAAGCTTTTTGAAATATACCAGAGCGGCCACTATTGCCATTCCTTCTCGAAACCTTAGCGCTTATTAAGCGGAACCCTTCGCTGCCAATTGTGCGATTCGTTCGCCACCCGGTGCGCTTCTTGGTAGGTGGCACGGGGGTGCTCTCGGAAGGTACTTGAGTTGGGCCGTCTGCTGTACAGCGAGAAAGCGAGCATCCATGGCGTCACCTATGACGGCCGCCCAGTTCATCGCGGTGTTGCGCGCCGAGGATGTGTAGATCCGTGAGGTCGGCAACTGGCGCGCGCACAACCGCGCCGGACATGGTGGCTGGGGGCCGGTGCATGGAGTGATGATTCATCGCACGATGACGAAAGGGGTCGGGCTGACGGTCGACTGGTGCCGCCGCGGTCATGCGTTCCTTCCGGGCCGCTGTGTCACGGCGTTGTTGCCAAGGACGGCACGGTCTACCTGGTGGATTACGGCCGTGCGAACCATGCCGGGCGCGGGGGTCGGGACGTGCTGGATGCGGTCCCGTGTTGCCGTTCGCCTGAGGCTGGTCGTGGACTGCACCGTCAGGGACTGCAGGATCGTCGTCGGCTGGCGGCTCGCGATCCCCAGGAAATGATGTCGGTGCCCGGACTCTCCGCACCGCTGCCACCGGGAGCGCAGAGACAGTAGGTATACAAGCGTGGCTGGCCGCGGGCGGCGGTACGGTCGACGGCCTCTACCGCTGGGCGCGCAACCCGGTGGGTGAATCGCCCGAGCAGCGCCGACTGGTCCAGGAGTACAACGACACCCGAACGTGAGAGACATGATCAAGATCATCCACTCTGGCGGGATCGTGATCAACTGGGCGGGTCCGGTCGGCGGGGTAGGTGGTTCCGGTGGCCGGGACGGTGCCGTGTCCGACGTTTCGACCCCGGGGAGTGTTCCGCGATGAGCAGCATCAGCTACGAGGACGTGAAGGCGGCCGGCGGCCGGATCGCCGGGTATGTGCGTCCGGTCACCGTCGCACCGGTCGACCCGGGCGCGTTCGGCCCCGGCGAGGGCTGGCTCGCCTACGAGTTCACCCAGCACACCGGGTCCTTCAAGGCCCGTGGCGCGGCCAACTTCATCGCGGCGCACCTGGAGGCGGGCAGCATGCCCGAGGCCGGGGTGGTCATCGCCTCCGGCGGCAACGCCGGGCTGGCCTGTGCCTGGGCCGCGGGCCGCCACGGCATCAGGGCGACGGTGTTCCTGCCCGAGACCGCCCCCGCGGTGAAGGTCGCCAAGCTGCGTGTGCTCGGCGCCGACGTACGCCAGGCGGGGACCGAGTACGCGGCCGCGCTGGAGGCGTCCCGGGAGCACGCCGCGCGGACCGGCGCGCTGGAGTCGCACGCGTACGACCACCCGTTGATCGCGGCCGGCGCCGGCACCCTGTTGGAGGAGATCCTTACCGCGCTGCCCGGCCTGGACACGGTCGTGGTCGCGGTCGGCGGCGGTGGGCTGTTCAGCGGCGTCGCCGCGGCCGCGCGCCACCACGGCGTACGGGTCGTGGCCGTCGAACCGGAGAACTGCCGGGCGCTGAACGCCGCGGTCGAGGCCGGCCGGGTGGTCGACGTGCCGGTGGACTCGGTCGCCGCCGACTCGCTGGGCGCGCGGCGCGTCAGCGAGACGGCGCTGTACTGGGCGCGGCAGGAGGGGGCGGTCTCCCTGCTCGTACCGGACGAGGCGATCGTCGGTGCGCGCCAATCGCTGTGGGACGACCGGAAGCTGGCGGTCGAGCACGGCACGGCGGCCGCCTTCGCCGCCCTGCGGTCGGGTGCGTACCGGCCGGCGCCGGGGGAGCGGGTGTGCGTCGTCGTGTGCGGGGCGAACACCGACCCGTCGGATCTCGTACGGTCCGCCGGGTGACAGGAGTTCGCCGGTTCACCGCCGAAGGGCCCGCGAAACGTTCGTAAGGTGCCTTCCTGGTGCAGATATTCGACGGAAAACCGACGGGCCGGGCCGCCCTCCGGAAAGCCGCCCGGCCCGTGCCCCGCACCGCCTGAACACCGGTAGTGCGCCTGTGAGCTGCGCTTGTGCGGTCGCCCGGCCCGTTCGCCGCCCCGTCTTCGTACACGCGTGCAAAGAGATTTGCCGACGAACCGATACACCAGTCGCGTGGTGCTCGTTGCCCCTGTATGGCGCGTGCGTCGCGACCTGCCGGGTGGCCGGCCACCGGCCGGGTCGCCGCTGAACCCGAGCACCTTCGTCAGGAGACGGCAAGCATGAACAGGAAGCCAGGCAACCGCGGTGGTCGTTTGCCGCTGACCGCCGCGCAGACGGGGATGTGGTTCTCCCAGCAGCTGGACGCGGAGAACCCGATCTACCGTGCCGCCGAGTACGTGGACATCCACGGCCCGGTCGACCTGGCCGTGCTCAGCGCCGCGGTGCGCCGCGCCGTGGCCGACACCGAGGCCGTACAGGTCCGCTTCGAGACCGACGAGGACGGCGGGGTCTGGCAGGTGCCCGACCTCGCGGACGACTGGCCGCTGCCCCTCGTGGACCTGCGGGACGCCACCGTCCCGGCCCAGGGCCCGCCGCCGGGGCCGGCCAGGATCGTCCCGCCGGCCGACCCGTGGACGCGGGCCAGGCAGTGGATGGAGGAGGACCTGCGCGAGCCGCTCGACCTGGGCCGCTCGCCGCTGTTCCGCTTCGCGGTGCTGCTGCTGCCCGGCGACCACTGCGTGCTCTACATGAGCCTGCACCACATCGTCCTGGACGGCTACGGCTTCTCGCTCCTGATCCAGCGCGTCGCCGAGGTCTACACCGCCCTGGAGGCGGGCGGGGGGTGCCCGCCCAGTCCACTGGGCACGCTGGACCAGCTCCTGGCCGACGAGGCGCAGTACCGCGCCTCCGACCGCTTCGCCAGGGACCGCGCGTACTGGGCCGAACGCTTCGCCGACCGGTCCACCGACCCCGGCCTGGCGAGCCGGCTGGCCGCCGTACCGCACCGCTTCGTCCGCGAGACCGGCCACCTCGCCGCACCCGCCGCCGACGGGCTCCGCGCCCTCGCCCGCCAGTCCAGGGCCGGGCTGCCGGTGGTGGCGATGGCCGCCCTCGGGCTCTACGTGCACCGGATGAGCGGCACCGGCGACGTCATGCTGGACCTGACCGTGACCGCCCGCCCCGGCGCCGTACCCCGCAGCGTGCCGTCCATGGTCGCCAACGTGCTGCCCCTCCAGATCGAGCTGGGCCCGTACACGAGCGTGCGCGAGCTGGTGCGGCACACCTCCGAGCGGGCCCGCGGCCTGCTGCGCCACCAGCGTTTCCCGTCGCCGTACCTCGTCCAGGACCTCGGCGTCGCGCACACCGGCGGATACCTGGGCGACTGGGGCATCAACATCATGGGGTACGACCCGGAGCTGAGCTTCGGACGCCACCCGGCCACCCTGCACAACCTCTCCAACGGACCGGTCACCGGCCTCGGCGTCAACGTCTACGAGCGGACCGCCGACGGCTCCCTGCGCATCGACTTCAACGCCGACCCCGACCGGTACGACGCCGGGACCACCGCCGCCCACCAGCGCCGCTTCCTCGCCCTGCTGGACACGCTGGCCAGCATCGACCCCGAACGGTCCGTCGGCTCGATCGACCTCCTGCCGGCCGCGGAGCGCCGCCGGGTGACGACCGGCTGGAACGACACCGCGCGTACGGTGCCGGCCACCACCTTGCCCGAGCTGTTCCAGGAACAGGCCCGCCGCACGCCCGCCGCCACCGCCCTGGTCTGCGGCGCCACCACCCTGACGTACGACGAGTTGAACGCCCGCGCCAACCGGCTGGCGCATGCCCTGATCGCCCGCGGCGCGGGGCCGGAGACGTTCGTGGCGCTGGCCCTGCCGCGCACGGCCGAGCACATCGCCGGGCTGCTGGCGGTGCTCAAGACGGGCGCCGCGTACGTACCGGTCGACCCCGAACTGCCGCCCGAGCGCATCCGCTTCCTGCTCGCGGACACCCGCCCGGTGTGCGTCGTCGCCACGACCGGCACCGCCACCCGCCTGCCGGACCCCGCCGCCGCGCTGTGCCTCGACACCCCGGCCGCCGCGCGGGCCCTGGGCCGGCAACCGGACACCGACCCCACGGACGCCGACCGGCCCGCCGCCCTGGCGCCGGGCCACGCCGCGTACGTCAGCTACACCTCCGGTTCCACCGGGCAGCCCAAGGGCGTCGTCGTCGAACACCGCCAGCTGACCAACCTGTTCTTCGACCACCGGGCCGAACTGATCGACCCGGAGACCGCCGCGGCCCGGCGCCGCCTGCGAGCAGCGCTGACCGCCGCCTTCTCCTTCGACACCGCGTGGGAAGGCCCGCTGTTCCTGGCCGCAGGACACGAACTGCACCTCGTCGAGGACGCCGTACGGCTCGACCCGCCCGCCCTCGTCGACTACGTCGCCGACCGGCGCATCGATTTCCTCGACCTCACCCCCACCTACCTCCACCAGCTGATCGCCGCCGGCCTGTGCACCGGCGAACGGCACCGACCCCGCGTCCTCATGGTCGGCGGCGAGGCCGTCGACGCCTCCCTGTGGGAGACGCTGCGCACCCTGCCCGGGACCACCGCGTACAACTACTACGGGCCGACCGAGTGCACCGTCGACGCGGTGTACTGCCGCATCGGCGGGCAGGGCGGCCAACCGGTCATCGGGCGCCCGGGGCGCAACGTCCAGGCGTACGTGCTGGACGCCGCGCTCAACCCGGTGCCGGCCGGCGTGCCGGGGGAGCTGTACCTCGCGGGCGACCAGGTCGCCCGCGGCTACCTCAACCGGCCGGAGCTGAGCGCGGAGCGGTTCGTCGCCAACCCGTTCGCGCACGCGGGCAGCGGGCCGGCGGGCGGCACGTGCGGCGGCCCCGGGGCGACCTGCACGTGCGCCGCGCCGGGCTCGCGCATGTACCGGACCGGCGACCGGGCGCGCTGGACGGCCGAGGGCACCCTCGAATACCTCGGCCGCACCGACGGGCAGGTCAAGATGCGCGGCTTCCGGATCGAGCCGGGCGAGGTCGAGACGGCGCTGGCCCGGCACCCGGGCGTCGAACACGCCGTGGTGACCGTCCGGGAGGACGCTCCCGGCGACCGGCGCCTGACCGCGTACGTCGTGCCCGTCACCACCGGCGCCACGGCCGGCCGTACCGCACAGGCCCGCATCCCGGGCTCCCGCCGGGCCGAACCGGACCGCGCCGCCGCCCCCGCACCGGCCGGTGCACCCGCTCCCGTCCCGGTCGGCACCGACGCCCTGCGCGCCTGGACCGCCGCCCGCCTGCCCGAATACATGGTCCCCAGCGCCTTCGTCCTCCTGGAACAGCTGCCGCTGACCGCCAACGGCAAGCTGGACCGCGCCGCCCTGCCCGCCCCCGAACTCCGCGCCGCCTCCGCCGGACGGCAGCCGCGCGACTCCCGGGAGAAGGCGCTCTGCACCCTGTTCGCCGAGGTGCTCGGCGTCCGGCAGGTCGGCATCGACGACGACTTCTTCACCCTCGGCGGGCACTCCCTGCTGGCGGCCAGGCTCATCAGCCGCATCCGCTCCGCGCTCGGCACCGAACTGTCCATCCGCGCGCTGTTCGAAGCACCCACCGTCGCCGACCTCGTCCGCCTCATGGACAACGGCGGTGGCTCGGACGGCTTCGAGGTGCTGCTGCCGCTGCGCACCCAGGGAACCCGGCCCCCGCTGTTCTGCTTCCACCCCTCCGGCGGCCTGAGCTGGTGCTACGCCGGGCTGCTGCGCCACCTCGGGCCTGACGTGCCGGTGTACGGGCTCCAGGCGCGCGGGCTGGCGCAGCGCGCCGACCTGCCCGCCACCTTCGAGGAGATGGTCGCCGACTACGTCGGGCAGATCCGCGCCGTGCAGCCCGCAGGCCCGTACCACCTGCTGGGCTGGTCCCTCGGCGGCGCGCTCGCGCATGCCGCCGCCGTCCGGCTACAGGCGAGGGGGGAGCGGGTGGCGCTGCTGGCCATGCTCGACTCGCGCCCCATCGACCCGCACGGAACGACGGGTTCCGACGTGACGGAACACGACATCCTGAGCCTGCTCCTGGAAGCGGCGGGACACGAACCGGAACGGTTCACGCGGCCGCTGACCGTCCCCGGCGTGGCGGCGGTCCTGCGCGAGCACGACGGCGCCGACGAACTGCTCGCCTCGTTGAAGGAGCACCCGGCCCTCGGCGAGGACCGGCTCGCCGCCGTCACCGAGGTGTTCACCAACTCGGTCAAACTGCTGCCGACCTTCTCCGAAGGCGTCTTCGACGGCGACCTGCTCTACTTCCACGCCACCGAGGGCAAGCCGGACCACGCGCCGACCGCCGGAGCGTGGCGCCATCTGGTGACGGGCGACATCGAGAGCCACGACATCGCGTGTACGCACCACGCCATGACCCAGCCGGGCCCACTGGCCCGCATCGGCCGGAAGGTCGCCGCACACCTGGGTGCCACGCTGGCGGTATCCGGAGCGGCGGACCTCACCCGGTGACGTAGCCGAGGGCCACGCGGGCGAACCCGGCGACGTTACGGGGGCACCGCCAGCTCTCCAGGAACCCGGCACGGGACGGGGCGCTCGTGGGCCCGTGGTGGCCGGCTATCAGGTCGTCCAGCACGTCGGGGAGCTGTTCGAGCTGGGTGTCCAAGTCGTCCGCGTACGACTCGAACGGGTGCCGGTCGTGCGTGCACGCTTGCCCGTCATGCGCGCGTACCACCGCGGAAAGCGTCTCGACCACCTGCGCCTCGACACCGGGCCCGGGCCCGACGGCGGCTATGTAGGGCGCCATGGTGACCAGTCCGAGCGTCCAGAGGAGGGCGTCCGGGCCCGTCTGCCCGGTGCTGAGGGCACGGACGCACTGGAGGACCGCCTCGTCCTCGTCGTCCAGGCCGTACCCGTTCCGCAGGCTGTCCCAGTCGCTCGCCAGCTCCTGCCAGTCGTCGCGCGTGGCGGGAGCGGGGGAGCCGGGACGGTCGGTGGTGCTGTTCATGCAGGTACGACGAAGGGGCGTGCGGGGGAGTTCCCGGGCCCGCTCAAGGCAACGCCGCGTAACGTTTCGCCAGTTCGGCCGCCGTGCGGGCGACGGCCGTACGGAGCTCGGGCGGGCCCAGTACCTCCGCCTCCGTGCCGAGCCTGAGCAGGTCGCCGACCGCGACGGCCGGTGCCTCGATCGGCAGGTCCACCAGTACCCAGCCCTCGGCGTCCGGCGGGCCGGCGTCCGCCAGGGCCCGGGTGCCTGCCGCGCCGAACTGCATGGGCAGCAGCCGCTGTGCGCGTGGCGAGATCCGCAGCCGCGCCGTGCCCTGGTGCAGCCTGGCCTCCAGGCGGCGCGAGGACTCCGCCCAACAGGCGGCCAGGTCGAATGCGGCCGGGCGCTCGAAGGAGGTATCCGTCGGTTCCGCGGTCAGGAGGCGCGATATCCGGTAGGTGCGTGTCGGTATGGGGGCGTTGTTCGGTGCGGGGCCCGGTGGGGGGCTCGGTGCGGGGCTCGATGCAGGACCGTCCGTCCAGGCCACCGCGTACCAGATGCCGCCCTTGAGGACGAGGCCGAGCGGGCGGAGTTCCCTGCGGACCTCGCCGCCCCAGGCGCGGTAACGGACGCGCAGCACCCGCTGCTCCCACACGGCCTGCGCCACGGTGGCCAGGTGGGGTACGGGGTCGGCGTCCCGGAACCAGGCGGGTGCGTCCAGATGGAAGCGGTCCTGGAGGCGGCGGGCCCGGTCCGCCAAGCCGGCCGGGAGCGCGGCCTGCAGTTTCAGCTGGGCCGTCGCCAGGGCGGCGCCCAGGCCCAGTTCGCGCGCCGGCCCCGGCATGCCGGCGAGGAAGAGCGACTCCGCCTCCGCGTCGGACAGCCCGGTCAGCCGGGTGCGGTAGCCGTCCATCAGGGAGTAGCCGCCGGCCGGGCCGCGCTCGGAGCGGACCGGGACGCCCGAGGCGCCGAGCGCCTCGACGTCCCGGTAGACCGTACGCAGGGACACCTCCAGCTCGGCGGCCAGCTCGGGGGCGGTCATCCGTCCGCGGTTCTGGAGCAGCAGGAGGAGGGCGAGCAGGCGGTCGGCGCGCATGCGGCCATTGTGCCGCCGTACCTGACAGAAGGTGTCAGGTACGGGCGACAGGATCTGGTCACGCGCCGCGGGAAACACCGCGCCGCCGACCGAAAGGATCACCATGTCCGCACAGACCGCCACCGCGTCCGCACCGGACGGCACCACGACTGCGCAGGCCACCGGCCACTTCACGTACGCCGGCTGGGAGGAGCGCGCCGTCGGCCCGGACGGCACGCACCCGCGGCTCGCCCACGCCACCGTCACCAACGCCTTCTCCGGCGGGATCGAGGCCGCGCACACGACCTGCGAGTACACCATCGTCTACGTGACGGAGAAGACCGGCACGTTCACCGGCATGGAACTGCTGGACGGCAGCCTGGACGGGCGCCAGGGCGCCTTCGTCGTGGAGGAGCGCGGTTCGTTCGACGACGAAGGGAGCGTGTACTGCACCTTCGAGGTCGTACCGGGCTCGGCCACGGGAGACCTGGCCGGCCTGCGCGGCACCGGCGCGTTCACGGCCCGGCACGGCGAGCAGTCCGTCGCGTACACCTTCGACTACGACTTCGAGCAGGAATAGGGCCAAGGCCAGGACTAGGACTACGACTTCGGCTGAGGAGGGACGGGGCAGGCGGGGGAGACGGGGCGTCAGCCGGTCGGCTTTTCGGGTTCCGGCGCGAGGTGCGGGGCCGGCAGGCGGCGTACGAGGGGGGTGGCCGCGGCGCCCAGGAGGGTGGCCGAGGCGATGGCGCCGAGCGTGATGCCCCACGCCACCGGGCCGAGCGGGGTGCAGCCGAAGAACCGGCTGACGCCCGGCGTCTGGATGGCCGCCACCAGCACGGCGGCGGACCCCAGGCCCGCGACCAGCACCTTGCGGTCGGGCCCGCCGGTGACCACGGTCTGCGCGAGTTGGGTGCCGACGACCGCCGCGAGCGCGACGGTGCCCGCCCGGCGGCGTCTGCCGGTGAGCCGGGCGGCGCCCCAGGCCAGCGTCGCGCCAAGGGTCGTGGTGAGGCCGCGCAGCAGCATCTCGTGGGTGAGCGCGGCGCCCAGCGAACGGTCGGGGCCCTCGCTCAGGAGGCGTTCGCCGCCGTTCCCGGCCGGCTCGCGTACGGCGATGGCCAGCGCCGGCGCCAGGTCGGTGAGCAGGTTGACCAGCATGATCTGCCGGGCGGTCAGGGGCGACCGGCCGGTGAGGGCGGCGGCGAGCACGCTGAAGCTGATCTCGCCGAGGTTGCCGCCGATGAGGATGGCCAGCGCGGCACGCACCGAGGTCCACATCGCGCGGCCCTCCATCAGCGCCGCGATGATCGTCTCCAGCCGGTCGTCGCCGACGACGAGGTCGGCGGCGGCGGTGGCCGCCGGGGTGCCCCGGTTGCCCAGCGCGATGCCGATGTCGGCGAGCCGGATGGCGGGAGCGTCGTTGGCGCCGTCGCCCGTCATCGCCACGACCCGGCCGATGCGCTGGTACGCCTGGACGATCCGGACCTTGTGGTGCGGGCTGCACCGGGCGATCACGTCCACCCGGGGCAGCAGCTCGTCCAGCGCGTCGTCGTCCAGCTCGTCCAGGTCCGCCGCGTTGCACACATGCTGGGAGGCGCCGTTGTTGATGGTGGAGGCGATCGCGTCGGCGGTGGCGGGGTGGTCGCCGGTGAGCATGACGATCTGCACGCCGGCCTCGCGCAGCCGTTCGGCGGCGGGCAGGGCGCCGGCCCGTACGGGGTCGGAGAGGGTGAGGAAACCGAGGAAGTCGAGCCCGTCCACGGCGTCGTCGGTGAGCTGTTCACCGCTCTTCATGGGGCGTTCGGCGACCGCCAGGACCCGGCGGCCGGCGGCGGCCAGCTCCTCGGCGGTCGCGGTCAGGCGGGCGCGGGCGCGGTCGTCGAGCGGTTGGGTGGCCGCGCCGTCGGTACGGCGCCGGGCGCAGCGGGCCAGGACGTTCTCGGGGGCGCCCTTCACGCTGAGCAGCGTGCCGTGCGAGGCGCGCCCGGCGGTGGCGTGATAGGCGCGGGACGGTTCGAACGGCAGGTCGTCGGCGCGGCGCCAGTGGGGCGCGCCGACGCGCACGGTGACCCGCTGCCGGCGGGCCCCGGCCGCCACCGCCCGGTCGGTGTGGTGGGCCAGCGGCTCGGCGGAATGCGCCGAAGGAGTGGCGCGCAGGGCCGCGGCGAGGACCGTCTTGCGCGCGTCGTCCAGCCGGCCCGCGGGCAGCGCCCGTTCGCCGTCGCTGACCTCGGCGAGTTCCAGCGTCCCTTCGGTGAGGGTGCCGGTCTTGTCGAAGCACAGCACGTCGGCACGGCCGAGCGCCTCGATCGTACGGGGATTGCGGACCAGCGCCCCGTGCTCGGCGAGGCGGCGCGCGGCGGCCAGTTGGGCCGCGCTGACCAGGAACGGCAGGCCCTCGGGGACCGAGGCGACCGCCAGGTTCACCGCGGAGGCCAGCGTGTGGCGCAGGCGCCTGCCGTGCAGCAGCCCGGCACCGGCCACGGCGGCGGCCGAGCCGAGGGCGATCGGCAGGCTCGCCTTGGTCAGGGAGGCCAGCCGCTTCTCCACGCCCGCCGTGGGGGCGGCCTGCCGCGCGGTGGCCAGGCTGCGGCCGACCTCCGTGGCCGCGCCCGTGGCGACGACCACGGCTTTGGCCCGGCCGGCGGCCACCGTCGTGCCCTCGTACAGCATCGAGTGCCGGTCCGCGAGCTGCGCCGCCACCACCGGTGCCGGGTCCTTGCCCACCGGCAGGGACTCCCCGGTCAGCGAGGACTCGTCCACCTCCAGGCCCTCGGCCTCCACCAGGCGGCAGTCGGCCGGCACGACGTCCTCGGGGCCCAGTACGACGACGTCCCCGGAAACGAGATCACCCGCCGGGACCGGCCGCTCGGACCCGTCGCGCAGCACCCGCGCGCTGATCGCGGAGCGCGCGAACAACTCCGCCAACGCCCCTTCCGTGCGCACCCGCTGAATGCCGCCGACCAGCGCGGAGGTGCCGGTGATGGCGCCGACGAGCGCGGCGTCGGTGCGCGAGCCGACCGCGGCCGACAGCGCGGCGCCCGCCGCGAGCACGGGGGTGAGGGGGTTGGCGAGCTCCTCGACGAACGCGGCCGCGAGGCCGGTGCGCTGCGGGCCGTCCGAGCGCTGAGCAGGGGAGGAGCGGGCCTCGGCCTCGCGCGCTGACAGCCCGTCCGGCGTCGCGTTCAGGCGCTCCAGCACCCGGGAAACCGGCATCAGATGCCACGGCGTGCGCTGCGCCGGCGGCACCGGCGGGCGGGCCAGCAGCTGCCGGGCGCGCCAGGCACCGAGACAGAAGGCGGCGGACCCGGCGGTGTGCCCGGCAGCCGAGGCGCGCCGGGTGGCACGGGACGGGCGGGCCTGCACGGCGGCGATGGCCCCGACGCCGCTGCCGCCCGCGGCCAGCATCGCGCTCTCCCGGTCCACCTGCGCCGCGACGGCCACCGCGTCCACGATGAGCCCGACCGCACCCAGGTCCGTGCCGACCAGCAGGTGCGCGCCCCAGGCGGGCGCGTGGCCCTTGCGGTGCACGCCGATGCCGCAGTCGGACGCGCCCAGCGCCCGGCGGTTGCCCGAGACGAGCAGTACCACCGCGCCGTTGCCCTGCAACTCCCGTACGGACGCCACCAGGCGCTTCCCGCCCGGCATGACGGCGTCGGCGAACCCGCACTCCGGCTCCGGCCGGTCGGAGGCGAGCACGATCCGGGCCCCGGCACGGCGCGCGGCCGCCGCCACGGCCTGGGCACCCGGCGCCGTCTGCGCCGCCAGGGCCACGACGGCGCGCAGCCGCCCCTGCTGCGCCAGGCCCAGCAGATGGTCGCAGCCCTTCTGCCGCAACCGCTGCGCGGCAGGTCCCTCCGCGCCCTCGCCGTCCTCCGCCCCCGCCAGGTCCGACAGAGGGCCGAGGGCCCAGCCGTCCGCCGACCGCCGTAGCTCCAACGGATCGTCGGCATCGAACAGTTCGAACACCTGCTCAGTGGTCTCGTCCGGCTCCGCGTCCTCCAGCAGCTCCAGGTCGGCGAGGTCGTAACGGTTGCCGCGCAGCGCCGCCTCGTCCAGCACCACGCAGTCCACCTGTCCGAGCCTGCGCAGCACACCCCGGTCCATCGCCACCACGCCCTGCAGGGCCAAGAACCGCCCCAGGCCGGTGGCGAACCCCTCCCGCCCGGCCTCCGGCGCCTTCGGCATGCCGGCGAGCGCCACCGCCAGCCCCCGGCGCGGCCCGGCGAACGGCACCGCCGCCGCCCCCGCCGCGGCCCCCATGCCCAGCGACCGTTCGGTGTACCGGTCCACCGAGTCCTTCGGCGCGGGCACCGGCCGCTCGACCACGATCGGCTCGGCGGCGGCGTCCTGCGGGCCGCGCACCATCCGCGGCTCCACCGCCTCCCAGGCGTTCTTGTACGCGCTCGCCTCCCGCCACTGCGCCACCCGCTGTACGACATCCAGCATCAGCCCGCCGCCCCGCGTCGCCACGCCCTGCGCCAACGCGCTGACGGCCGGCAACA
Organism: Streptomyces sp. NPDC017056; assembly: GCF_044332485.1. Classification (NCBI taxonomy): domain Bacteria; kingdom Bacillati; phylum Actinomycetota; class Actinomycetes; order Kitasatosporales; family Streptomycetaceae; genus Streptomyces; species Streptomyces sp. NPDC017056. Next base: position 366,624 of record NZ_JBIRPD010000008.1, on the reverse strand, counting down.
GCGACTCGGCCTGTTCGGGACCGGCCAGCCCCCAGGCCGCCAGCGCGCGCAGCTTCGGGTGGTGCTGCATCATCCCGGCCAGTGACCCGACCTCGGCGGGCAACGGAGCCCAAGGCGCCAGGCGCATCAGGGTGGCGAGGCCCAGCCCTACGGCGTCGGCGGCCAGCGCCGTCAGCGACTGCCGGGTCCGGGGTCCCTCGCACGGGTGATGCGGCTCCTGGCACCACTCACCGTGCTCGTCGCAGGCCGCGCCGCCGGCCGATCCCGTGCAGCTCGCCTCGGCGCGGGCCACCAGAGCGACCAGCTCCGCCTGCCGGGGCGCCTCCGGCCCGAGGGCGACCACCACCCGCCCGGACGGACCGTTCACCCGGGCCCACTCCACCCCCTTCTGCTGTTCGAGCACGCGCTCCACCCGCCGCGCGATCCGTTCCCCATCTGCCGTCTGCACCCCGGACACCGCGATGTAGCAGCGGCCCGGCCGCGACCACACCGCACGGTTCGGGACGCCCGCCACCTGCCAGGCCAGTTCCACGGCGCCCCGGGCGCCCGCCCGTACACCGTCCACCACCGGGCCGGGCAGCGGCAGGGGCGGCAACGGCACCCGCAGGTCCGACAGGCGGGGCATCCGCAGCCCCGTCAGCCCCGGCACGCCTGACAACAGCGACATCGGAGTCCCTTACCTCGAAGGAACCCCCGGCGGAGCGCGCAGGGGCACAGGACGGGTAACCCTCTTGCCTCCGCCCTACACCCGCGGTGCCCTACACCCGCGCTGCCCTACACCCGCACACCCGCGCTGTCACCCGCGCCGCGGTGCCCAAGGGTGTGACGCTGCCGGCCGGGCCGCCGCCACCGGACGTGCCCGCCCGGCCTGGTACGCCGTTCAGTCCACGGCCTCCGACGTCCGCCCGCACTGCGCGCACTGCCCCCGGCGGCGGAAGTAGTACGCGAGTGTCGCCGCACCGAGGGCCACGCCCCAAGTCGTCCAGAAGACGCCCGGACCGTTCGTGCCCCACATGGTGGGATCGAACAGGCGGATGTTCATCAGGCCGGCCGGTATGAGCACCAGGGCCACGGTCGTCGCGGGGACGATCGCCGTCGCCGGGCGGACGGGCTTGCCCGCCTTCCACCACACCCAGCGCGGCCACACCTCGCCCCAGCGGCCGATCAGACCGCGGGTGAGCAGGCCGCCGGCCGTCGACGCCACCGCCAGTCCGAGCCCGATCTCCAGCAGGCCCGGCGTGGCCTGCATGTCCGCCAGGAAGTCCCGGGAGATGCCGAGGGGCCAGCCGAAGTACCAGGCGAGCCGGGTCACGTCGTACGGGACGGTCGACGCGACGGCCGCGTACACCGCCCAGCGGCCCCACCGCCGCGCCGCGTCCGGGGTGGTCCAGCGCGCCGCGGCACGCCGGCCGCGGCCGCAGCGTACGCACCGGGCGCCGGTGCGCCGTTGGCAGGCCAGGGTCGCGGCGGCCCACAGCAGGCCGCCGATGAACACGATGACGAGGTTGCCCCGGTGCCAGTAGAGGACGTCCCCCACTCCGTCCTGCGGGCCCGGCAGGCCGGTGAACGCGAACACCGCCAGCAGCGGGGCGAAGGCCAGCAGCCCGAGCAGCGAGTAGTCGGGAATCAGGAGCGCCAGGACGCACGCCGTCACCCAGCCGAAGCCGAGCAGCCAGCCACGGGCTCTGCCCCGCACCCGGCCGCGTGCCATCAGCACGCCGGCGACCGTGCCGGCCGCGCCGACCGCGGCGATGGCGTAACCCACGACGTCCGGGCTGCTGGGTTCGAGCAGCGAGGCCGACGAGCGGTCGGCGGCGGTGGCCGCGAAGGGGTAACCCCTGCCGCCGAGCGCCCAGTACAGACCGGCGGCCCCGTACAGCAGGGACCACAGCGCCGCCAGGCAGCCGGCCAGGGCGGGCCACCGCGACCACCACCGGGAAACGGGAACGGGAGTGGGAGCGGGGGCGGGGGCGGAAACGGGGGTGGAATCAGGGGCAGTGGTGGTCTCCGGCTCGGTCCGCGTCGGCATGGTCGTCCGTCCTCTCTCCCGCCCGGCAGCGGTGCCCGCCGGCGCTGTTCCAGCCTGCTGCCGCGCAGGCCCTCCGGAACATCTGCCGATCGGCAGAACCGGGCGCGATCACCGTGCCGCGCCTCTGCCATACGGCAGAGGCTTCCGCTGTAACGGCCTTGTCAGCGCTGCTCGGCGGCTTCGTCGGGGGCGCTGCGGTGCCGGTCGGCCAGGGCGGTGATGCCTGCTGTGGCCGCGGTGGCGAGGTCGGTGAGCATCGCGTCGTCGACGGGCAGGTTGAGGATGTACAGGGCGGACGCCAGGCAGCCGAGCAGCAGCAGGTGGGCCATCGCGGGGTCGACGGGCCCGGCCAGCTCGCGGCGGGCCACGGCCTGTTCGACGATGTCGGCGAAGGCGGCCTGTTCGGCGGCCAGGAAGGTGTCCTGGAACCGCTTGACCAGCTCGGGATTGACGGCGAGTTCGCCGATCAGGGCCGGTGCCAGCTGGCGGGCCTCCGGGGTGGCCATGCGGACGTGGAACGCGCGGACCAGCGCCAGCAGGTCCCCGTGCAACGAGCCGGTGCGGGCCAGCGGGGGCAACTGCCGGTCGTACATGGTGGCGGCGAACGCCATCTCGGCCTTGGACGCGTGCCGGCGGTAGATCGCCGCCTTGCCCACCCCGGCGCGCGCCGCGACCCGGTCGACGGTCAGCGCCGGGTAGCCGGCTTCGTCGATCAGCTCACGCGTGGTCTGGAGGATCTTGTCGTCCACGCGACTGTCCCGGGGACGTCCACCCCGTTGCCTTCTCGCCGTCATGGCTGCACTATACGAAACGAGAGTATCGAAACGTCAGTATCGGAACCGTGGGTTCGAAATCGCTGGTCCCCGCTACGCGGAGACGACAGGGGAAACGGTGACGAAGCCGCACCGTGCGGCTTCACGACCAGAGCGGAGAACTCGGATGATCAAGTGGGCCGGCTGGATTTTCGCGTTGTGCGGAACCCTGCACACGATCGGTGCCTTGACGGTGGAGAAAGCCGCGCGCCACGCCGGGACGTGGTTCAGCGGCGGGCTGCGGCACGAGGACCTCGCCGACATGAGTCCGGCGGGCAGCGCGTACTGGCTGAGCGTGGAGAGCTTCGGCATACCGCTCTTCCTGATCGGCCTGACGGTGCTGTGGCTGGACCGCCGCGGCATCGTCCCGCCGGCGTTCATCGCCTGGACGCTGGGGGCCTGGACCGCCGTCGGCGCCGTGGTCCTCCCGTTCACGCCCTGGCCGCTCTTCGCGATCGGATGCGCCCTGCTGCTGATCGGAGCCCGTCGCGCCCGCCGCGAGAACCCCGCGCCCGAGGCGGGGCTTCCGCAAGCGTGAACACGGGCCGTGACGCGAGCCCGCCCATCGGCCCGATGGCGCCGGCGGAACTGCCGGAGGCGAGCGTCAAGCCGGCGGCCGCCGAGGGGCTCGTCGTGGAGAACGGGCCCTGACCGCACGCCCCATCGAGGAGATGGCCGAGGAGCCCGACGGGTGCCGCCGGGGAGACGCGCCCCGGCGGCACCTTGGCAGAGTCGTGCTCGCGCGTACCGGGTCGGTCGCCCGGGTCAGTCGCCCGTGTCGGTGGCCCAGATGGGGTTTCCGTCGTGGTAGATCACCACGTTGCCGTCGTCCTGTACGACGAGCGTGGAGCCGGGGCGGCCGTTGGTGTTGCTCGCCCAGACCGGCTTGTCGTTCTCGGTGTAGACCACGAGGTTGCCGTCGTCCTGGAATATCGCGTAGCCGCCGTCCGGCACGGTGTCCGCAGACCACGCCGCCTTGCTGATGCTGTCCTTGTAGAGGACGAAGTTGCCGTCTTCCTGGAGACGCAGCAGTGCCCGGCCGTTGCCCGACGTCCATGCCTGGTTCCGGTAGATCCTGGCCTGCGGTGTGTCCGGTGAGATCGAATTGTTGCTCATACTCCGTCGCCTCCTTGGCGGTATGCGGAGAAGCCCCCCGACCGACTGCGACGCTAGCCGCGGCGCCGGGGGGAGTTGGAGGGGGAATTACGCCGCGCCGCATGATGGCGTGATCCGGGCGTGGTGACTCGAACAAACTTTGGGGTCAGGGAAGTTGTCGTTCCCCCTGGTGCCCGTGCGCCGTCGGAGGTAGGAGGTTAGAGGGCTGCGTGTCAGGCCGGGAAGGCCCGGCCGGCACGCGGGGTGAGGGGGCGTCATGACCACTCCGGCGGCACTGCGCTTGCTGCGCGGCAGCGATCTGCTCGACCTGTCGTTCGGCTTCTCCGGGCTGAAAGCCGAAGGCTCCGCCGACAACAGAAGGCTGGTGCGCGCCGACCCGGCGGCGGACGGCCTGATCACCGTCACCTTCGGGCCGCAGCACACGGTGGAGCAGGCGTTCAGCGACGAAGTCCCCGGCGAGCCCCGCGACCTGCCCGTGGGCTCGCTGATCAGCGGCCGGACCGTACTGGTCTTCGAGGTCGGCCCCCAGGACTCGGTGCCCTTCTCCGAGGGCGGGCTGCTCGAAGCGATGCGCCGGCTGCCGCTGCGCGTCGTGGACGCGGCCCGCGAGCCGGACACGCCGCCCCCGGCGCTCCGCCCGCCGCCCGCCGTACCGGACGGCGGCCAGGACCCCGCGGCCCGTGCCATGACCCTGGTACGGCTGGTGGCCACGACGGCGGAACTGGCCACCCGCCACGGCCTGCGGACGTCGCTCGCCGCCGCTGAGGCGGCGGGCGCGGTGCCCGAAGGACCGGAGCCAGGGGCGGCCCACGGCGCCGTGGCCGCGGCCGGCCCGCAGGACCCGCTCGCCGACCCGGCCCGCCCGCGCACCGGCGTCGAACTGCCGTACCGGCTGTACCTGTCGCCCTCGCAGAAGGGCCGCTGGATCCACCGGGGCGAGCTGCCGCCACCGGAGCCGGGCGCCCGCGTCGAGCTCTGGCACACCCGCTTCGACGGCGCCACCGTCCGCGCGGTGTGGAACCGGGAGCGCGGCGGCGACCCCGGCGCGCCCTACGCGTTCCGGCAGGCCCTGGAGCCGGACGACCGCCGCGACATCGTCGACCTCACCACCGGCGCCGGCCTCCTCAAGCCGGACGGCACCCCGTACGTCCCCGCGCCGGTCGCCGTACGGCTGCTGATGCTGTCGGCCGCCGGCGGCTGGCTGGACGGCCTCGGCACCTGGCCGGAGCGCCCGCGGGGCGTCTCGCTCTCCGAGTGGCGCCACCGGGCCGCCATGGGCCGTGACCAGTACGTACGGGTGATGCGGGAGGGGTTCCTGTGCCCCTTCGGGCACAAGGCGGTGTACGTCCGTGTCACCGAGCGGAAGTTCGACGACCACCGCGGCGCGTACCTCGTGCAGCGTGAATTCGTCGTCGTACGGCAGCCGTTGAGGACGTACGACCCGAAGGTGCCGCTGCCGTCCGGTACCGACCCGGCGAGCGACCTGGCGAACGTGCTGTTCCCGTTCACGAGCGTGCGGCTCGACACCCTGGAGACGCCGAATCTCGTCCCGCCCGCCGACCGGAAGAAGTTCTTCCCCGCGACGCCCGCCGAGTCGCCGTTCCACTTCAAGGTCACCGCGGTCGACCACGGCGGGAACACGGTGGAGTTCCGTACGCCACTGCTCTTCCTGGACGAGACCCTGGCCTCCGGAGCCGGCCTCGCCGCCGCCGTCGCCGAGTACAACGCGCTGGACACGAACCCGCCGACGGCAGCGGCCACGGCCGTCGCCGTGGCGGCCCCCGTGGCGGCCAGCGCCGAACTCCTCGGCCAGTCGGTGGCCCTCGCGCCCAGCCTCAGGCCCGACGACACCCGGCTCGACGTCGCCCGGATGGTGTGGGGCATGGCGGCGCCGCCCGCCCTGGCCGACCCGGCGCCCGGCGACCCGGCCGTCTCGAAGAACGCGCAGTTCCTGCCGCAACTGCGCTGGGCGCAGGCCACCGTGCCCGCCGTCGGCCGGCTCAGCGGCGCGGACACCACCGTGCCCGTCGCCTACGCGAAGCGGTACGCGCTGTCCGGCTTCGACACGGTCGGCGGACCGGTCCGCAAGGCCAACGCGGGGCAGGTCTTCCTGAGCCTGCTGACGCCCGCCGACGCGCCGCTGCGGATGGACTTCGGCGACCGGCGCGACCGGTCCGGCGGGCTCACCGCGCCGAGCATGCTGGTGTCGGGCCTGTCGCGGCTGACCGGGCCGGTGTCGGGCGTCCCGGTGCCCGGCGGGCAGGACCCGCTCGACGCCATCGCGAACGGCACCTTCAAGCCCGAGGAGTTCTTCCGCCCGCTGGACGCCCTGGACGAGATCGGCCCGAGCCTGCTGGGCGTGGTCCCGCTGGCCAAGGTGATCAAGGGCGTGGACAGCCTGGGCCAGGCACTGAAGGTGCCGAACTTCTTCACCGAGACCGTCAGCGCGGTCACCGGCTTCCTCTCCGACCTCGGCCGGGCCCGGCAGCTGCTCGCCCGCGAACTCGACCGTTACCCGCCCGCCGCCCGCCAGGTCGCCGACACGGCCGAGAAGTTCGTGACCGTCGTCGGCGACTTCGTCGCCCAGGGCCTTTCCGGGCGCACCGGGCCGATCACGATGCGGCAGGTCGACGACGCCTTCAACGCCTTCGCCGCCGCCCTGGACAACCTGCTGAATACCCTCCCCGCCGACGCGGACCCGGGCGTGCGCGCCCTGCTGGCCCGGGCCCGGCAGCAGGTGGCGACCTGGACCACGGCCGCCGGAGAGGTCATCGCGCTGCGCGACGCCGTACAGCAGGCCGCCGCGGGCTTCCGTCTCCCCGAGACCGTCAACGCGCGCCTGGAGTGGAACCCGGAGATCAAGCCCGTCCTCCTGGACGGCTCCCCGGTCTTCCTGCCGGACGCGGACGGACGGCTGTCCCTCGTCGTCGACCTGCGCGGATCCCTGCGCCGTGACCTGGCCGTCGGCGCCGACATCAGCTGCAGCCTGGAGAACTTCTCCCTCGTTTTGGTGCCGAAGTTCAACGCCCTCCAACTGCGCTTCAAACACGTGCGGTTCGTCGCGCGCGCCGGACGGAAACCCGAGATCGACGTCGTCCTCAAGGGCGTCGACTTCATCGGTCCGCTCTCCTTCGTGCAGACGCTGCGCCGGCTCATCCCCGTGGACGGTTTCAGCGATCCGCCGGGCATCCAGGTCACGCCCTCGGGCATCGTCGCCCGCTACGGCCTGCCGCTGCCGAGCCTGGCCATCGGCGTGTTCAGCCTGGAGAACCTGCGGCTGGACGCCTATCTCGATCTGCCCTTCATCGGCAGGTCGCTGGAGGTCGGCTTCTCCTTCTGCAGCCGCCAGGCCCCCTTCCGGCTCACCGTCTCGCTGTTGGGCGGCGGCGGCTTCTTCGGCATCGTCCTGACGCCCCAGCGGGTGGCCGTACTGGAGGCCGCGCTCGAATTCGGCGCCGCCGTCTCGCTGAACTTCGGGGTCGCCAGCGGCAGCCTGTCCGTCATGGCGGGCATCTACTTCCGCCTGGAACTCGCCACCGGCGAGTCCCGGCTGACCGGCTACTTCCGGGCCCGGGGCGAGGTCGACGTCCTCGGCATCGTCTCCGCCTCCGTCGAGATCTACCTCGACCTCACCTTCGACACCGCGACCGAGACCGTCTACGGGCGGGCCAGGATCTCCGTCAGCGTGCACATCGGCTTCTGGTCGCAGTCGGTCACCATCGAGTGCGAGAAGCGTTTCGTGGGCGCCGGACGCTCCTCCGCCGCGCTCGCCGGGGGCGCCGCCGAGCCGCCACCGCGCAGCGCCACCTTCGCCGAGATGATGGCGCCCTACACCGACCCCGTCACCGGCGCCCCGCGCGACCCCGTCACCGAGTACTGCACCGCCTTCGCGGAAGTGAGCTGAGCCATGCCCGAGACGATCCGCTGGACCGTACTGCCCGACGGCCCGGCCGCCGACGGCAGGCTCCGGCTGACCGTGCTGGTCAGCCCCCGCCTCACCGGCGGCACCCGCCTGGACGACTTCCGCGGCTTCGAGGACTGGCCGCGGACCCTGCGTACGTACGCGTCCGCGCTCCAGGTGGAGTTCCTGGCGCCCGGCGCCACCGGCCCCGGCGTCGTCGTGCCCACCACGGCGCAGACCGGGCGCTTCCCGCCGGCCGACAGCCCGCTGTGGACCGAACTGTTCAAGCCCGACACGGTGGTACGGGCGCCCGCGGGCGCCTTCGCCGCCGCCGACCCGCCGCCGACCCTGCGCTCGTACCCCGCCGGAGCCGTCCGCGACCAGGTCGCGGCGCTGTACGAGGCGGCGGTGACCGCCACGGCGGCGCGCCGCGCGTTCCCGGACACCGGCGGGTCGGAGAACGGCGCGGCCCTGGGCGCCGGCGCCGCCGCGGCACAGGGCCCGCCCCCCAGCTGGGACCACCCCCAAGGAAGCGACCTCCGCGCCGTCCTGACCCAGACCATCAGGACCTTCTCCCGCCGGGTCGACGGGAGTTACTCCCGGCTCGACGACCTCATCGCCCGCCCTCCGGGACAGCGGCAGGGCGCCGCCGCCGGACCGAACCCGTACCGCCCCCGGCACATCGACCGCGCCGCCCGCGAGTACCGGGACGACGGCGCGCTGCTCGGCCTCGCCGAGATGTACCGGTTCTACGACCGCACACCGAGGACGGCGGCCCCGGCCGCCGCCGAACCCCCGGTGGCGGAACCGGACTTCGACTTCCACACCGCGTGCGCCCTCCTCGCGGACTACCCCGAACTCCTGCGTCGCTTCGGCCTCGCGCTCGACCTGCTGGTCACACCCCCGCCCGGACTGGCCGACCGGTGGCAGGCGCGCGTCACCTTCGCGGCCGCCCAAGGGCAGCTGAACGACGACGAGAAGCTGCGGCCCTGGACGGCCCTGCGCCACGTCCCCGGCCGGCGCTTCGAACCGTACGCCGCCGACGACGGCTTCCACGGCCACCGGATGCTCAAGCTGGGCGCCGACGAGGTCCACACCGTCGACCTCGACCTGGACGGCGCGGCGATGAAGTTCGTCGAGTTCTCCCGCGTCATCGACCAGTACCTGAGCGGGGTGAGCGAACCCGGCGCTGCCGTCGCCGCCGACCCCACCGCGCTGCCGGCGCTTCAAGGCGCGGGCCTGACCGTCGTCCACGACAACCGCGACCAGGTACTGGCCGACCAGATGGAGGCCGACGCACGGCACACCGCAGGCGTCGGCCCCGACGGCAGCCCCGCCACCGCCGCCGTCCTGGACGCCGCCCACCTCGTCCGGGGCCTGCGCGTCGACGTCGGCGTCGTGGACGCCGCGACCGGCCGCGTCGCCGCGTGGTACCCGCTGTGCGCCCGCACCGGCACGTACGCCATCCGGCGGCCGGGCGCGCCGCCCGTACCCCTCGCCGCAGCGCCCGACGAGGGGCACGTCAAGGCGACCGCCGTCACCCGCGACCGCGCGGCCGACCGGCAGCTCTACGTCCACCAGGCGCTCTTCGGCTGGCACGGCTGGAGCCTGGCCGCACCGCCGCCCGGGCGGACCGTCGGCGCCGACGACCGGCCGCGGGTGCCCGACCCCGGGATCTCGGGCCGCTTCCCGCTCTCCGCCGCGTTCCGGCCGACGCCCGGCACCCTGCCCGTCCTCAGGTACGGCCGTACCTACCGGCTGCGCGCCCGCCTGGTCGACCTCGCGGGCAACAGCCTCGGCCCGGGCGCCCCCGCCGTGGAGGGGACCGCCACCGAACCGCTCACCTACGCCCGGTGGGAGCCTGTGCCGCCGCCCGTGATCGTCCCGCGGTGGCCCTTCCTGGAAGGCGAGTCGGAACCGCACCTGGTCATCCGCAGCACCGTCGAGGACTCCGGACGCCCGCTCACGCCCCAGGAGTGGGCCGCCCTCCGCAACCCGCAGGTCCCCGACCACGAGAAGGAGTCGCCCGCCGACGGGCTCGACCGCCGCTACCGGGCCTTCGACGAACGGCACATCAGCCCGCCCAAGACCGCCCTCCAGATGGCCGAGCAGCACGGCATGTACGACGGCGTCTTCGGGCCCGGCAAGCCGGACGCGCTGCGGCGCCAGTACTTCGCCGCGGCGTCCCGCGAGGCGGGCAGCTACCTCGACACCGTGGTCAGCCTCCCGGAAGACCCCCGTGTCACCCGCGACCTCAAGGCCGCCCGCGAGATCCACGTCGCCAAGCACAGCCCGCGCGACACCTCACCGCTGACCGAACTGCCCGTGGCGCGCGGCAGCGGCCTGCACACGGGCGAGTACGTCGTCCACGACGCGGGCCAGTTGCTGCTGCCCTACCTGCCCGACGTCCTCGCCCGCGGCGTCTCGCTGCGCGGCCTGCCGGGCACCGGCGCCGACCCGAACCGCACGTACGACTTCACCGGGACCTGGCCGCAGGCCAGGCCGCTGCGGCTGCGGATCGTCGAGGGGGACCGCCCGCCCGACCCGCCGGTGGGCGGCGTGCTGACCGTGTACGTTCCCAAGGCCGAGGCCGTGACCGTACGGATGAGCTGCCGGATCGCCGAGGCGGACCTCGGCCTGTTCCGCGTCTGGCAGCTGCTGACCGGCTCCGCGCTGTGGCACGACCCGGTGCGCATGACCCCGGACAAGCAGCGCGAGCTGACGGCGGCTTCGGCGGCCGGCGAGAACTGGATGATCACCCCGTGGACGGAACTCACCCTCGTCCACGCCGTCGAGAAGCCGCTGGAACCACCGGCCCTGGCGGACCTGCGCTTCGAACGGACGGCGGGGGAGACCTCCGCGCGCGTCTCCGGCACGCTGTCCCTGCACGCCAAGAGCACCGGCCGTATCGACATCGACGCCACCTGGCAGGAGTGGCTCGACGACGTCAAGGAAGCCGCGCCGCGCCGGGTCACCGGCTACGACCACGTGGGCGACCTCACCCCGGGCCCCCGCCTCGACACCCGCACGTTCGGCGACGTACGGCACGAGTTCCGCGACACCCGCCACCGCAACGTCACCTACACGCCGACCGCGACCACCCGCTTCCGCGAGTACTTCCACCCGGCGATCACCGACCGCACCGAACTGATCACCCGCAAGGGACCCGCCGCCGCCGGGCCCACCGGGCGGGGCTGGCCGGTCCCGGCCACCCGCCGCCCCGAACCGCCCGAGGTCAGCCACGTCGTGCCCACCTTCACCTGGGAACGCACGGTGGACTCCGCCGCGCACCGGGTCACCAGGGTCCGGCGCGCCGCGGGCATCCGCGTCTACCTGCGCCGCCCGTGGTTCAGCTCCGGCGACGACGAACTGCTCGCCGTCGTCCTGGACCCGGGCAGCAAACTGCCGGCCGAACTCGTCACCCGCTGCGGCATCGACCCCGTGTGGGCGGACGACTCCGTCCTGCCGCGCCTGCGCACCGCCAACTTCCCCAACGCCGCCGTCACGGCCACCGGCCGCGTCCTGGCCGAGACCGTCGGCGAGGCGCCCGCGACGGTCTCGGTCGCGGCCTTCGCGCCCGTGTACGACGAGCGGCTGGGCCTGTGGGCCTGCGACATCGACGTGGACCTCGGCGACCTCGCCGACAGCCCCGCCTACTTCCCCTACCTGCGGGCCGCCCTCGCCCGCTACCAGCCGTACGCCGTGGACCCCCTCCACCTGTCGAAGGTGGTCACCGCCGAGTTCGTCCAGCTGATGCCGGACCGCACGGTCACCGCCGCCATGACGGCCGGCGGCCGGATCAGGGTCGAGCTGAGCGGCCCGGCCGCGGCCAACGACGTCGGGGAGTTCACCGGCTCCGGCCTGGCGGGGATGGCGGCCAGCCGCCGCGTCGTCGCGACCGTGCAGCAGCGGAGCCGCACCGCCGGCGAACTGGAATGGGCGGCGACCGCCGCCACCACCGAACTGACCTGCACGGCACGCGGCACCGGTTTCGTCTGGGCCGGGGAGCTGACGCCGCCGCCAGGGCAGTTCCCTTTCCCCTCGCCCCATCGGCTGCTCGTCGAGGAGAACGAGACGTACTTCACCGACCGGACCACGGCGACCGGCACCGTCACCGCGAACGGGACCACGCGGCCGGTCGGCCGGCGGCTGGTGCACGCCGACTACTTCGGCCTGACGACGACGGTGCTGGGGCAGATCGTGCTGGACGAGGGGTGAACGCGGGCCCGCGCGCCGGGCCCGGGGCGGTCACCTCCCCATGGCGAAGCGCAGCAGGCTCTCCTGGTCGCCCTGCTTGACCGTGCCGCGCTCGTTGATGACCTCCAGCTTCCACGAGGCACCGGCGCGGTACGCCTTCGCGACGGCGATCGCGTTGCCCGAACCGAGCAGCGACGGCCAGATGTCGGCGACCTGCGCGGTGCTGCCGCCGGTGCTGTCGTACACCTTGAAGGAGACGTTCGCGGCCTTCGCGAAGTCGCTGCCCTTCTTGAACGCGGCGCAGACGAAGACGATGGAGGTCACCTGGGCGGGGACCTTGTCGAAGGTGACCTCGATCAGCTCGTCGTCGCCGTCGCCGCGGCCGGTCTGGTTGTCGCCCGTGGTGGTGACCGCGCCGTTCTGCAGCGGGTCGGTCACGTCCAGGCCGGCGAACCGGACCGGGTCGTCGCCGTTCAGGAGGATGGCGAACGCGTCCAGGTCGGTGCCGCGGGCCTTCTTCAGCTTCCCCATGAAGCCACCGCTGGTACCGCTGGTGGCGTCCCACGAGGCGCCGATGCCCATCTTCGTCACGCCGTCCAGGTCGGCGGCTCCGTGCTCCTTGGTCAGGGTCAGGACGGAGGGCGTGGCGGGGGTGGGGGTCGTCATGGTGCGCGCCTTTCGATAACCGCTGGACAGGTACATCCAAAAAGATCTTCACATAGCGCAACGTAAGACGACTCGTCCTGGTTCCTGCAACGGCCGTTCGAAAATCTCGGGACGCGGAGTGTGAGCCGCGAAAGCGTGGACAGAAGAGCGTCAGTGCTTCGGAACAGCAGGCACCCTTTTCAGAGGGGCCAGTCTGCCGTTTTCCGGTGAGTGGCCACTCAACTGCCTGCGAACCGCCCACCCGCGTCTAAGGAGAGCCGGCGATGGCCACCACCACAATCGCGCGTCCCCACGGGCGCCGTGCCCACGACCCCGACACCACCGAGGAGCTCCGGCTGCTGGTCACGCTGCCGGACGGGCCCCGCAAGGAACGACTGCGCCACCGCGTGATCACCGCCTGGCTGCCGCTGGCGCACCGTCAGGCGGTCCGGCTGCGCGAGCGCGGGGAGCAGCTCGACGACCTCAAGCAGGTTGCCGCCCTCGGCCTGGTCAAGGCGGTCGACCGCTTCGACCCCGAGCGTGCCGACGCGTTCGAACAGTTCGCCATCCCCACCATCACCGGCGAGCTCAAGCGGCATTTCCGCGACCACACCTGGGACGTGCACGTGCCCCGGCGCACCCAGGAACTGCGCAACAAGGTGCGCAAGTCCGTACGTGAACTGAGCACGACCCTGGACGGGCGGTCGCCGACCGTGGCGCAGATCGCCGAGCACGCCCGGCTGCCCGAGGAGGACGTCCTGCTCGGCCTGGAGGCGCTGGAGACCTACCGGTCCCTGTCGCTGGACGTGGCCCTGGACCGCAGTGGCGACAACGACGACTACACCCTGATGGACACCCTCGGCTCGGCGGACGGCCGCTTCGGGCTCATAGAGGACCGCGAAGCGGTCAAGCCAGCCCTGGCCAAGCTCCCCGAACGCGAACGCCGCATCCTGTACCTGCGGTTCTTCAAGGACATGACGCAGAGCGCCATCGCTACCGAGCTGGGCCTCTCCCAGATGCACGTCTCCCGGCTGATCAGTCGCGCCCTGGCCCGCGTCCGCGCCGAGGTCACCCGCCACCAGGACGAGGAGTACCGGGCCGCGGCCTGAGCCCGGGGCGGGCGGTGACCCGATCGTCCCGGCCGCTCGCCACGGCGCGGCCCTTCCCACCGGGAGCCGGTGGGAAGGGCCGCGCTTCATGGCAGCTGTGGGCCGCTCGGGAACGTGCGGCCGGGTGGCGAGTGGTCAGCGCACCCAGTGCCGGTAGTGGTACTTGTGAGCTTCGAGGTCCTTGTGCTTCGCGTCCCACGAGGCGTCGGCCTCGTAGTAGGCGACGGACCCGCCCACGTTGAGGCCCTCGTAATGGGCGGCCGCGTGGTGGTGGGAGGCGTGCTTGTGCAGATGCTTGTGCCAGCCGTCCGCAGGGGCGGCGGAGGCGGGAGTGGCGGCCATGAAGCCGGCAGCGGTGATACCGACGAGGGCTATCGCTATGCGACGCATGTTCTCTCTCCTAGGGGGAGGGGTTGTTAGAACGAGCCTCACCCGGACGGGGGCCGCCCGCACGCGGAGACCGGCGAACGGGTTGCTCCGGCCTGTTACGAAGGCCCGCCCGCGCTGCGCCCGGCCGCTCCGGACCGACCGCCCGGACGCGTGGGTGGCGACGCCGGCCATCCGAGTGATCCACATCACGTCCCGCGTCGCCCCCGGTGCGGCAGGGGGCGCGTTTTCTCCGTACCATTCAGGTGTTTGCCGAGGGAAATGGTGCGGTCAGTGCAGGAGCGGGCGGTCAAGACGCGGGAGGCCATCCTCCGGGCGGCTTCCGAAGTGTTCGACGAGTACGGGTTCAGTGGCGCGAGCGTCAGCAAGATCATGAAGCGGGCCGGGGTCACCCAGGGCGGAATGTACTTCCACTTCCCGTCCAAGGAGGCGCTGGCGCATGCCGTGATGATCGAACAGGGCAACGGGCTGGAGATGCCGCCCGGCGAGGACGGCCTGCAGCGGCTGGTCGACATCACGCTGTACCTCGCCGGCGAACTGCAGACCAACCCGGCGCTGCGGGCCGGTGTCCGGCTCGCGATCGAACAGGGCGAGTTCGGCGTCCAGGACGACGCCCCGTACCAGTACTGGGTCCAGGAGTTCGCCGGGCAGCTGCACGCCGCGCGCCGGAAGGGCGAACTGCTGCCGGACGTGGACGTCGACGACCTGGCCTGGGTGCTGGTCAGCTCCTACTCCGGCACCCAGCTGCTGTCCCAGATCTCCACCGGGCGGGCCGACCTGCACCAGCGGGTGACCACCCTGTGGCGCTACCTGCTGCCGGGCGTCGCCGCCCCCGCCGTCAGGCCCCTGGTCACCTTCAAGGAAGAGTGGGGCGGGACCGCGGCGTGAGCCGGCGCCGCTGGGCTACTTGAGGCCGCTGAGCATGACGCCGCGGATGTAGTGCTTCTGGAGCAGCAGGAACAGGAGCAGTACCGGCAGCACGCTCAGCATGAGGCCGGCCATCATGACGGGCACCATGCGGTTCGGGTCGAGATAGCTCTGCAGGGTCTGGATGCCCACGGGGAGGGTCATCAGGCCGGGGTTCGCGGTGGAGACCAGCAGGGCCCAGATGTACTCGTTCCAGGCGCTCACGAAGGTGAGCAGGGCGAGGGTCACCGCCACCGGCTTGGTCTGCGGTACGACGATGCGCCACCACACCGTGAATTCCCCGGCACCGTCGATCCGGGCCGCCTCCAGCACCTCGTCCGGCACGGAGACGATGAACTGCCGCATCAGGAAGATCCCGAACCCGGAGACCAGGAACGGCACGACCAGGGCCGCGAGGCTCACGGTCAGCCCGGCGCCGCCGTTGCCGAGCAGGTCGTTGCCGCCCGCCAGCGGCCAGTGCACCAGGATCAGGAAGTGCGGGATGAAGAACACGAACGGCGGGAACATCATCGTCGCCAGCACCAGCCGGAAGATCAGGTCGCGCCCCGGGAAGCGCAGCTTCGCCAGGGCGTAGCCCGCCAGTGAGGACGTCAGCAGCACCGAACCGGTGATCACGGCCGTGGCGACCACGCTGTTGCGGAAGAGCAGCGGCAGGTTCAGCTGTTCGAACGCCTCCCGGTAGTTGGAGAGCGCGAAGGCTTCCGGGAGGAAGCGGTACGGCAGTCTGCCGTACTCGCCCGGCCCCTTGAACGAGGTCAGCAGCATGTCCAGGAACGGTACGACCGTCACCACCGCGCCCGCCGCCACCAGCAGGTACGACAGCCACGGAAAGCGCCTGCGCCGCCTCATGAGTCCGCTCCCTTCCGCCGGAACAGCCACAGCTGCGCCAGCGTGATCACCAGGATCAGCACGAACAGCACGAGCGCCGCCGCGCTCGCCGAGCCCCAGTCCCCGTACTTGAACGCCCGTTGGTACATCTCCAGCGCGGCGACGTTGGTCGCGTCGCCCGGCCCGCCCTCGCCCGTCATGACGATGATCAGCGCGAACGACTGGAGGCCGGCGATGAACTGGGTCACGCACACGAACAGCAGCGACGGCCGCAGCAGCGGCAGCGTGATGCGCGCGAAGACGGTGAGCTGCCCGGCACCGTCCAGCTCCGCCGCCTCGTAGTACGAGCGGGGGATGGATTTCAGGCCCGCGGTGAGGACCAGGATCGCCGAACCGAGGGAGGCCCACGCCTGGACCACCACGACCGACGGCAGCGCGGTCGCCGGGTTCTGGAGGAAGGCGACGGAGTCCAGGCCGAGCGCGTTGAGCACGCCGTTGACCAGGCCGCCCGGCTCGTACATGTACTTCCACACGTTGCCGACCGCGACCACGGTCGTGACGATCGGCAGGAAGTACAGCGTACGCCACAGGCCCTGGAAGCGCAGGCGGGTGATGCAGTGGGAGACCAGGACGGCGCCGGCCAGTGCCAGGGCCACGGTGCCCAGGGCGTACAGCAGCGTGTTGGTGAGGACCGGCGTCAGGAAGGCCGAGCCGCGGGCGAAGAGGGCGGCGAAGTTGTCCGGGCCGGCCGGCCGGATGTCGGCGAGGTCGAAGCCCGCCCAGCGGGACAGCGACAGCAGCACCGCGAACAGCAGCGGGAGCAGGAGGAAGACCGTGAAGAACAGGAGGCTGGGGGTGAGGAAGAGGTAGGCGACGACGGTCTGCCGGGGACGGGGACGGGGGCGGGGCCTTCGCCGTGGCGGGCTGCCATCTCCGGGGCCGCCGCTGTCCGCGTCCGCATGTGTGACCGTTGTCGCCATCCGGCACCAGCCTTTCCTGACGGGCGAACCGACGTGCGGGGCCCGCGGCGAGCGGGCCGTTCGGTCAGCGGGAGAGCTCCTGGTCGACCTGTTGGGCGGCGTTGCGTACGGCGTCGTCCGGTGACCGGCGGCCGGTCCACAGTTCCTCGACGTTCTTGCGCAGCAGCGCCTTGGCCTTCTGCGCGCGCGGTCCGTTCGGCTCCGGCGTGGCGTACTCCAGGGCGTCGGCGAACGGGCCGAGGTTCGGGTCGCCGCCGGCGGCCAGCAGCGCCCGCATGTCGCCGGTACGGCCGGTCATCGTGCCGACCGACATCTGGAGGACGCTCATCCGGGTGGCCCGTACGGCGGCGGCGCGGCCCGCCTGCGGCCCGGCGGGCACCACCTCGTCGTTGAGCCAGCGCAGGAACTCCCACGCCTCCCGCTGGTGGCGGCTCTGCGCGTTGACGCCCAGCAGGAAACCGGTGGTGAGGGTGCCGCGGTTGCCGGGCGCGGGTCCCGGCACCGGCGCCACCCCGACGTCGCGGTAGTCCCGCCCCATCGTCTGCCGCAGGCTGCCGGTCCACCAGCCGCCGTTGACCGCCATCGCCACCCGGCCCGCCGGGAAGGCTTTCAGCAGGTCGGTTCCGGGGTCGCTCGCGCCCCGGTCGATCAGCCGCCGCTCCAGCGCGAAGACGGCGCGCCCGGCGGGGGAGTCCAGGGCGCTGCGCGTGCCGTCGGCGCGAAGGAACGATCCTCCACGGGAGGCCAGCAGCGCCAGGGTCTGGTTCACCACGGTCGAGTCGTCGGCCCGCGACAGGCCGAAGCCCTGCACGAGCATGTTGCCGTGCCGGTCGCGCCGCGCGGTGCGGTACGCGGCCTCCTCCAGCTCCCGCCACGTGCGCGGCGGCCCGGCCACGCCGGCCGCGCGCAGCAGCCGCTTGTTGTAGTACAGCGCGTAGGACTGCACTTCCGTGGGGTAGCCCATGACCCGGCCGCGCACCGAGGCCGCCCGGACCGCGGCGCGTGCGAAGCCGCGCCCGATGCGCGCCGCGTCCTCGGCAGGCGCCGGGCGTACCACTCCGGCCTGCGCCAACTGCCCGGCCCACAGACTGTACGGATGGATGATGTCCGCGCCCTGGCCCGCGGCCTGCCGCACCATCAGCGTGGTCAGCAGATCCTGGAAGCGGACCGCGGCCGTCTGCACGCGCACCCGGTCGTGGCCGGCGTTCCAGGCGTCGACCGTCCGTTGCAGCGCCGATTTCAGCGGCTCCGTCGCGTAGTGCGACAGCAGCGTGAGCACGACCGGGTCGCCCGGCCGGCCACTGCCGTCCCGGCCCGGCGCGCCGCAGCCCGCCGCGGTCGCCGCC
Organism: Streptomyces sp. NPDC017056; assembly: GCF_044332485.1. Classification (NCBI taxonomy): domain Bacteria; kingdom Bacillati; phylum Actinomycetota; class Actinomycetes; order Kitasatosporales; family Streptomycetaceae; genus Streptomyces; species Streptomyces sp. NPDC017056. The sequence goes on along the minus strand of NZ_JBIRPD010000008.1, from coordinate 348,347 downwards.
GCCCCCGCGAGCCCCGCCAGGACGCGCCGCCGCCTCATGGCCGTACCTCCCGTCGTAAGACCTGGAACGTGCGGGTCGTGGCGAATCCCGCCGACCGGTACAGCCGCCCGGCCGGGCTCCGCTCCCCGGTCCACAGGAACCATGCCCCGTGCGCACCCGCCGCGCGCATCCGCTCCAGCGTCAGGTGCAGCAGTACCCTGCCCAGTCCGGTGCCGCGCTGGTCCGCCCGCACCCCGAATGGCCCGAACCGTTCGACCAGCCCTTCGTACGCCCCGTGCATCGCCCACCCCACGACCCGGCCCGACGGGTCGTGGGCCGTCACGATGCGCTCCAGGGGCGCCCCGCCGTCCAGCGCCCGGCGGATCGCCTGCGGCCAGTCGGGGCCGAACTCGTCCCCGGCCAGCCGCAGCAGCCCCACCAGGTCGTCGTCCCGCGGCGTGCCGAAACGGAAGCCCTCGGCGGCCAGCGCGGCGGCGCGCTCGCGCACCGCGCCGGGCATCCGGTAGCCGACCAGGCCGCGGTCCATCGCCGCGGCTTCGAGCCGCGGGCGAAAGCCCAGCCGGGCCAGGAGCGGGCCAGCGTGCGGGTAGGCGTCCCGGTCCAGTCCCGGCAGGAAGTAGTGCGGCGTGTAGGAGGCGAAGTCGACGCGGGTGCGGCCGTGCCAGGCCAGCCAGTCGAGGACGCCGGTGAGCAGCCGCCGCCCGAGTCCGGCGCGGCGGACGGCCGGGTCGACGAAGAAGAACGGGATCCAGCCCTGCGCCGGCTCCAGATCACCGCCGGCCACCGGTACTTGCCGGCACACACCGTAGGCGGCGCCCAGCACGTCGCCGTCCCGCACGGCGACCAGGAGGCCCGCCGGGTCGAAGTTGGGGTCGAGCAGGACGTGCCGCCGGAAGCGCTCCCGGGTGACGGGGTCACACGGGGCACTGCGCGCCCAGGCCGCGACGAGCGGGCCGCCGTCGCCCGCGGCGAAGGCGCGTACCACCGGCCGGGCGCCCTCCGGCCGCAGCGCCGCGTCGTCCATCGCCGTCCTCTCGTCCGCTTCCCGTACGAGCCGGCGGGGCCCGTGGTCCCCGCGTTCCGACCAGGCTCCAGCACCTCCCGCACCACGGGCCTCAGGACGTGCGCGTCAGCGGCGATCGGCCCCCGTCAATCCCCCGGTTGGCCCGCTCCCTTTCAGGGAGTGACCTGGATTTTCCGCCCCTGGCCGGCCTTGAAACGGTCCAGCGCCTCCGCGTACCGGTCCAGGGGCAGGCGGTCGCTGATGAAGACGTCCGGGTCCAGGACGCCGGCGGCGAAGAGTTCGGCGGCCCGCTCGTAGCTGTGCAGGACCGCCATCGAACCGGTGATGGTGATCTCCTGGTTGTAGATGCGGTACGGCTCGATCACCGCGCGCGCCGCGTAGTCGGAGACGCCGAACTGGAGGAACGTGCCGCCCTTGCCGACCCGGCCCAGCGCGTCCTGGATGGCGCGCTCGTTGCCGGTGGCGTCGATGACCACGTCCCAGCCGCGGGGGCGGGCGATCTCGTCGGCCGAGGCCGCGGCGTTGCCGCAGCCCAACTGCCGCGCGGTCGCCAGGCGCCGCGGGTTGACGTCGATCACGTCGACGCCCGCCGCCCCGGTGCGCTTGGCCAGTTCCAGCATCATCAGCCCCATCGTGCCGGAGCCGTAGATCAGCACGTGGGTGCCGAGCTGCTGGGAGCGCAGGATGTCGTACCCCCGTACGGCGCAGGAGAGCGGCTCGATGAGCGCCGCGTCCTCGGTGCGCACGTGCTCGGGCAGCTTGACGCAGTTCGCGGCCGGCGCGACGGCGTACTCGGCGGCGCCGCCCGCCGTCGTCACCCCGATGGCGGCCCACCGTTCGCACAGGTTGTTGCGGCCGATGCGGCAGTAGTGGCACCGGTAGCAGTAGAGGGAGGGGTCGACGGCGACCCGGTCGCCCTCGGCCAGTGTCGTCACCTCGCCGCCGGTGGCGACGACGGTACCGGCGAACTCGTGGCCCGGCACGACGGGCAGCGTCGGGGCGAACTCGCCCTGCAGGATGTGCAGGTCGGTGCCGCACAGCCCGCAGCCCGCGACGGCGACGACGACCTCGTCGGGCCCTGGGGCCGGATCGTCGACGGTGGTGACCTCGACGCGGCCCGGTGCGCTGATCACTGCGGCCTTCATTTCACGGCTCCTAGGGAGAGGCCCTGGACGAGCTTGTCCTGGGCGGCGAACCCGGCGGCGAGCACCGGGAGGGAGATGACGGTGGCGGCGGCGCACACCTTGGCCAGGAACAGGCCCTGGCTGGTCACGAACCCGGTCAGGAAGACCGGTGAGGTGCCGGCGACGATGCCGGTGAGCACCCGGGCGAACAGCAGCTCGTTCCAGCTGAAGATGAACGAGATCAGCGCCGTGGCCGCGATGCCGGGCAGGGCGACGGGGGCGACGATGCGCACCAGGGTCGTCGGCAGCCCGGCGCCGTCGATCGAGGCGGCCTCCAGCATCTCCACCGGCACCTCGGCCAGGAAGGACCGCATCATCCACACCGCGATCGGCAGGTTCATCGAGGTGTAGAGGATGACCAGCAACCAGATGTTGTCCAGCATCCGCGTGTTCTGGGCGATGAGGTAGACCGGCAGCAGCCCGGCGACCAGCGGCAGCATCTTGGTGGACAGGAAGAAGAACAGGACGTCGCTCCATTTGCGCACCGGCTTGATGGAGAGCGCGTATGCCGCCGGTACGGCGAGCACCAGCACCAGCAGCGTGGACGCCACCGACGCGGTCAGCGAGTTGATCAGCGGCGGCCAGGGGCTGACGCCGGTGGCGGCGCCGAAGAACTCGCGGTAGCCGTGCAGCGTCAGCCCGGCGCCGACGCTCGGCGGGTTGGTGGCCGCGTCCGTCTCGCTGTGGAAGGAGGTGAGCACCATCCACGCCACGGGCAGGAAGAAGGCGATGCCGCACAGCCAGGCCGCCAGGCCCAGCAGGCTACCGGTGCGCCGCCGTCGCCGGGTGGCGGGGGAGACGGCCCGTACCGTGGTCGCGCTCATCGGGTGACCTCCTCGCGGAGCAGGGACGAGACGGTGCGCAGCGCGAAGGCGGCCACGAGCAGGGAACAGATCACGACCACGACGCCCTGCGCGGAGGCCCGGCCGTAGTCGTGCGCCTGGTAGAAGGTCTGGTAGATCGTGTACGGGAGGTTGGCCGTGCCCAGGCCGCCGGAGGTGATGGTGAACACCGCGTCGAAGTTCTGCACCACGTAGATCGTGCCGAGGAGCGCGGCCAGCTCCAGGTAGCGGCGCAGGTGGGGGAGGGTGAGGTAGCGGAACACGTCGAACGCGGAGGCGCCGTCGACCCGTGCGGCCTCGACCGCGTCGGCGGGCCGGCTCTGCAGCCCGGCCAGCAGGATCAGCATCATGAACGGCGTCCACTGCCAGATCAGCGCCACCTCGACCGCCGCCAGCGGCGACGTGGTCATCCAGTCGGGCTGGGGCGGGTCCGCGCTGCCGAACAGCCGCCATATCCAGGTCAGCGAGCCGTTGATCAGACCGTACGAGGCGTTGTAGAGCGCGTGCTTCCACAGCAGCGCGGCGGCGACCGGCACGACCAGGAACGGGGTGATCAGCATCGTGCGGACGATGCCGCGCCCCCAGAACTTGCGGTCCAGCAGCAGCGCGAGGCCCAGCCCCAGCAGCAGGCTGACCAGCACGACGGTCACGGTGAGCAGGACCGTGGTCCAGATGGCCGAGCGCATCGCGGGGTCGGTGAAGACCGCCTTGTAGTTGTCGAAGGCGGCGAAGCCGCGGTTGTCGGGTGCGAGCGCGTTCCACCGCGTGAAGGAGACGACGACGGTGGCCACGAAGGGCAGCTGGGTCACCACGACCAGGAAGACCAGGGCGGGCAGCAGCGGGGCGCGGCGTGCCCAGGCCGCGGCGCGCCCCGGGGTACGGGGCCCGCCCCGGGTGCGGGCGGCGGTGGCGCGGGGACGCCGTACCGCGTCCCGCTCGCCGCGCAGCTCAACGCTCGGCGTAGGCACGGGCCACCTCCTCCGCCAGCCGCTGGCTCTTGCCGAGCGCCTCGGGCACGCTCTGCCGCCCCGCGATGGCCGAACTGACCTCGTGGGAGACCTTGGTGCCCAGGTCGGAGAACTCCGGTATGCCGACGAACTGGATGCCGGGCGCGGGCCGCGGCTGGACGCCGGGGTCGTCGGGGCGGGCCGAGGTGATCGCGTTCCTGGTCGCCGCCGCGAAGGCGTGGGACTGCCGCAGGTAGTCGGGGTCGCGGTAGGTGGAGGCGCGTTTGCCGGCCGGCACCTTCGACCAGCCCAGCCGCTCGCCCACCAGCCGCTCGTACCCCTTGCCGGAGGCCCAGGAGACGAACTTCCACGCCGCGTCCTGGTGGGTGCTCGCCTTCTGCACGCCCCACGCCCAGGTGTAGAGCCAGCCCGCGCTGTCGGTCCGCTCGACCGGCGCGGGGGCGTAGCCGACCTTCCCCGCGACCTTGGAGTCGCCGCTCTCCAGCGATCCGGCGCCGGCGGTCGCGTCGTACCACATGGCGACCTTTCCCTGCTGCATGTCGTTGAGGCACTCGGTGTACCCGGCCTGCGGCGCGCCCGCCTGTCCGTGCGCGCGCAGCAGGCCCACGTAGAAGCGGGTGGCGGCGGTGAACTCGGAGCTGTCCACCCGGGCCTGCCAGTCCTTGGTGAACCAGGTGCCGCCGAAGGTGTTGACCACCGTGGTCAGCGGGGCGGCGAGCTGCCCCCAGCCGGGCTGGCCGCGCAGGCAGATGCCCTTCATGCCGGCGCGGGCGCCGTCGAGCTTCGCCGCGAGCGCCGCGACCTGCCGCCAGGTCGGCTTCGCCGGCATCGTCAGCCCGAGCTCCCGGAAGACGTCCTTGCGGTACATCAGGAACGACGACTCCCCGTAGAACGGCTCGGCGTAGACCTTCCCGTCGGCGGCGGTCAGCGACTTGCGTACGGGGGCGAGCAGGTCCGCCTGGTCGAACGAGGTGTCCTGCGCGGCCCGTTCGCCGAGCGGGGTCAGCCAGCCGTTGCGGGCGTAGATCGGCGTCTCGTAGTTGCTGAGGCTGGCCACGTCGTACTGGCCGGCCTGGCTGGAGAAGTCCTGGCTCATCTTGTCGCGCAGGTCGTCCTCGGGCAGCACGGTGTAGTTGACCTTGATGCCGGTCTCCCGGGTGAAGTGCTCGGCGGTCAGCCGTTGCAGGTCCACCATCTGCGGGTTGTTCACCATCAGGACGTTGATGGCGTTCTCGCCCTCGTTGCCGGTGTCGCCGGCGCCGCGGTAGCAGCCGCCGAGGACGAGCGACAGCGCGAGGGCGGCGGCCGGCAGCCGCAGGGCGCCGCCGCGCCGGGGACGTGGGGGGCGGCCGGCCCGCCCTGGAGATCGTGCACGCACGGATCGACACCTCTCTGCTGGACTGCCGCGGAATGCGGGGAACGGGGCGGCCCGCGGACGCGGGCACGGCGGATCACGGCCCGTACACCGGCCGGTGTACGGGCCTGCGCTGTGCGGGTCGTGGTCAGACGCGGAGGACCTGCGGCCCCAGCAGCGTGTACCGGTGGGCCTCCGGCGCGGAGAGCCCGGTGTCCGTGACGATGGTGTCGAGGTCGCGTACGGCGGCGAACCGGCAGAAGCTGCTCGCCCCGAACTTGCTGTGCACCCCGATCAGCACCCGCCGCCGCGACGACCGCACCGCCTGCGCCTTCACGTCGGCGACGGCCGGGTCGGGCGTGGTCAGGCCGTGTTCCCTCGACACCCCGTTCGCGCCCAGGAACGCCAGGTCGATGACGAACCCGGCGAGCATGTCCCGGGCCCAGGACCCCACCGCCGCCTGCGTCCCGGCCCGTACCCGCCCGCCGAGCAGCAGCACGGTGGTCGTGTCGGACGCGGAGACCAGCGAAGCGGTGCGCAGCGAGGAGGTCACCACGGTCAGCGGCCGGTCGGTCGGCAGGAGCATCGCCAGCAGCTCCGGCGTGTACCCCTCGTCGACGAACACGGTCTCGGCCTCGCCGACGAGCTGCGCGGCGGCCGCCGCGATCCGCCGCTTCTCCGCCACCTGCTGCGTCTCGCGCCGGGCCAGCGTGGTCTCGAAACCGGCGCTCTCGACCGGGTACGCGGCCCCGTGCGTACGCCGGACCAGGCCGCGCCGCTCCAGTTCGCTCAGGTCGCGCCGGACGGTCTCGCGCGCCACCCCGAACTCGCCGGCGACGTCGGTGACGTCCACCCGGCCTGCCTGGCGGGCCAGCACCAGGATGCGGTGCTGTCGTTCCTCGGCTCTCACGGCGTGCTCCTGCTCGGTTCCGTCGGTTCCACGGCGATCCGTTCGGTCATCGTCCTGCCCGTTTGTGCCCGGCACCAGGTTTATAGCAAGAGGTGGCGCCCGTTCCGCTGCCCGTAACGGCAAGAAACCCGCCCGTTTTTGCCCGCGCCCGCCACGCTGTCACGGGCCGTGCGACGGCGGGCCCACCCGTTCTCCCACCGGGCGGGCCCGTTCTCCGGTATGTGACCGGGCCTCAGCCGAGGACCAGCCGCTCCGTGTCGAAATCCGCGACGATCTCCAGCCGTCCGCCGACGGCCTCGACATAGGCGGCGAGGGCACGCACCTCGACGGCGCCCGGCTCGGCGCGTTCGATCTCCGCCACACGGGTGGCGGGCACCCCCATGCGCCTGGCCAACTGCCCCTGCGTCAGCCCCCGGCGGCGGCGCACCGCCGCCAGCCGCTGCCCCCGGTTGCGGGCCACGAGCACGGCCGCGCCACCGCGCCGCTCCTCGTCCTCCCCCGGATACCAGCCGCGCAGGAAAGCGGGGTCGGCGCAGAACACCTCGTCCTCCGCACCGGGCCCAGGGCCGCGCCGCCCCCGGTCGGCCAGGCGCTCCCTGGCGAGGGGCAGGGCCTGCTCGTACCACTCCCACCACTGCGTGCGGTCGGCGGCCACGGCGAGGAGCACCACGGCCTGCGGGCGCGGGCCGCTCCCGTCACCCGCGCCGCCCTCGACGGCGAACAGGACCCGCAGGTCCCGGCCCGTCAGCGCGGCGAGCCGCAGCTCGTACAGCTCCGCGGCCGGCGGCCCGGCACCCACCGGGCCGCTCACCTCGTGCTCCAGCCGCTCGGCCCCGGCGGCCAGCTCGCCGGCCTCCGCACGGGCCGCGGCGACCGCGCCGTCCGCGTCCGCGCGCAACGCCTCCCGCTCGCCGGCCGCCGCGTCCGTAGCGGTGATCGCGTCGTGGGCGTCCTGCTGGGCGTGCCCGGCACGCTGGACCGCTTCGACACCCGCCCTGCGGGAACGGAAGGCGTCCACCTGGTCCTGCACCCGCCGGCTGATCCCGGCGAGGGCGGCCTCCCGCCTGCGTACGTCGGCACAGGACGCGCCGAGCAGGACCTGCTGCTGCTTCACCGCCGAGCGCCGGTCGTCCGCCTCCTGGGCGAGATCCTTGCGGCCCGCCTCGGCGGACTGCGCCCCCAGCTCGGCCAGCCGCCGCGCCTGCCGCCCCAACTCGCTGATCTGCCGGTCGAGTTTCTTGCGCGAGATCGTCACGTCGACGACCGCCTGCCGTACCCTCAGCAGCAGCGTCAGCTGCCGCTGGTACCAGTAGTCCAGCGCCTCCCGGGGCTCGCCGGCCCGCAGGGCGGGCCCCACCGGGACCACCAGCGGCAGCCCCAGGCACAGGCCCTGGTCCAGCAGCGCGGTGACCGCCTCCCCGACGCGCCGGGCCGCCGGGGGGTCGGCACGGCGCAGCCCGTCCAGCCGGGTCCGCGCTTCCTTGGTCATCACCAGCCGGTACGTCATGACGGCCTCACTCCCCGACGAACCCTGCGAGAGTCCCGGTTCCCACTGTGCCGTCCCCGCCGGTCCCTGTCCCGGCATTGCACAGCGGGAGGCCCGGCGCCCCGGAGGCGGCGGTCAGAACCCGAGGTCGTCGACCACGGTGGAGGCCGGCACGCTCAGCATGCCGTCGAAGGCTTCGAGGACGGGAGTGTGCAGGTAGCCGCTGTGCAACCGGACACGGTCCGGCCCCGCCTCCGCCGGGCCGCACCCCCGCAGCCCGGCGAGGGCGATGTCCGACCCCAGCCCGGCGTCCACGAAGGCCGCCTCGACGCTGCCCGGCTCGGGTGCGCCGAGCCCGGTGTCCTCGACCCGGAAGCCGAAGGTGGTGTTCTCGTCGAGCCGCATCTCCGCCGTGCGGCCGCCGACGCTGGTCATGCCGAGGGCGAAGTAGTCGTCGCCGAGGGTGTGGCGCAGGTGGTGGCCCATGGGCAGCCCGGTCAGCCGGCCGTCGAAGGAGGCAGGCGTCTTCTGGATGTGGGCGTTGTGCGCGGGGAGCACGACGCGGGTGCCGGGCGCGCCGTGGTCCAGCAGCCACCGGACCGAGTCGGCCATGAACACCTCGCGGGCCGAGGTGTCGGCGGCCATGCCGCCGCCCGCGTACAGCTCGGCCATGGCGCGGAAGTGGTAGTCGGTGTGGCACGCCGCTTCGACACGGTGCAGCGCGGTGTCGTACGCGTACCGGCCGCCGCGCTCGACGTACAGCGGTTCCAGGGAACGCAGCCGGGTGCGCAGGCGCATCAGCCCGGCGCTGAGCGCGTCCTGCTCCGCGGTGCCGAGCCGCGCCCAGGCGGGCGCGGACAGCGCCATGGACGCGCCGGCGAACCGCTCGGCGGTCTCCAGTACCTTCCGGGCCAGCGGCAGGACCTCCGGGTCCACCTCGCGCAGGTACTCGGCCACCGGCGCCAGCGCGGGGAGGAGCGAGCCCCCGGCCTCGGGGACGTCGACGCCGGCGAACCGTACGGGCAGGGTGGCCGTGCGGTTGTACCGGCGCAGCCAGTGCAGCGGCCCGGAGAGCCCGATGGGGATGGCCGCCGCGGTCTGCCGTGCGAAGTCCTCCTCGTCGCCGGCGCCCTGGACCCAGGCATCCAGCGCGAAGCCCTCGCTGAAGCCGAACTCGAAGGCCAGGGCGGTGAAACCGCAGCGCTGGACGAGGAAGCGCAGCACGCGTTCGCGGGCCAGCCCGAATTCCCGGACGAAGTGCGAGTTCTCGCCGAGGGCGACGACGCGGGCGTCGCCGACGAGCGCCCGCAGCGGTTCCAGGTCGTCGAGCGGGGCTTCGGGGTCGACGGTGCCGAGGACGGTGGCCCGTTCGCGGAGCCGGTCGGCGAACCGCTGCGCGGGGTCGTTCGGCTGGTCGGGGGCGTGGCTGGGCATGCCGGAGGCTCGTTTCTCGTGGGGCGGGCGGAGCAGCGGGTGACGGCCTGTCAGGGCAGGATCGCGTCCACGTAGCCGCCGTCCACGCGCAGCGCGCCGCCCGTGGTCGCCGACGCCTGGGGAGAGCTGAGGTACACGACCATGTTGGCGATCTCCTCCGGCTCGATGAGGCGTTGCAGCAGCGACTGCGGGCGGTGCACGCGCATGAATTCCCGCTGGGCAGCGTCCCACGGCAGATCGCGGTCGACCAACTGGTATACGAAGTCCTCGACGCCACCGGTGTGCGTCGGCCCGGCGATCACGGAGTTGACGGTGACGCCGGTACCCGCGGCCTCCTTGGCGAAGCCGCGCGAGACGGCCAGCAGGGACGTCTTGGACATGCCGTAGTGGATCATCTCGGCGGGCACGGCCACGGCGGAGTCGCTGGCGATGTTCTGCACGCGTCCCCAGCCGCGCTCCGTCATGCCCGGCAGGTACTGCCGGATCAGGCGCACGGCGCTGAGCACGTTGGTCTCGAAGTAGGTGCGCCACTCCGCGTCCGTGATGTCGAGCGCGGGGCGCGAGCCGAAGATGCCGAGGTTGTTCACGAGGATGTCGGTGTGCGGCACGGCCGCCAGGAGCCGTGCCGCGCCGTCCTCGGTGGCGAGGTCGGCGGTGACGCCGGAAACCTGGGCGCCGGGCGCCGCCTCCCGCAGCTGCTCGGCCGCGTCGTCCAGCCTCGCGGTGTCGCGCCCCGTGAGCACGACACTCGCGCCCGCTTGTGCGAGGCCGGTCGCGATGGCGTGGCCGATGCCCTGGGAGGAGCCGGTCACCACGGCGGTGCGGCCCAGTAGATCGATGTGCATGCGGAAGCTCCCTTCGCTGTCCCCCTTGCCGTGTGCGGTGCCAGCATGGCGCGGACGACGGGCCCGATGTGCGGGGCGCGCGGGAGCCGATGGGTGCGTGGTGCGTGTGATGCGTCTCTTTCGCGAGGCGCATGAGGACTCGTGGGGCGGGTAGCTGCTGTCTTGCAGCGGAAGTTCTGGTGTGACGGAAGGGGAAGAAGATGCTGTTGGCGCACCCGGTGGTGTTGGGTAACCTCGTCGAGCAGTACGAGACCTTGCGGGTGCTGCGCGCTGAGGACGGCAGTCCTGAGCTGCGCCAGCGGATGGACGATCTCGCTTACTCGTTGTGCATATCCACCGGAACGAAGGATGTTGATGCGGCACTGGTCGCGGCCAGGTACCGGCTGCCCGGCACGGGCGTACGGGAGGACTCCCTCCTGTCCGCCTGAAGCACAGCCCTCGCAGTTCCGGACCCGTTGTAGTTACCGCATCCGCTCCCGCCACGGGCGGGACGCTGCGGCTGAACCGTTCAAGGATTGACCCGAGATGACCGCTGCCCGCCTGCCCGCAGGCCCCCCGATCTACGACAGTCTCATCGAGGAGCACGGCGACGTGCTGACTCAGGTCCGCCAGTTGGCCAAGGAGACGGAGCGCGAGGCGAACGAACTGCTGGACTGGAGCGAACTCCGCTCCGGCCGGGACTGACCCGGCCGCTCGCCGCGCGGGGCGGCCGGGGCACGGCGCAGGCTCTCAGCCCCGGTCGCTCTCGGGCGGCGGTACGAGCCGGGGCAGCAGATGACGCGTCAGGTCGTTCAGCGCCTCCACGGTCGCCAGGCTGGTCTGCACGTGGTGCAGGGACTGCGCGAGACAGGCGTTGGCGCCGGACACGGTGTCGTGCGCGTTGTCGCGGATCTGGCCGATCAGGTTTTCCAGTATGTCCAGCGCGGCGAAGAGGTCGGCCAGCGCGGACCGGTTCGTCTCGGTGAGCTTGAGCGCGTACTGGTCCAGCGGCCGGCCCGGGTCGAGGGAGATCCGGCGTCCGTCCCAGCACAGCGTCACGGTCGGCTCCTGCGGCCTGGTCGGCATGGGCGGTCCTTGCGTGGAGTGGGGTGAATGTCTGTTCTGTCGGTGTGCGGCGCTCAGAATTACAGCATGTTCCCCGTCGGGCGTGATGTCTCACTCTGAGACGGTACGGCGGTAACTGCCCTGCGCTGGGCGGACTTTCGCCGCTCCTGCGCGGAGGACGGCGCCGGAGGAACGATTAAGCCCGGCCGCGGGGATCGCGGTTCGGCGCCCGGGGCATGTCTGCACCATGGATTTCCGGAAGACCCCAGAACGGGCGGTCACGCGAGCACGGGAGCGCATGCTCGGCGGTGCCCAGGAGACGGCGGCGCGCGGGCCGGAGGGGCACGGCACGGCAGGCGCCTTCACACCCGGCGTCCCGCACCCGCGGACCAGGGACCCGATCCTCTCCTCCTGGAAACGCTGCCGGCTGCACGCGGTCGACGCCGACCGGCTGCACGTCCCGCACGTGGAGAAACACATCGACTGGGACAGCCGCTTCCTGACCGCGGCGGCGCCGGTGCTCGACCGCTTCGAGCGCAACCTCGCCGACTGCACCGCCGGAGTGGTCCTCGCCGACGCCGAGGCCCGCGTCCTCACCCGTAGGGGAGGCGACCCCGCCGTCACCCGCCTGATGGACCGGGTGCACCTGGCGCCCGGATTCAGCTACGCCGAGGACGCCGTCGGCACGAACGGGATCGGCACCGCGCTGGCCGAACGGCGCCTGAGCACCGTCTTCGGCCCCGAGCACTTCGCCGAACCGCTGCAGCGCGCCGCGTGCGCCGGCGTGCCCGTCCGCAACCCCTTCACCGGCCGGCAGGAAGGCGTGGTCAACCTGACGTGCCTGCGGCAGGACGCCTCACCGCTGATGGCCGCGCTGGTACGGCAGGCGGCCGCCGACATCGAGGAACGGCTGCTCGACCGCTACTCCGGCAACGAACGCGCGGCCCTCGACGCCTTCCTCACCGCCGGCCGGCGCTCCCGCGGCCCGGTGCTCATGGTGACCCCCACGCTGCGCACGGCCAACGCCGACGCGGTCCACCTCCTGGAGCCCCTGGACCTGCGCCAGTTGGGGGCACTCGCCGCCGACCTGCTGGCCGCACCGCCGGGCAACCGCCGGCAGCGCCTCGACACCACGCTGCGCCTGGCCGGCGGCCTCGACGTACGGGCACGCTGCACGCTGGTCGGCCCCGCCGACCGGCCGATCGCCTGCCTCGTCGCCCTGACGACGCCGGGGGACCGGGCCGCCGCGGACCCGGCCGGCCGGGTGCCGGGACCGCGGACCGCGTCGCGCACGTCCCCGCCGCCGCTGCCCGCGCTCCTGCCGGGGCTGGCCGGCGGCTCCCCGTCCTGGCGTGCCGCGAGCCGGGACGTCGCCGCCGCCTGCCGGCAGCGGCTGCCGACGCGGGTGGTGGGCGAGGCGGGCGTCGGCAAACTGGCGCTGGTCCGCGCCGCCCACCAGTGGGTACGGCCCGAGGCCCGGCTGCGGACCCTCGACCTGTCCGCGGGCCGGCGGGCCCCGCACGTACTGGCCCGCCTGGAGGAGGCGCTCCGCGACGAGGACGGCACGGTGGTGCTCCAGCACCTCGAACTGGCGGGCCCCGAACTGATGGCCCGGCTGGAGGCGCTGGTCGCCGGCGCGCGCCGCAACCGCGGCACCGGCCCGTGGGTGGCCGGCCTGTACACGGTCACCGGCCAGGGCCCGCCGCCGCTGACCGCGTCGGCGGGCGCCGCACTCCCGGCCCTGGACAGCCCCGTCTTCCCGTGCACGGTGCCGGTGGCGCCGCTGCGTTACCGCCCCGACGACATCCGCGACCTGGTTCCCGCGCTGCTGGCCCGGCACGGACGCGGCGGCGCCGTGTCCTGCTCGCCGGCCGCGATGCAGGTGCTCACCCGCTACGACTGGCCGGAGAACGTACGGCACTTGAGCCGGGTGCTCCAACAGGCGGCGCGCGGCCGCCGGCAGGCCGACCTGCGGCCGCACGATCTCGCGCCGGAGTGCCACACTTCCTGCCGCCGTACGCTCACGCCCTGGGAAGCCGTCGAACGCGACGCGATCGTACGGGCGCTGCACGACGCCGAGGGCAACCGCGACGCGGCGGCCAGGCAACTCGGCATCTCCCGGGCCACCATCTACCGGAAGATCCGGCTCTACGGCGTGACCGTGGCCCCCACCAGAGCGCGCTGAGCGAGCGGGGTGCCACCGGCGGCGCGCGGGCGCCGGTGCCCCGGCGCATCGGCATAAGCAACTGCACAGTTGGACGACCCCGCTCGCGGCGCGGTGCCGGATAACATGGCCGTGCCGTGGTGCTATTCGAGCACCGAGCGGAGCGGGGGCCGCGCCCATGCGAAAGCCCGAATTAGCAGATGTCTGGCCGCTGACGGCCATGCAAATGGGAATGTTCTACCACGCGGGTTACGACCCGCAGGCAACCGACGTCTACCGCAGCCAGACGGTTCTGGATTTCGAGGGCCCGGTCGACCTCTCTTTGCTGCGGTCCGCTTTCCAGCAGGTGACGCGCCGGCACGCCCCCCTGCGGGCGGGCTTCCGTACGCTGGAATCCGGGGAGACCGTGCAGTTCGTGCTGCGCGAGGTGGAAATCCCGTGGACGGAAATCGACCGCACCGGCGCGGACGAAGCCGAACTGCAGCGGGTGCTGGACCGGGAATGGCTGCGCCGCTTCGATCTCGGCGAGGCCCCGTTGGTGCGAATCCTGGTGATCCGGCAGGCGGCGGACCGGCACCGTATCGTGCTGGCGCTGCACCACATTCTCTGCGACGGCTGGTCGGTCGCCATTCTCCTGGACGAATGGATGACGCTGTACAAGCACGCGGGCGACGACGTTTCCCTGCCGCCCGTGACGCCTTATTCCACCTACGTTTCCTGGCTCGGAGACCGGGACCGGGAAGCCGCCGCCGCGGCCTGGGGGCAGGCGCTCGCGGAGGCGCGGCCCACCCTGGTCGCGCCGGGTGAGCCGGCCCGCACGCCCACGGACCCCGACGGGGTCCCGGTCACCCTCGCCGCGCCGACGGCCGCCGGGCTGGAGCGGCGGGCGCGCGGCCTCGGCGTGACCGTGAGCACCCTGGTGCGCGGCGCGTGGGGCCTCCTGCTCGGCCGGCTGACCGGCCGCGACGACGTGGTGTTCGGCGCGACGACGTCCGGCCGGCCACCGGACGTCCCGGGCATCGAGAACATGGTCGGAATGTTCATCAACACCCTGCCGGTACGCGCCCGCTGGGACGAGCGGGAGCCGGTGGCGGACTTCCTCCGGCGGCTCTTCGACGAGCAGGCCGCGCTCCTCGCCCACGAACACCTGGGCCTGCCGGAACTGCACCGGCTCACCGGGACCCCGGCGCTGTTCGACACGCTGATGGTCTACCAGAGCTACCCGCTGGGCCTGCCCGCCGCCGACCTCGGCAACGGGACCAGGGTCGGCGAGTCCACCGGCCGGGCCGCGGCCCACTACCCCCTGGTCCTCAACGCGCAGCCCGGCGACTTCCGGCTGACCTACCGCACCGACCTGTTCGGCCGGTCGGCGGCCGAGGCGCTGGCGGGCCGCCTGGCCCGGGTGCTGGGCCAGCTCGCGGCCGGCGCCGCCCTGCGGGTGGCGGACGTCGACGCCCTGCTGGACGGCGAACGGGACCGGCTGACGTCCGGGGTGAACCTGGGCCCGCGCGGCGCGGCACGGGAGACGGTGACCGGCGTGTTCGCGCGGGTGGTGGAGCGCTTCCGGGACCGGACGGCGGTCGTGCGCGGGGACACCGGCCTGACGTACGGGGAGCTGGGCGACCGGGCGGACGCCGTCGCCCGCTTCCTGCGGTCCCGGGGGGTGGGGGAGGGGGACCGGGTGGCGGTGACGCTCGCCCGGTCCCTCGAACTTCCGGCGGTGCTGCTGGGAGTCGTCAAGGCCGGGGCGGCGTACGTGCCGGTCGACCCGGGCGGCCCGGCGGAGCGCACCAAGCTGGTGATCAGGAACGCCGCCCCGGTCTTCGAGGTGACCGCGGCCGTCGCGCGGGACGCCCTGTCCGGCGCGGCCGCGGAAGCGGAGTCCGGACCGGTCCGGGTGGCGCCGGACTCGGCGTTCTGCGTGATGTACACCTCGGGTTCCACCGGGGTGCCGAAGGGGGTGACGGTGACCCACGGGGGCGTCGCGGCGCTGGCGGCTGACCCCTGCTGGGGCGGCTGTGCCACCGGCCGGATGCTCTTCCAGTCGCCGCACACGTTCGACGCCTCCCTGCTGGAGCTCTGGGTGCCGCTGCTGAACGGCGGCCGCGTCGTCGTGGCACCCGAGGGCGTCCCCGACTCCGACCTGGTGACGTCTCTGGTCGCCGGGGCGGGCCTGACCTCCGTACACCTGACGGCCGGCCTGTTCCGCGTGCTGGCGCAGGAGACCCCGGACTGCTTCGCCGGCCTGCGGCACGTGCTGACCGGCGGCGACGTGGTGCCCGCCGAAGCGGTGGCGCAGGTGGCCCGAGCCTGCCCGGACGTGGAGATCCGCCACCTGTACGGGCCCACCGAGACCACCATGTGCGCGACCGTCCACGTCCTGCCGGCGGGCGCGGCCCCGCCGGACCCGCTGCCGCTGGGCGGCCCGCGCGCCGGTGCCGGCCTGTACGTCCTGGACGAGCTGCTGCGGCCGGTGCCCGCCGGCGTGCCCGGCGAGCTCTACATCTCCGGCCCCGGTGTCGCGCACGGCTACCTGAACAGGCCCGCGCTCACCGCCGAACGGTTCGTCGCCTGCCCCTACGGCGGACGCATGTACCGCACCGGCGACCTCGTGCGCTGGAACGACGACGGGCTACCGGAGTTCCTCGGCCGCACCGACGACCAGGTCAAGATCCGCGGCTACCGCGTCGAACCGGACGAGACCGCCGCCGTCCTGGCGCGCTGCCCCGACCTCGCCCAGGCGACGGTGCTCGTACGGGAGGACACCCCGGGGCACAAGCGGCTCGTCGCGTACGTCGTGCCCGTGCACCCGGGGGCGCCCGTGGCCGGGGCCGTCCGGCGGTTCGCCGCCGAGCACCTGCCGGAGTACCTGCGGCCCGCGGCGACCGTCGTCATGGAACGGCTCCCGCTGACGCCGAACGGCAAGGTCGACCGGGCCGCGCTGCCCGCCGCCGGCCCGGCGCCCGCGGCCCCCGGCGGCCAGGAGCTCACGCCGCAGGAGGACATCCTCTGCTCGCTGTTCGCCCAGGTGCTGGAGGCGCCCGGGGTCGGCGCCGACGACAGCTTCGTCCGGCTCGGCGGCGATTCCCTGCTCGCGACCCGGCTGGCGAGCCGTATCCGGTCGGTGCTGGGCGTCGAGGTGTCCAACCGGATGCTGTTCGAGTGCCCGACCCCGGCGCTGCTGGCCCGGCGGCTGGACCGGCTCGGCGCGGCCCGCCCGCCGGTGGTCCGGGCGGCCGAGCGGCCCGCGCCGCTGCCGATGTCGTCCGTGCAGCAGCGGATGTGGTTCCTCGACCGGCTGGAGGGGCCGGACAGCGTCAACAACATCCAGCTCGGCCTGCGGCTGAGCGGCGACCTGGACACGGCGGCGCTGGCGGCCGCCTGGGGCGACACGGTCGGGCGGCACGAGACGCTGCGGACGGTGTACGGGGAAGTGGACGGCGTCCCCTACCAGCGCGTCCTGGCGAGCACCCCCGTACGGCTGCCGACGGTGGACGTGCGCGAGGACGAACTCGCCGGGGCGCTCACCGCCGAGGCGGGCCGGGGCTTCGACCTGGAGGCGGCGCCGCCCTGGCGCGCCACCCTGTTCGCGACCCGGCCCGGCGAACACGTGCTGCTCGTGGTGCTGCACCACATCACCGCCGACGGCTGGACGCTCGGTGTCCTGGCCAAGGACCTGGCGGCCGCGTACACCGCACGTACCGAGGGGCGCGCGCCCGACTGGGCGCCCCTGCCGGTCCAGTACGCGGACTTCACCCTCTGGCAGCGGGAGCTGCTGGCGGACGAGGAGGACCCGGAGAGCCTGTTCGGCAGCCAACTGGCGTACTGGCGGCAGGCCCTCGCGGACCTGCCGGGCGAACTCGCCCTGCCCACCGACCGCCCGCGCCCGGCGGTCGCCAGCCACCGCGGCCGGATGCTGGCGACACGTACCCGGCCCGACACGCACCGGCGGCTGCTGGAGACCGCCCGGGACAGCGGCGCGACCATGTCGATGCTGACGCAGGCGGCGACCGCCGCGCTCTGCTCCCGGCTGGGCGCGGGCGACGACATCCCGTTCGGCGCGCCGGTCGCCGGCCGCGTCGACGAGGCCCTCGACGACCTGGCGGGCTGCTTCCTGAACACGCTGGTGCTCCGTACGGACGTGAGCGGCAACCCCACGTTCGCCGGGCTGCTCCGGCGGGTCCGCGAAGCCGACCTGGCCGCCTACGCCCACCAGGACCTGCCGTTCGACCGGCTGGTGGAAGTGCTCAACCCCGACCGTTCGCTGTCCCGGCAGTCGGTGTTCCAGGTCGGGTTCGCCTTCCAGAACACACCCGACGCCGCCTTCTCCTTCCCCGGGCTGACCACCGGGTACGAGCCGCTCGGCATCTCCTCGACGCGGTTCGACCTGTCCTTCCTGATACGGGAGCTGCACGACCCCGACGGCACCCCGGCGGGCCTCGCCTGCCATCTGGAGTACGCCACGGACCTGTTCGACGAGGACACGGCACGCGCCGTGGCCGACCGCCTGGTGCGCGTGCTGGACCAGGTCGCGGACGACCCGGAGGTACGGCTCGGCGACATCGACGTACTGGCCGAGTCCGAACGGTCCCTGCTGCTGCACGAGTGGAACGGCACCGCGCAGCCGCTGCCCGAGGGCACGTTGGTGGACCTGTTCCAGGCCCGGGCTGCACAGACACCGGACGCCGTGGCGCTGCGCTGCGGCCCCGAGGCCGTGTCGTACGCCGAACTGGACGCCCGCACCAACCGGTTGGCGCGTCACCTGACCGGGCTCGGGGTGGGCCCGGAGAGCCGGGTGGGGCTGTGCCTGCCGCGCGGGACGGACATGGTCGCCGGAATACTGGCCGTGTGGAAGGCCGGTGGCGCGTTCGTCCCGCTGGACCCCGAGTACCCCGCGGACCGGCTCGCCTTCATGGTCGCCGACAGCGGCGCGGCCGTCGTCCTGAGCACGTCGGAGGTGTCGGCCGGACTGCCCCGTGACCCGGCGCTCGTGGTGGCGCTGGACGGGGCGGCGGAGGCCGTGGCCGCCGAGTCCGCCGCGCCGCCGCGAGCGCGCCCGGTGCCGGAGCAGTCGGCGTACGTGATCTACACGTCCGGATCGACCGGCAGGCCCAAGGGCGTGGCGGTACCGCACCTGGGCGTGGTGAACCTGGCCGAGGCGCTGCGGCCGGCGCTGGGCGCGGGCGAGGGCGTGGTGGGGCTGCAGTTCGCGTCGTTCGGGTTCGACGCGGCGGTGCTGGACGTGGCGGTCGCGCTGGCCGCCGGCGGCACCCTGGCGATCGCCACGAGCGAGGAGCGGGCCGACCCGAAGGCGCTGGAGGAGATGGTCCGGGCCTGCGGCGTGAGCGCGGTGTCCCTGGTCCCTTCGCTGCTGAGCGCGCTGGGCCCGGCGGCCCTGCCCGGCGTACGGAACCTGGTCCTGGGCGGCGAGCTGCTGACCGCGGACCTGGCGAGCCGGTGGGCCGGGCGGACGCGGCTGTGGAACACCTACGGCCCCACCGAGGCGAGCGTGGTCACCACGACGGGCCGGGTGGAGCCGGACATCGCACCGGGCGACCAGGCGCCGCCGATCGGCCGCCCCGTCGCCAACGTCCGGCTCTTCGTGCTCGACGGCTTCCTGCGGCCGGCCCCGGTGGGGGTGACGGGCGAGCTGTTCATCGCGGGCCCCGGCCTGGCCCGCGGCTACGCCAATCAACAGGGACCGACCGCGGAACGGTTCGTGGCCTGCCCGTTCGCCCCGGGGGAGCGGATGTACCGGACGGGCGACCGCGCCCGCTGGACCGCCGGGGGACGGCTGTACTTCGAGGGCCGCTCCGACGACCAGGTCAAGGTCCGCGGGTTCCGGGTCGAGCCGGGCGAGGTCGAGGCGGTGCTCGCCGCGCACCCGGCGGTCGCCCAGGCCGCGGTGACCGCCCGCGAGGACGGCGCCGGCGACCGGCAGCTGGTCGGCTACGTCGTCCCCGGCGGGCGCCACGACGGCGACGGCGCCCCGGACCCGCGGCTCCTGCGCGAGCACGTGGCCCGGGTCCTGCCCGCCCACCTGGTCCCGTCCGTGATCGTGCCCCTCGCGGCGCTGCCGCTGACCTCGAACGGCAAGATCGACCGGGCGGCCCTGCCCGCCCCGGGCCGCGCACGCCCGCCGGCCGACCGCGGCCCCCGCACGGCGACCGAGGCCGCCGTCCACCGGATCTGGCGCCAGGTGCTGGGGCACGCGGGGTTCGGCATGCGCGAGAAGTTCTTCGACGCGGGCGGCACCTCGCTGAAGCTGATGACCGTACGCAGCGAACTCGCCCGGTACTGCGGCCACGACCTGCCGGTCGCCCTGTTCTTCGAACACTCGACCATCGAGGCGATGGCGGAGACCGTCGACCGGCGCCGGCCGGTCACCGCCACCGCCGACCACAGTTACGAGCTGTAGCCCGGGCCGGCCCGGGCAGCGGCGGAATCGGAGAAGACGGATGAGGACGGGCGACGTCGCGATCATCGGGGCCGCCGGGATCTTTCCCGACGCGGCGGCCCTGGAGACCTTCCACGACAACCTGCGCACGGGGCGCGACAGCGTCGGCAAGCCGGGCCCCGAACGGCTGCCGGCCGGCGACGACCCCGGCGAACGGTACGTCTCCATGGGCTACCTGGACCGCGTCGACCTCTTCGACCACGAGCTCTTCGGCATCCCGCGGCGCGAGGCCGAACTGCTGGATCCGCACCAGCGGCTGCTGTTGCAGCTCACCCACCAGGCCATCGAGTCCGCCGGATACGCCCCCGCCGCGCTGCGCGGCTCGGCCGCCTCGGTGCTGCTCGCCTCCGTGGGCACCGGGCCCGGCGAGGCGGCGGAGGCCGACCGGGACGTGGAGCGGATGCTCGGCACCTCGTCGGCCGCGCTCGCCGCCCGCCTCAGCTACCTCTTCGATCTACGCGGCCCCGCCCTGGTGGTCGACACCGCGTGCAGCAGCGGGCTCACCGCGCTGAGCCTCGCGGTCCGGCAACTGCGCCACGGCGAAGTGCCGCTGGCGATCGTCGGCGGCGTCAACGTCCTGCCCCCGCCGGTCCGGCGGGCCGACTGGGTGCCGCTGCCGGGACTGGAGTCCAGCGACGAGCGGTGCCGCCCCTTCGACGCCGAAGCCAACGGCATGACCGCGGGGGAGGGCGGCGGCGTCGTCGTGCTGAAGCCGCTGTCCGAAGCGGTCGCCGACGGCGACCACGTGCTGGCCGTGCTGAAAGGCGTCGCCGTCAACCACAACGGCTACCGCGCGGCCAGCATGGCGGCGCCGAGCCAGGCGGCCCAGGCGGACGTACTGGCCGCGGCCTGGCGGGACGGCGGAGTCGCGGCCGAGACGATCGGCTACGTCGAGTGCCACGGCTCGGGCACGCCGCTCGGCGACGTCGTCGAGGTGGACGCGCTGCGCCGGGCGTTCGCCGGCGCGGGCGTGGCCGGGCCGCAGTGCGCCATCGGCTCGGTCAAGGCGAACATCGGGCACCTCGGCAACGCGGCCGGCATCGCCGGCCTGTTCAAGGTCATGGCGGCGCTCCGCTACGGCACCCACTACCCGGCCGTCAACTTCACCTCCCCCAACCCGCTGATCGACTTCGACGGGCCGGTGTACGTGAACGACACGCCGCGCTCCTGGGAGCCGGACGCGCCCTCCCGGCGG
Organism: Streptomyces sp. NPDC017056; assembly: GCF_044332485.1. Taxonomy (NCBI): domain Bacteria; kingdom Bacillati; phylum Actinomycetota; class Actinomycetes; order Kitasatosporales; family Streptomycetaceae; genus Streptomyces; species Streptomyces sp. NPDC017056. The sequence goes on along the minus strand of NZ_JBIRPD010000008.1, from coordinate 327,440 downwards.
CGCGCCGGGCTGAGCAGCTGGGGCATGACCGGCACCAATGTGCACGCCGTACTGGAACAGGCCCCCGACGCCCCCGCGCCGGAGACCGCCGCGCCGGACGCGGAACTGGTCACGGTGTCGGCCAGGTCGGCCGGCGCCCTGGACCGCTACCGCACCCGGCTGGCCGACTTCGCCGAGCACACCGACCAGCCCCTGCGAGCCGTCGCGCACGTGCTGAACCGGGGCCGCGACGACCACCCGTACCGGCTCGCGGTGACCGCCGGGACGACCGGTGAACTGGCCGCGCGGCTGCGGACGGCGGCCGTCCCCGAGGCCCCGGCGCCCGACGCGCCGCGGCCGGTCCTGCTCTTCTCCGGGGACGCGCTCCTGGACGACGCGGCGTGGGCGCGGCTGTGCGCGCAGCTCCCCGTGCCCGCCGAGTGTGCGGAACTGGACGCCGCGACCCCGGACCGGGCCGGCCGGACCGTCGTACGGCAGTACGCCCTCCACCGCGTGGCCGAGGCGTTGGGGCTGACGGACGTCGCCCTGATCGGCTCCGGGGCGGGCAACCTGGCCGTCCGCGCCGTACGGGGCAAGCTCACGCTCGCCGACGCCGTCGCCGAGGCGGTCCGGCAGCAGCCGGACCCGGTACCCGACCGGGCGCGGCTGGAGACGGTGGTGGCCGGGCTCGCCCGCGACGGCGCCCTGTTCGCTGAACTCGCCGCGGGCGGCGTCCTCACGCGCGAGATCGGCGCGGCGGCCCCCGAACGGCCCGTGGTGGACCTGGCGGGGGACGGGTCCAGGAGCGGTGTCCTGGAAGGCATCGCCCGGCTGTACGCGCTCGGCGCCACCCTCGACTGGGAACGCCGCTACCGCGGCGCCGGGATCCGGCGCATCGAGGCACCGACGTACCCCTTCGAGCCCACCCGGTGCAGCTTCGGCCGCCCCCGTACCGGACGGCCCGCCACCGCCCCCGCCGCACCGGTCACCGCGGCGCCCGGCCCCGCGGAGATCGAACGGCGCGTCGCCGAGGTGTGGACGGACCTGCTCGACCAGCCCGGCACCGGCCCCGACTCCGACTACTTCATGCTCGGCGGCACCTCGCTCGTGGGCGTCGGCCTGCTCCGCCGCCTCCACCAGGACTTCGGCGTGGAGGTCACCTTCGCCGACCTCTACGCCCACTCCACGGTCCGCGCCCTCGCCGGACGGCTGCACGCCCTCACCGAGGAGGCGGGGCAGGCGAGGGAGGCGGAGAAAGCCGCCACCGATCCCGCGGACCGGCCGATCCCGCCGGCCGGGCGCGACATCCGGCTGCCGCTCTCGTTCGGCCAGGAACCCCTGTGGTACCTCGACCAGGTCAACCCGGGCAGCCCCCTCTACAACGTCCCCGCGCAACTGCACCTGACAGGGCCGCTGGACCCGGCCGCCCTCCAGGAAGCGCTGGCCGACATGGCGGGGCGGCACGAGGTGCTGCGCAGCGTCTTCCTGACCGACGACGACAGCGCACCGTACGTGGCGTTCACCGCCCCCGAACCGCTCATGGCGGTCATGGACGTCAGCCGGATCCCCGAGGAGCAGCGCGGCCACCGCATCCGCACCCTCATCGGGGACGCGGTCGCCCAGCCCTTCGACCTCACGTGCGACACCCTGCTGCGGGTGCTCCTGATCAAGCGGGCCGAAGCGGACCACATCCTGGTCCTCACCTATCACCACACCGTCTTCGACGGCGGCTCCACCGCGCTGTTCGCCCGCGACCTCGCCGAGTTCTACCGGGCGCGGAGCACCGGCACCGAGGCCAGGCTGCCCCAACTGCCCGTCCAGTACCAGGACTACGCGGCCTGGCAGCGCACCCTGCCGGCCGGCCGGCGGTGGCAGCGCAGCCTGGAATTCTGGCGCGCGGAACTCGACGGGCTGGACCGCAGGGAACTGCCGCTGGACCACCCCCGCCCGGAAGTCCAGTCGTACGAGGGCGAAGTGCTCCCCTTCCTCATCGCCGCCGCCACCGCGGAACAGGTACGCCGCTACAGCCGCCGGCACGGCGTCACGACCTTCGTCACCATGCTTGCCGCCCTCGACGCGCTGGTCCACCTGTGGTCGGGGCACCGCGACATCGTCATCGGCGTCGCCACGTCAGGGCGGGTGCACCCCGACGTCCAGGACCTCGTCGGCTACTTCAACAACCTCCCGCCGTTCCGCACCGCCACCACGCCCGACCTGTCCTTCGACGCGCTGGTCCGCCGGTGTGCCCGCACCGTCGCGGGCGTCCTGGACCACGAGGAGATCCCGGTCAGCCGGATCGTCTCGGCGAGCGGCGCCCGGCGCGACCTGGCCCGGCACCCGCTGTACGACGTGACGTACACCTACCAGAACGTGCCGCAGTACGAAGGCGGCCTGGCCGGTGTCCGGATCTCCCGCTACGCCGACACCGACGTCGGCGGCGTGGTGCCCGGCACCGCGAAGTTCGACCTGTCCTTCGCCGTCGTGGACGCCGGGGACGGGCCGATGACCGGCGAACTCGACTACGCGACCGCCCTGTTCGGCCGCGCCACCGCCGACCGTCTCGTACGGTGGTTCCCCGCCCTGGTCGCGGCGGCGATGGCCGCGCCGGGCAGCACGATCGGGGAACTCGACGCCTCCGGTGGGCAAGCGGCACGCCCGGAGAAGGAGGCGCCCGCTCCTGCCGCCGTGGGAACGCCCGACGCGCAGGACGCCGCCCCGGCGGCGGACCCCGACGCGCTGACGATCCTGCGCGAGCTGTTCGCCGAGCTGACCGGCACGGACACGGTCGGCGCCGACGACGACTTCTTCACCGTCGGCGGGGACTCGGTCATGTCGATCCAGCTGGTGGCCCGCGCCCGCAGGGCCGGCGTGCCGATCTCGCAGCGCGACGTCTTCGAGCACCGGACGGCCGCGGCGATCGCGGCGGCGGCCGGCGCCCGGTCCGTGCCGCAGCCACCGGCCGCCGACACCGGGACGGACCGCCGGATCCCGCTCACCCCGGTGATGCGGGAGTTCGCCGAACGCTCGGGCATGCCGGGCCGGTTCACCCAGTCGGCGGCCCTGGCCGTGCCGGCAGGGCTGGACCACCCCACGCTGACGGCCGCCTACCAGGCGGTACTGGACCGGCACGACATGCTCAGGGCCCGGCTCTCGGGTGACGCGGGCACCGATCCGGCCACCTGGTCGCTGACGCTGCCGGAGGCCGCGCCGGACGGTACGGGCGCCGAGGTCCGCCGGGTGGACGCGGCGGGGCTGGACGACCGGGAGCTGGCCGGCCTCGCGGAGCGGGAGAGCCGGGCGGCGGCCGGGCGGCTCGACCCCCGCGCCGGCGTCACCGCCCAGCTCGTCCTGCTGGACCGGGGCACGGCCGAGGAGGGCAGGCTGCTGTTCGCCGTCCACCACCTCGTGGTCGACGTCCTGTCCTGGAAGGCGCTGCTGCGCGACCTCGAAGCGGCGTACACGGCACTCGCCGCCGGACGGCCCGCGGCACTCCCGCCCGTGCCGACCTCCTTCGGGCAGTGGGCACGGACCCTGGCGGCGACCGCCGGCACCTCCTCGTGCCGGGCCGAACTCCCGGTCTGGGAGAAGATCCTCGCCCCCGGCGAGCCGCCGCTCGGCGGGCGGCCCCTCGACCCGGACCGCGACACCCCGGCGAACGCCGTACAGGTGGCCGCGACGCTGCCGCCCCCGGTGACCGCCGGGCTGCTGACGGAGGTGCCGGCGGCCTTCTACTCCGGCACCGGCGACCTCCTGCTGGCCACCCTGGCCGCGGCGGTGGCCGAATGGCGGGCGGCGCGTGGCACCGGCCCCGGCCCTGTGGTGGTCGAGGTGGAGGGCCACGGCCGCGAGCCGTTCACCGAGGACATGGACCTGTCCCGCACGGTCGGCTGGTTCACCTGCGCGTATCCGGTACGGCTGGACCCCGGCCCGGCCGACACCGGCGACATACGGGCCGGCGGGCCCGCCGCGGGGCGCCTCGTCAAGCGGATCAAGGAACAGCTCGGCGCCGTACCCGGCAACGGCCTGGGCTACGGCGTCCTGCGCCACCTCGACCCCGGCACCGGCCCCGCGCTGGCCGCGCTGCCCACCGCGTCCATCGGGTTCAACTACGTGGGCGGCCTGGCCGACGGCGGCCCCGGCCGCAACGGCGCGTCCCCGGACGGCTGGCGGCTGCTCGGCCTGGGCGGCGAGACGGCCGAGGACACGGCCCTCGCCCACACCCTGGAGGCGGCGGGATCGGTACGGCACGGCCCGGACGGGCCGGAGCTGCACCTGTCCCTGTGGTGCTCGCGCCACCTGATCGACGAGAGCGCGCTGCGCGAACTGTGCGAGGGCTGGGCGGCGTTGTCGACCGGGCTGGCGGCGTACGCGGACCGGCCGGGCGCGGGCGGGCACGTCCCCTCCGACTTCCCGCTGGTCGCGCTCAGCCAGCAGCAGATCGAGCAGCTGGAAGCGGGGATCGGGGAATGAACATCGCCCTGCGCGCCACCGCCACCCACCTGCCGGGCCGGACGGCCCTGGCCGACCTGCCCGAACTGGCCGCGCTGCCCGCCGGGGAGCGGGCGGCGTGCCTGGGCCTCGGCATCGAGCGGGTGGCGGTCGGCGCCGGCCTGTCCGCGGTGGACCTGGCGGCCCGCGCCGGGCGGCAGGTGCTCGCCGCCACCGGGCTGGCCCCGGACCGGCTGGCCGGCCTGATCATGATCGAGCCGCGGGCGCCGGAGGCGTTCTCCACCTCGGAGGCGACCCGGCTGCAGCAACTCGTCGGCGCGGACCGGGCCTGGGCGTTCTCGGTCGGCGGCCTGGGGTGCGCCTCGGTGGTGCCCGCCCTGCTGGCCGCCGCCGGGCAGCTGGCCACCGACCCGTCCGCGGCCGACGTCCTGGTCGTCCACGGCAGCAAGCCGGTGGCGGCCCGCCGCTACCGGCACCCGGTGACCGTCAACGGCGACAGCGGCCAGGCGGTCCTGGTGTCCAGGGACGGGCCGCTGCGCGTCCGGGACATCCTGCTGGAGACCAGCGGCGCGTACTGGGACCTGTTCCGGGTCGACTACCGCGGCAGGGAACCTGACCGGTGGCGCGAGGAGTGCACCGACATCCCCACTTACGCCTTCCGGCTCGCGGTGGAGTCCAGGAAGCGGATCGCGGAGCTGACCCGCCGGCTGCTGGAGCGCAACGGCGTCGACAGGGAGGCGGTCTCCTGCTACGTGGGGCAGAACCTGTCGACCGCCGCCCTGCGGATCGTCGCCGAGTCGCTGGACGTCGAACTCTCCGACGCCTGCGCCGACAACCTCCGCGACAACGGCCACCTCGGCCCCAACGACGCCCTGTTCAACCTCGCCACCGCCGTGGACCGCGGCCAGCTCCCCGAGGGCGGGCTGGCCGTGGTCCTCAACATGAGCCCGGCGGCGGCGTGGAGCGCGATGCTCGTCGAACACGGCACGGGGGAGGGCGGGGCGGTCTGTCTCTAGCGTGACGCGGCGGCACGCCCTATATTCTGAACATGTTCGCTGAACACGTTCAGCCAACCCGTGCCGAACAGAAACGACGCACCACCGCCCGCGTCACCGAGGCCGCCGCACGGCTCTTCCGCGAGCACGGCTTCCACGGCACGACCGTGCGGCAGATCGCCGCGGAGGCGGGCGTCTCCGTGGGCGCGGTCATGGCCGTGGGGGACAAGGAGTCCCTGCTGAGCCTGGTCTACGACGACGCCATCGCCGCCCGCATCCCCCCGCCGCCGGCGGCGGGGTCCACGACGTCCGCGGCCGGCTACCTGGCCCGGTACTTCGACCCGTTCCTCGACCTGTTCGCCGGCAACGAGGAACTGGCGCGCGCCTACTTCCGCGCCCTGACCCGGGGCCGCCCCGAGAACGCGGCCCTCGGCGGCCTGCGCACGCTGGCCGAGAACAACCTCACCGCCGCGCTGGTCAACACCGGGATGCCGGAGGACCGCGCCAGGCTCGGCGCGCAGGTGATGGTCGCCGGCTACCTGGGCGAACTGGTGCTGCTCGCCGCGGGAACCACCGACTTCCGCCAGGCGGCGGCCAGGATCCGGCGCACTGCCGAATTCGTCACCTCGCACGAAAGGCCGTGACCGATGACTCTCTCCGAACTCCCGTCCCCGGCCTGGCCGGTCCTGGTCCTGCTCGTCATCCAGGCCGGCGACGCCCTGATGATGCTCCGCCCGCCGAAGTTCATAGCCGACTGCCTGGAAGGCGTACGGTTCCCGCGCGACTGGTGGTGGGTGCTGACCACCGCCAAGGCGGCCTCCGTCGCGGGGCTCGCCGTCGGACTCCGGGTACCCGGAGTCGCCATGACGACCACCGCGGCGATCGTCGTCTACTTCCTCGCGGTCACCGCGGCCCACCTCCGCGCCAAAGCCCTGAACTCCACGTTCTGGATCAACTGCCTCGGCATGCTGCTGCTGTCCCTGGCCGTGCTCGTGGTCAGCTTCGTGCGCTGGTGACGCCCTAGTCCGGCAGCCGCCGGGCCCGGGTGGCGCGCAGGGCCGTGCCCGCGCGGTGGACGTCTTCCAAGGCGTCCAGCAGGACCGTGCGCTCATGCCATTCGAGCCACCGGCCCGCCTGCGCGGCCATCCCGTCCAGGGCCGCCGCCTGCGGGCGCGTCAACGCCTGCTTGCGGCGCGGCAGGTGGAGGGAGAAGACGCCGACGGTACGGCCCGAAGCGGCGACCATCGGCATGCTGTGCGCGGTGCGGCTGCCGACGGAGAGGATCATCTCCCGGGCCGGTTCGGTGAACACCGGGTCCGTGGCGATGTCGGCCATGACACGCTCCTGGTGCCGGGCGGCCTGGGAGCAGGAGGTGTTGTCCGCGTCGACCAGGGCGAAGAAGTCCCGGAACTCCTGGCTCAGCCCGTAGTGGTGCTCCATCCGCAGGCCCGCCGACGGCTCGGCCGACTGGAGGTCGCCCATCTCCGCGTCGGTGCACGCCAGCGCCTGGTGCAGCACCCGCTTCAACACCGTACTGCGGTTGACCTTGTCCGGCCGGTGGCCGGGCAGGAAGCGCAGCGCGGGCGGCGTGCGGCCTTTGCGGGAGGGAAACCACGGCCCCCGCTCGTCGTCGGGCCGTGGGACGGACACCACACCGGACGCCAGGGTCCGCAGCTTCAGGTTGTGCCGTTGTGAACTGCGCTTCAACAGCTCGAACGCCGTCTGCGCGTCCGGCAGCAGATAGCGCTCCTGGAGAATGCCCTGCGCATGGGAGATCAGCGGGTGCGCGAGCAACTTGCCCCGCAGGTCCCGCACCTCCCGGCGAAGCCGATCGAGCTCCTCCTCCCGGGCGTCCCGCGCGCCGCCTCCGTCCGGCCCGGCGGCCTGCTCCTCGTCCCGCCCTGCCGACGGCGAGTCCGCTGATTCGTGCATGGTTTCCTCTCGACGCCCCGCAGTGTGAACCTAACCCATGCACGGGACGCCCGGCACAGGCCCGGCCCGGGACCGCCTCAGTCGACCACTTCGCCGGAGGCCATCAGCCGCGTCAGCTCGGTCCGCGAGCGTACCCCCAGCTTGCGGTAGACGCGGGTGAGGTGCGCCTCGACCGTCTTGCGGGAGACGAACAGGGAGACCGCGGCCTCGGTGTTGTTCAGGCCGCGGGCCACCGCGCGGGCCACCTGGAATTCCTGCGGCGTCAGCTGCTGCCAGACGCCGTCCCGCGCGGCCGGAGCCGTCAGCGGCGCGCCCGTGGCGGCCAGCTCGCCGGCGGCACGCCGCGCCCAGGGCACCGCGCCCAGACTCTCGAAGCGCGCCAGCGCCGAGGTCAGCGGCCCGCGGGCGGCGGCGGGACGGCGGTACCGGCGCAGCAGCTCCGCCTCGCACAGCAGCGTGCGGGCCTGCTCGAACGGGTCGCGTACGCGCTGGTGCGCCGCGAGCGCGGCGGCGAACGCGGCCCGCGCTTCCTCGTACGACCCGGCCAGCAGGCCGCGGCAGCGAGCGGCGGCGGCCGCCGGCGCCGCGAGCCCGGTCGCCCGCGCCCGCTCCTCCAGCCAGCCGGTGACCTCAGCGGCGCGGGCGGCGTGGCCCGCCCGCGCCTGCGCCTCGGCGAGGTCCGCCGCGCACGGCACCACCAGCGGATTGCCCACCCCCTGCGCCGTGAGCAGCGCGAAGCTCTGTTCCAACTGGTCCGCCGCGCCGCCGTGGTCGCCGTGCGCCAGCGCCGCCAGCCCCAGCGCGGCGGTCAGGTGCATCTCCAGGCAGCCGATGCCGTACCCGCCGGTCTCCCGCCGGGCCCGGCTCACCTGCTCCTCGCACCGCACCCGGTCGCCGCGCAGCGCGTCCAGCCGCGCCAGGCAGGCCAGGCTGTAGCCGACGCAGCTGATCTGGCCCAGCTCCTCCGACCAGTGCAGCGCCTCGGTGGCGTCGCCGTACCCGGCGGTCCAGTGGCCGACGCGGGCCTCCAGGGCGCTGCGCACCGCGAGGGTGAACGGCAGTACGCCCGGCGCGCTGTGCCGGCGGGCCGACTCCACGGCGGAGTCGAGCAGCCGGCGGCTGCGGTCGCGGTCCTCCACCCAGTTCCACGCCTGCCCGGCCAGCGCGTACAACTGCTGGTTGCGCACCGGATCGCCGGTGCAGTGGCCGTCGGCGGCGCCCAGCATGGCCACACCTCTGCCGGTCTGCCCGGCCAGCGTCAGCGCCGTACCGAGCAGAGCCATGCTCAGCCAGCGGTCGGGCCCCTCCGCCGAGGCCAGGCGGAACGAGTCCTCGGCGGTGCGCACCGCCGAGGCCACCCGGCCGTCCATACTGGCGGGCACCACCGCCTCGGCGAGCAGCACGCACGCCCGTACGGGATCGGTGCGGCGGACGGCCCGCGCCGCCTCGACGAGGAGTTCGTAGGCGCGAGCGGGCTCGCCGTTCCACGTGTGGATGCGGCCCAACAGCAGCTCGATGTCGGCGCGTACGGCGGGGTCGGCCGTGGTGCGCAGCGCCTCCTCGCACCACTGGGAGCTGGAGGCCGAACCGCCCAGGAAGGCGTCCGACGCGGCGCGGTGCAGCAGGCCGGCGCGGTCCGCGCGGTCCTCGGTGAGTTCGGCGGCACGCCGCCAGGCGAGCGCGGACTCCTCGAACGCGCTGCGCCTGCGGGCCTCTTCGGCCGCCTCGGCCAGCGCGGCGGCGGCCTGCTCGTCGGGGCCGGTGGCGGCCGCCGCCCGGTACCACGCGTGCAGCGGCCCGCGGGTGACCTCGGCGAGGGCGCCGAACGCGGCGAGCCGGTGCGCCAGCGGCGCCCGCCCGAGCACCAGCGGGCGCAGCACGGGGTGGCGGAAGTCCAGCCCGTCGCCGGTCGCCGTGACCAGGCCGTCCTCCTCGGCCGGGCACAGGGCCTCCAGCGACAGGCCGAGCACCGCCAGCGCCTCGCACAGCCCGGACAGCGCCGTCGACCGGTGGGCGGCGAGCACCGTGAGCGCCTGGCGGGTGGCTTCGGGGAGCCCGCGGATACGGGCGGACCAGGCGCGCTCCAGGTGCCGGCCCAGCGACGGCGGGTCGTGCATCGGCTCCTCGCCGCGTGCCTGCCCCGGGGTGAGGGAGCGCGCGGCCTCCAGGAGGGCGAGGGGGTTGCCGCCGCTGACCTTCACCAGGTCCGCCACCACCGCCGGCGCGGCCACGACGCCCCGCTGCCGCAGCAGCTGCCCGCACTCGGCGCGCGACAGGCCGGTGACCTCGACGGACGGCAGGCTGTGCGGTACGCCGGGCCCGCCGTGGTCCTCCCGCGAGGTGAACGCGAGCGCGACCCGCTCGCCCGCCACCCGCCGCGCCACGAAGAGCAGCACCCGCTGCGAGGACGGATCGACCCAGTGCAGATCGTCGACGAGGACGGTCACCGGCCGCTTCTCGCCCAGCGCGGCCAGCACGTTCAACGCGCCCATACAGGCGGCGTACGGGTTGGCCAGCGGCTCCCCGGACAGGGCCAGGCAGGATTCCAGCGCCGCGCGCTGCACCCCGGGGAGTTCCCTGAATTCCGAACCAAACGGGAGCAACAGGTCGGCGAGGGCCGCGAAGGGCAGGACCGTCTCCGACTCGATGCCGCGCGCCCACAGCACGGCGTCCCCGGCCTGCTCGGCGGCGTACTCCAGCAGCGCCGTCTTGCCCACCCCGGGCTCGCCCCACAGCAGCAGCGCCGCGCCCCCGTCCGAGCCGGCGGCCAGCAGGTCGTCGATCAGCCGCCGTTCGCGCCCGCGGCCCACGAGGCCCGGACCTGCCGGGCGGGGGAGCCGGGACCAGCCGGAAGTCCGTTGCCTGCCGTCCATGTCGCCCCCTGGGCGCTCGCAGGTGCCGTGTGCGGCTCGTACTCAGGCGCCGGGACCATCATGCTCCCCCGAAGTGCGCCCCCAAAGGGCTCCGCGCGTTCCGCGGGCAGGTGTGGGGAGATCCCCGAAGCGGCGCCGCGCAAAGAGGAGTTGAGTGGCACCACGCGCGGACGGAGGACTTGGGGGGCGCGTCATGACCAGCTCCGCGGGGTCCGCACTTCGGCTCGACGCGGTCGAGATCAAGGCCACGTTCTCCGGCGCGCGGGCGGAGGTGGCCGCCAAGGCTCTGGCACCGGACGACGGGGGCGTCTGGTGCCAGGTCTTCTTCTGCGAAGGCCCGCCCCGCCAGCACCGCCCGGGCGAGCTGCCGCTGCTGGAAGCCGGGCTGATCCTGCGGCTCAGGACACGCCAGGGAGGGACGGGCGACGCCACGGTCAGGCTCCGGCCCTGCCGCCGCGCCCGGGTGCCCGGCCACTGGCTGGACTTCCGCAAGCACGGCAACGACGAACTCCGCCTGGAAAGCGACTGGTCGGGGGAGCGCAGGGTCCTGTCGGCCGCGCTGACGCACACCCGCGACCGCCGCGACATCGACGCGGTGGCCGCCGGGCACCGGCCCCTGCGCACCGCCTTCTCGCACGCCCAGGAACGCTTCCTGGCCGATTGCGCTGACCTGACGGTCGACTTCCGGCAGCTGACCGTGCACGGGCCGGTGCGCGCCGAGCGCTGGCGCGGCGTCCGCCGCCGTCACCACGAGCTGACCGTGGAGCGCTGGACACTGGCCCCGCCTGCCGGCCCGCCGCTCGACTGGCTGGAAATCTCCGAACGGGTGGAGCCGGACGGCGCCGAAGTCGTCCGGGCCTCGCTGCTGGCCCTGCTCCGGCAGCTGGACCTGCAACCCGACCTCGGACAGGAAACCAAGACCCGGCGCGCCCTGGAGGCGCTGACGAGAGGCTCGTAACGGCACCCACCGAAGGAGGCCGTCATGGCCTACCCGCAAGGTCCGCCCGGCGAGGACTGGGGCGACAAGGCCCCCTGGAGCGGCCAGGCCCAGCCGCCACCGGCCGGACCACCACCGCAGTACCGGCACGGGCCGTCGCCCTACGCCCCCGCGTACCAGCAGTACGCCAAACCGCCCCGTAGCCACCTGATCCCGGCGATCCTGGTGACGCTCTTCTGCTTCCTGCCCACCGGCATCGCGGCCATCGTCTACGCCACGCAGGCCAACGCGAAGACCGGCTCGGGCGACTGGGCCGGAGCCGAGCAGGCGGCGAAGAAGGCGAAGCTGTGGACGTTCGTCAGCATCGGGGTTGCCCTCTTCGCCTGCCTCCTGGCCTTCCTCACCGGCGTCGTCACGGTCAGCTACTGACCGTGCCAGCGCTGCGCCCGGCCGCTATCCCAGCCCTTCCCCGAGAGCGGCGATCGCGGTCGCGTCGTGGCCCGCGGCGAGCAGCGGGGCGCGGACGTCGCGCTCCAGGTCCGGGAGGTAGCCGAGAAGCACGTCGGCGGGGCCGTGGATGCGGATGCCGCCGAGGGCGGCGGCCGGCAGCAGGAGGGTCTCGGCCGGGCCCAGGGTCTCCCGCACCGCCCCGCAGGTCACGTCGGTGCCGGCGCCGATGTTGCTGAGCACCACGCAGGTGTCGAAAGCGGGTACGGCCGACCCCGGCGCCCGTACCCGCCAGTTCTCCAGCGCGAAGTACGGCCCGGCACACAGCATCCGCCGCTCCGCGCCGCTCTCCGGCGGCAGCCGCAGACCGGAGTGGAAGTCCGGACGGTGTTCCGGCCGCCACTGCCGCAGCAGGGCCTCGACGTTGGCGTGCCACTCGGCGTCGTCGATCGGCGCGCCGTCCTCCATGCGGTGGCGCATCGCGTGCTGCTGGAGGTCGGAGGTCTGCTCGATCTCGTACACGAGGGTTCCGGGACCGAAGGAGTGCGGCGTGCCGCCCGGCACGTACAGGGTCTGGCCGGGGCGTACGGGCAGCCGCCGCAGGACGGCGTCGAAGTCCTGGTCCAGCAGCGCCTGCCGCAGCCGGTCGCGGTCCACGCCCGGCCGTACGCCGGCCAGGGCGGTGGTGCCCGGCGGGGCGTGCAGGATGTGCCAGGCCTCGGTCTTGCCGTTCGGCTCGCCCTCCTCGTCGCGGGCGGCCCTGTCGTCGGGGTGCAGATGGACGGGGAGGGGCCGGTGGGCGTCGATGAACTTGGCTAGCAGCGGGAACCGGGGGCCGCGCCAGCCGCGGCCGACCAGCTCGTCGGGGTGGTCCAGCGCCAGCTGCCGCAGCGTGTGGCCGGCCAGGGAGCCGTTCATCACGTGGGCGGCCTCGCCCTCGACGTCACTGACTTCCCACGTCTCCGCCACCGGGCCGTCGGGCAGCGCGGTCCGGCCGAGCCGCCCGGGAATGTCCCGGCCGCCGAACACATGCTGCTTGACCGGGGTGGTCAATCGCATCGGATACCAGTTCACCGTCCGAGTACACCCCTGTTCCGTGCCGGTCCGGATTCATTACTCCGACCACTGGCGCGCCCCGCGAGCGGGCGGCGGCCGGCGAATAGCGGGTGCCCTGCGGTAAGGCTCCGAATCGCGTTGTCCATGCCGTGCACCGGTTTAAGGGCCGGATGTGCGGGCACGCGACCGACTGTCAAGGAAACGGCTCGAACAGCGAAGGAGCGCGACCATGACTGCCGATAAGAAGCCTTCCACGAAGGTCGAGCGCGCCAAGGGCGCGGTGAAGGAAACCGTGGGCCGCGCGGTGGGCAATGAACAGATGACGGCAGAAGGCCGCGCGGAACGCGCCAAGGGCGATATACGCGAGGCCGGCCAGAAGGCCAAGGACGCTTTCAAGCGGTGACGTCCCGGACGTAATCCGCGATTGTCCTCTGCACTGTCTCCGACGCAGGTGAAGCACTCACTCCGGAGTCCCGGGCGGTGACCCGGCGGAACCCCCGCCGGGCCACCGCCCGTCCATCTGCCGGGACGGGCCGGACTGTGCTCCAGGCCGGAGCGCCTAGGCGTCCGTGTCCTGCGGGTACCAGCGCAGTTCGACCGTGTTGCCGTCCGGGTCCAGTACGTAGAGGGACTGCCCGTCGCCCCGGGCGCCGTATCGTTGCCCGGGGCCGTCGGTGACCGTGAAGACGCCGGAGTCGACGACCTGCTGCCAGTCCAGCGGCTCGACGACCAGGCAGATGTGGTCGACGTTGGACTCGCCGCGCTCTCCTTCGACGAGGTCGATGATCGTCTCCGGGCTCACGCGGACGGAGGGGAACGGGGCCTTGCCCGCGCGCCATTCCTCGGCGCGCACCGGTTCGAGGCCGAGCGGGCCGCAGTAGAAGGCGAGGGCGCGTTCGGCGTCCGCGACGGTGAGGACCAGGTGGTCGAAGGCGATGACACGCATGGGTTCCGTCTTTCTCCTGGTGCGTACGGCGGGCTGCTGACACCGGCCTGTACCGGATGCCGGGCCATTGATCCAGACCAATTGGTACGTTTCAGGATCAACTACAACTTTGCCGACGCTTGGTGTTGTTGTAACAGTGTTTTACACCAGCCTCTCAGACAACAAGCGGCGGCCCCAGGCCGGTTGGCAGGCCAAGGCCCGGCCGCACCCACAAGGCAAGGCGAGAGGCAGGACGCAGCGATATGGCGAAGAACCGCGCCGTGCGGCACGGAGGACGCATGGTGGTACTCGCGGCGGCCGCCGCGGGGCTGACGGCGGTGATGGCCGCGTCCGCCGCGGCCGCCGACGGCCCGGACCGCAAGCAGCTCATAGCCGACTGCGCCTCCGGCGAAGGCCGGTGCAGCTTCAACGACCCGGTCCTCGGCAAGGCGTACCTGGGCGGCTTCCGGCAGGTGTCCAACTCGCTCTACAACTGCACCACCTCTCCCGCCACCCAGTCGATGGGCTGGTCGGACACGGTGGGTTCGACCGACTCGGCCGGCGTCTCGGTCACCGCGGGCGGGAAGCTCGCGGGCATCGTCGACGTCAGCGTCACGGCCCAGTACAGCCACACCTGGTCGAGTTCGCACACCGAGGACAGCTCGCTGAACATGACGGTGCAGCCCGGCGAGGTGGGCTGGGTCTCGCGCGCCCAGGTGATGCAGACCGTGTCGGGCACCTGGCAGACGCACTACGACAGCCCCAAGTGGGGCCACTACTACTGGTTCGTGCCGGACACCGTCACCGGGCCCGCGGCCAACGGTACGGACGGGGTCGCCAACGCGGTCGTCGTCAAGACCAGGAAGATGACGGCCTCGGAGAAGGCGTCGTGCTCCGCCGGCGCGCACAAGGGCGAGACCTTCCGGCTAAAGCGCTGACCGGCGCCGCGCAGGGCACCGTGTCCGGCCGTGGACGCGGTGCCCTGCGCGTACGTGCGTCAGCCGGCGGCCCCGTCGTCGATGCGCAGCCGTACCAGCTCGTCCAGACGCTCCAGACTGCGGTCCAGCTCGGCTTCCACCGACTCCTTGCCGGGGTCGTGCTCCTCTTTGAAGAAGGACAGGTGCACCGTCACCTCGCTGGCGCCGCTGCCGATGCCGGACACCTGGAGCCAGCCGGCGTAGCTGCCGTCGTCCCGGGTGCCCCACTCCAGCCGCATCTGCTCCCGCTGGGCGCGGAACAGGGCGGCGGCGTCCTCGCCCGTACGGTCCTCGTGCACGGTCACGGCCGGCAGCTCCTGCGCCTGGACGTGCAGGTCGCGCGGCAGCCAGGTGTCGAGCTGGCCGACGTTGCCCGCCTGGTCGAACACGTGCTCAGGAAGTGCGGGCATCGTGCGGGAACGTTCGTATTCGCTCATGCCATACCAATCCTCGGTCGGAGCCTTCCACAGTTCTCGGTACCCTCCGGCGCCGGCCGGACCCCGACGCGCCCTCCGCGCGGGACTGCTGCCGCGCGGAGGTCGCTCGGGCCGGCCGGCCGGGGAAGGTGACGGCCGACGCGTCAGTCGTCGAGCGGCACGTTGTAGACGACGCGTCCGTTCAGCTCGGGACGGGGGCGGACGTAGTTGCGGTACGGGGATTCGTTCGCGACCCAGAGCTGCTCGGTCGAGGGCCAGTAGGAGAGGTTCTCGGCGGCCGCCGGCGTGCGGCTCCACACGCTGACGGGGCCGCCGGAGTCACCGCGGTACAGGCAGTACGGCTCGCCGAACCGCCGGCGGGCGTCCGGGCACATCGCGGAGAAGTAGAACCGCTGCTCCAGCTGGACCACGCCCTGCGGGCCGGCCAGCGGTACGCGGTAGCCGGCGCGGGCGTGCACCAGGCCGTTGCGGTCGCCGTCCAGCAGCGAGGTCGACGGGTTGAGCGGCCACCGCACGACCCGGGAACTGGGCGAACTGGTCTCGACGGTCACCAGGGACGGCGCGGACGACGAGCTGTGGTCGATGGACGCGCCGCTGAAGCACGGCGTCTCGCCCGAACTGCTCCCGCACCCGTGGCGGCCGACGAAGGTGTACTTGGCGACCTGCGGCAGCGCGGCCTCCTGCCAGTTGGCGCTCACCGCGCCGCGGTGCACCCCCACGCGGCCGGTGGACCTGTTCGTGGCCCACAGGTGCCGCACGTCGAAGACGCGCAGGCGCTCGCTGCTGTAGAGGAACAGGTAGGGGCCGTACCAGGACAGGGTGTCGCCGTGCCCCTTGAGGGCGGTGAAACCACCGCCGTTGCTCCGCGGGATGACGAGCAGGGCGCTGCGGTAGCGCGGGCGCCCGCTGTCGGTGACGTCCGTGAAGGACACCTTCATGAACTGGTCGATCTGCTTGGCGCCGCGCCAGGGGCGGTTGTTGGGGCTGCGCGGAGCGCTCGGGTGGCTGTAGCTGGACGCCCAGCTCGCCGCGACGATGCGCCGCCCCTGCCAGCGGCCCGAACGCGGCTCGGCCTCGCCCGAACCCGTCAGCCCCTGCGGGACGTACTCCCATCCCAGGTCGTCCGCCGACCTGCGCTGCCAGCAGAAGCCGTCGGCACCGCTGAGCGGCACCCTGGTCGGGCACTGCGACAGCGGGACCGCGTGCCGCGGGCCGCTGCTCAGCCAGGACGTCAGGCCGGCGGGACGCAGCGCCGGGTGGCGCCGTTCGTTGGCGAGCACGCGCCCGCGGTCCGAACCGTCGTAGCGCAGCCGGAAGCCCTGGTGGCCGATGGGCGTGATGACCCTCCTGGACCTGCCGCCCGGCATCGCGCTCTGCGGGCGCTGCTCGTGGCGGAAGGCGCGCTGCTCACCCTCGTGGGAGTAGCGGAGCGAGTCCGCGGCGGCGGCCGACGGCGGCTCCTGTGACGTTGCCGCCGGGGCGCCGACCGTGAGGGCGGCCGCCAGGGAGCCCACGGCGGCCACAAATGCCGTACACCGAGAAAACTTCAATTCTACCAGCCACTCTTTCGGCACCTCCGTCCCCGGAATGGCCGCGCACGGCGGCGCGCCGGCGCGTGGCGGGGTGCGGGAGGCGCAGAGTCACGGGGCTCCCCGATTGGCAGCTCCCTGATTCACAGGAATGGAGAATGGCACTGCCCGGCGGCCATATAGGAGTACATCAGCGTCAACAGGCTGGTACTTCACTCGGTTGAGGGATACGGAGCGGAGTTCACGCCGGTGCTGCCACGTTCTCGCCCGTCAAGTGTGCTGAGCTGTTTATGTACTTGGCGTACTGGGTGGATTGGTGGGCGGGGCGGACGGGGTTATGCGGGAAAGGCGTGCCGCCCCCGCGGATGTTCCACGGGGGCGACGCGTATGGGATGGACTGCCACGTACGGAATGGTCTGGCGCGTACGGGATGGTCTGGCGCGTACGGGACTAGCCGGCCGGTTGGGCGTCCGCGGCGCACGAAGGGTGACCCCACCCGTCCGGGTTCTTCGCGATCGTCTCGCCCTTTCCGTAGGGCTGCCCGCAGCGGCACTGGCCGGGGAACCGCGCCTTGACCGAGCCGCGCGGACGCGAGCTTTTGCCCGCCCGCGCCGCCGGGACCCGGGCGCCGCCCGGCTGCCGCGTCCGCCCGCCGGCCGCCGCGCCGGCGGGCTCCGGCGCGGGGAGGGCGGAGCCCAGGGAGCTGCCGGCGGCCTGCTGGGTGCGGGCGGTGGCGCTGGCCGCCCCGTCCGCCGCCGCGTTCAGCGGGTCGCCGTCCACCTGGTGCGCCGGGACGTAGACGAACTCCACCGCCCGCCCCGCCAGCAGCTCGTCGATCCGGACGATCAGGTCACGGTTGGCCACCGGCTTGCCCGCCGCGGTCTTCCAGCCCTTCTTCCGCCAGCCGGGCAGCCAGGTGGTGACCGCCTTCATCGCGTACTGGGAGTCCATCCGCACCTGGAGCGGCGCGGCGGGGTCGGTGGCCGCCAACAGCTCTTGCAGCGCGGTCAGTTCCGCGACGTTGTTGGTGGCGGTCCCCAGCGGGCCGGCCTCCCAGCGCTCCACCGCGCCCTCGGCGTCCCCGACGACCCACGCCCAGGCCGCGGGCCCGGGATTGCCTTTCGACGCCCCGTCGCACGCGGCTGTGATCTGTTCTGCCATCCCCCGATACTGCCATCACCACCGTTCGGAGCGGTAAACCGGCCGAGGGCGCGCGGCCCCCGGCCGCGCGCCCGGGGCCGTGCCGCCTCAGCAGGGAGGACGCTGGGCGTGCGCCGGGTCGAGCGCGTTCATGACGAGCCCGGTGGCGGTCCTGTCGTAGGTGATGTTGATGTGGGCGGTGGTGTTGAGCAGGCAGTGGCCCTGGAGGGTCTCGTTGGTGACGTTGCGGGCCGGGTCCAGGAAGGCCGAGGTGTACGGGGTCACGACCTCGTCGTACCAGGTGGAGATCACCGTGTAGGTGACGTCCGGGTGCGTCTCGGCGCCCGCGTTGAGGTCCTTGAGGAAGCGCGAGCCGACGACCTGCTGCTCGCAGGCGGGACAGCCGGCGCCGACGACGACGTCCGCGCCGGGGATCAGCCGGGCCAGCAGGCCGATGCCGATCAGCGTGGTGCCGTGGTTGGACGGGACGAGGGCGACCAGCTTGTCGACCTTCGCCGCACCACCGAGGTTCTTGATGTAGTAGCGGGGCATCATGCCGCCCTGCGAGTGGCCGACCACGTCGACCTTGGCCGCCCCGGTCGCCGCCCGCACCCGGTCGACGAACGCGCCGAGCTGCGCCGCCGACTTGGCGATGTCGCCGGTGGCCAGCATCGGGCCCTGGGTGCCGCCGTAGTCGAGGGCGAAGACGCAGTAGCCGGCGTCCTTGAGTGTGGGGGAGAGGGCGGCCCAGTTGGCGTACCGGTTCTCGGCGGTGCCGTGGACGAGGACGACCGGGCGGGGGTGCGCGCGGTCCGGCTTGCACGACCAGTCGTTCGCGCCGGTGGGGACGACGGACGGCCTGGTGGCGGAGTAGAGGAAGGCGGACAGGAAGTTGGTCTGCGGAGGGCCGACGGGGTCGGCGGAGGTGGTGGAGCCGGCCCGCGTCTCGGCCGCCGGGTGTGCCGCTGCCGCTGCCGGTGACGGTGCCGCGGTCGCTCCGGCCAGGCCGAGGCAGGCCGCCACGGCGAGTCCGGTGAGTAAGGCGACCGGCCGTCTCCGGTGTCTTTCGCGCTTGGTCCCGTTGCTGCGCATGAAGGGTTCTCCTCTTGCCGTTGTTCCGGTACGGACACAAGAAGGGCGGACGTCAGCGCGCCGGACCGGGCCCCGGGCCGCGTGTTGCCGGGCCGGGTCCGGGATGCTACCGGCGCGTAACGTCGGGACCAACGCTCGCTCGACGTGACCGCGGCGCACCAGAGGGAGGGGCGAACGCAAGGGAAATGTGTCACGCGCGTGACACTTGGAAGGCCCGCCGGGTCAGCCGGCGCAGCCCCGGCGGGCGGTGCGGAGACGGGGGCGCTCACCAGGGCGGGCGCCCGAGGTGGCTGCACGAGGCTGGACCCGCGGGGCTCCCAGGGGGCACGATTCCCGGCCCGGGGACACACGTGTGTCCCGTTGCCCACGGTGCGGAGGAGTCACGCGATGCAGAATTCACCGGGTGACACGTTCGCGCGCGGCCCGTGGCACGAACTGCCCGCGGCGCTCGGCACGTTGATACGCACCCGGATCGACGCCATCGCCGCCGACATGGTCGAGGCCATCCACCAGGAAGTGCCCGCCTACCGGAGCCCGCTCGACTCCGCCATGGGCCGGGACCTGGTCGACGCGGTGTGCCGCGCGATGCGCCAGTTCGCTGAGCTCACGGAGGCACCGGAGAGCGCACAGGACCACCACGTGAGCCACTTCCGGCACCTGGGACGCGTGGAGTTCCTCAACGGACGCACCACCGACGGCATCCAGGCCGCCTTCCGGGTCGGCGCGCGGGTGGGCAGCCGCCGCTACGCGGAGGTCGCCCGTACGGCCGCACTGCCCACCGAGATCGTCCTGCCGCTGCACGAAGCGGTACTGACGCACATCAACGCCCTGGCCAACGAGTCGGTCAAGGGCTTCGTCGCCGCCCAGGCCCGGGCCGAGGGCGAGATGCAGCGCAACCGGCGGGCGCTGGCGCAGGCCCTGCTGGAGCAGCCGCGCGGCACGCCCAGGGAACCGCTGGAAACCCTCGCGGCGCGCGCCCGCTGGCCGCTGCCTGCCCGGGTCGCCTGCCTCCTCGTACGCAATGCCGCCGGCGGCCGGTTCGCCCTGCCGGGGCAGGGCCGGGACCTCCTGACGCTGCCGCGCGGCGCGGACCTCGTGGTGGTGCTGCCGGAACCGGACAGCGGCGGGCAGGCCGGGACCGAGGACATCCGCGCGGCGGTACGCGGCCGGACCGCCGCGCTGGGGCCGGCCGCCGCGCCGCACGACGCCTGGCTGTCCCTGGTGTGCGCCCGCCTGGCGCTGAACCACCACCGGGACACGGGCGCGCCGGACGACGGCCTCCTGGTCGTCGGCGACCGGCTGGCCGACGTCCACCTGCTCGGCGGCGCGCACATCGGGCGCCTGCTGGGGGACCGTGTGCTCGGCGCGCTCGACGGCCTGCCCGCGGGCCGGGCGGCGCGGCTTGCGGAGACGCTCGAAGCGCTCCTCATGTCCTGGGGCCGCACCGCCCCCGAGGTCGCGCGGGCGCTGGGCATCCATCCGCAGACGGCCCGCAAACGCCTGCGGCAGCTGGACGCGCTCTTCGACGGCCGGCTCGCGGACCCCGGCTTCCGCTTCGAGGCCCTGCTGGCGCTGCGTACGCGCGCCCTGCGCAGGTGAGCGGGCCGGCCGCGCGGCGGTGCGGCCGTGCCGTCACTCCGGCTTCAACGGGTCGTGCCCGATGTCCATCAGACCGCGGCGCCAGTCCCCGCCACCGGCCTTCGGGTCACTCGCGTCCGCCCGCTGGTCCCGGACGATCTCGACGACGCGCCGCATGACCTCCGCGTCACCGTCGGTGAGGTCGGTGCGGCGTTTGCCCAGGATCTCCAGGACGTGCCGCCCGACGGGCCGCCCGGCCCGGTCGGGGACCTCTTCGCTGTCCTCGCCCGCGGCCTCGACGCTCAGCCACTCCCGCAGCTCGCGTGAGGTCATGTTGACGGCCTTGTGGAACTCGTCCCACAGCTCGTCGCCGACCTGCGCTGTCATGGACGCCTCCTGGAAGATCGTGGGGAGAGGGTACGCACACTGGGTGTCCGGCGACGCGACCGGACAAACACGGCATTCGGCCGTGCAGGTCCGGAGGCGAAGACCCGCGCGGCCGCCACGGGGTCACTGCCCGGCGGGGGGGGCTGCGGGCCGCTGGGTCCGGTCAGCGGGAGCGGCGGCAAGCGAGACCGGGAGGATCGCCGCAGAGCACAACGACCGTCTCCTCGAATTCTCCGGTACGGCGGCGCGGCCCCGCGCCCGTTTCCGGCCGGGACGGGCCCCGGGGCACCGGCACGCCTGCGGGTGATGGGACAATGGCGGTGATGATTAAGGAAGACCAGCGCACCGAGAACCAGACAGAACCGGCCGCCACCGAGGACGACGAGGCGAACGCCGTACGGCACCAGGCCCGGCTGACCCTGGCCGGTCAGGCCCGCGACGCCGACGAGCTGAAGATGCTCCTGGAGATGCTGGGCCTGCACCCGTCCCAGGAGGGCGACGCCTGATCCGGTACGCGGGCGGAGCCGGCCACCTGCGCGGCTCCGCCCGCGTACCGGATCAGCGTCCCTGCAACGCCTTGACGTTGTTGCCGAACGACCACGCCTTCGAGCCGTCCCAGTTGAGGGACCAGGTCATCAGCCCTTTCAGGCCGCCGCGGTAGGTGTTCCACGCCTGGCCCACCAGGCCGGGCGACATGTATCCGCCGCCCGCCCCCGTCTGCGCCGGCAGCCCGGGGACCTGCTTGTCGTAGGGGACCTTGATGGTCGTGCCCTGGATGACCAGCCCCTTGTTCAGGCAGTCCGTCTGCTTCGTGAAGCCCTGGACGGTACCGGCGGAGTACGCGTCGCCGGAGCAGCCGTACATGCTCCCGTTGTAGTACTGCATGTTCAGCCACCAGAGGCGGCCGTTGTCCGCGTACTTCTTCACGATGGGCAGGTACGCGCCCCAGATCGAGCCGTACGTCACGCTGCCCCCGGTGACGTAGGCCGTCTCGGGCGCCATCGTCAGGCCGAAGCCGGGCGGCATCTTGGCGAGCACGCCGTCGATGATGCGGATGAGGTTGGCCTGCGAGGCCGACAGGGTGTTGATGTTGCCGCTGCCGGTGAGGCCGGTCTCGATGTCGATGTCGATGCCGTCGAAGTTGTACTTCTTGAGGATCGGCACCACCGTCTCCACGAACCGGTCGGCGACGGTGCTGGAGCTGAGGTCGATGCCGGCCGCCGCGCCGCCGATGGACATCAGGATCGTCTGGCCCGCCGCCTTGGCCTCGCACATCTCGGCCGGTGTCGCGACCTTCACGGTCGCGTCCATCCCGTCCTCCCACAACACCGTGCCGTCCGAGCGGATGACGGGGAAGGCCGCGTTGAGGACGTTGTAGCCGTGCTCGCGGATGCGGGAGTCGGTGATCGGGGTCCAGCCGAACGGCGGGTGTACGCCGTTGGCCGCGCCGTCCCAGTTCTCCCAGTAGCCCTGGAGGACCTTGCCCGCCGGCTTCGGCTTGAGTGCGCACGTGGTGTCCCGTGGCGTGCCCGGTGCCGCTGCGACCAGCAGTTGCGCGGCGAATGCCGTCGCCAGGCCGATGCCGAGCAGGCGGGATCTTCGACCGAACATGGTGTGCTCCTTTCCGGCCGTGACCGGCGGTGACTGAGGGGGCCCGGTGGAGCATGGGTGGGGGTGACGCGCGGGGACGATGGCCAAAACCCGCGCGTCACGCTGCCCGAACCGTAGGGTGACCCCGGTGGGCCGTCAATAGGTCTGGACCAAGTCGGTGCGGGCGGGTACGGAACAAGGGGCCGCCGCGGGCGGTAGCGCTGCTGGAAACCGGCCTTGAGCACATGGCCGGCCACCACGCCCCGTTGGCGAGCACCTCGCTCGGACAAAAAGAAATGCCCCGGACCGATTGACGGCCGGGGCATTTCTCTGGGTATATTGGGCGTTTCCATGTCTTGAGGAGTTCAAAACATGGCCCACCAATACAGGACACGGTATCCGAGCGGAGCTGAATTGTCAAACGAGGAATTGCGGCAGGAGCAGGAATTCACCGATCTGCTCTACGAGCGCCTCGCCGAACTGCGGACCGGAGCCGAAACGGCCGTACTGGAGGCACTGCCGCTGGAGGGGAACCACTTCCAGGCACGGCTCGAACGCGATGTGCGGGTGGCCGAGCAGTCCGGACTGCTGGCGGCCCTCGACGCGGGCGAGAACGGCCTGTGCTTCGGCCGGCTGGCGTTCCGGGACGGCAGCGACCACCACATCGGCCGCATCGGCATCCGCCGCGACGACGCGGAGCGTACGCCGCTGGTCGTCGACTGGCGGGCCGACGTCGCGCGCCCGTTCTACCTCGCCACCGGCCACACGCCCATGGGGCTGCGCCGCAGGCGCCACATCACCACCGAGGGGCGGCGGGTCACCGCACTGCACGACGAGATCCTGGACCTCGCCGACACCGAACGCACCGGTCACGAGGGCACCGACGCCGACGCGGTGCTGCTGGCCGCCCTGGACGCGGCCCGCACCGGCCGGATGCACGACATCGTGCAGACCATCCAGGCCGAACAGGACCAGATCATCCGCGCCCCGCACCACGGCGTCCTCGTCGTCGAGGGCGGCCCCGGCACCGGCAAGACCGTCGTCGCCCTGCACCGCGCCGCGTACCTGCTGTACGCGCACCGCGAGCGGCTCGCCCGCCGCGCCGTGCTGATCGTCGGTCCCAACCCCGCGTTCCTCGGCTACATCGAGGAGGTGCTGCCCTCGCTCGGCGAGACCGGAGTACTGCTGGCCACGCCCGCCGAGCTGTTCCCCGGCGTGACCGCGACCGGCACCGACACCGCCAGGGCCGCCGAGGTCAAGGGCGGCGCGGCGATGGCGGACGCGCTCGCGGCGTACGTACGCGACCGGCAGGCCCTGCCCGAGCCCGCCCTCGTCATCGACCACGAGGACGGCGAACTGCTGCTGGACGCGGACATCGCGGCCGCCGCCCGCGACCACGCGCGCGCCACGCGGCTGCCGCACAACCTCGCCCGCCCGTACTTCGCCTTCCACGTCGTCGACGCGCTCACCGCGCAGCTGGCCGACCGCATCGGCGCCGACCCGTACGGCGGCCCGAACCTGCTCGGTCCGGACGACATCGCCCAGCTCGGCAAGGCCGTCGCGGCCAGCCCCGACGTGCACGCCGCGATCCAGGAACTGTGGCCCGAACTCACCCCGCAGCGCCTGGTCGCCGACTTCCTCGCCGACCCCGTCCACCTCCCGGCCGCCGACGCGGACGCCATCCGCCGGTCCAACGGCCACAGCGGCCCCTGGCCCGAGGCGGACGCGTGGACGCCCGCGGACGTCCCGCTGCTGGACGAGGCCGCCGAACTCCTCGGCGAGGACGACTCGGCGGCCCGCGCCGCCGAGGAGGCCGAGCGCCAGGAGCGGATCAAGTACGCGCAGGGCGTGCTCGACCTCTCCTACGGCTCCCGCACCCAGGAGTTCGAGGACAAGGACGACGAGGACTCCGAGGTGCTGGCCGCGCACGACCTGATCGACGCGGACCGGCTCGCCGACCGCCACGAGGAGGCCGACCACCGCAGCGCCGCCGAACGGGCCGCCGCCGACCGCACCTGGGCGTTCGGCCACATCATCGTGGACGAGGCGCAGGAGCTGTCCGCGATGACGTGGCGGCTGCTGATGCGCCGCTGCCCGACCCGTTCGATGACGCTGGTCGGCGACCCGGCGCAGACCGCGGAGCCGGGCGGCTGCGGCACCTGGGAGGCGATCCTCGCGCCGCACGTCGGCGACCGCTGGGAGCACGTCAGGCTGGGCGTCAACTACCGGACGCCGACCGAGATCATGGAGATCGCCGCGGCGGTGCCGCGTGCCACCGACCCCTCCTTCGAACCGCCGAGTTCGATCCGCTCCACGGGCGTACGCCCCTGGGCGCTCGGGGTCGCCGAGGGCGCCCAGCCGCAAGCGGTCGCCGACGCCGTCGCCCGGGAGACGGACGCGGAGCGCGGCGCGGACGGCGGCCGGCTCGCGGTCATCGCGCCGCGGGCCCACCACCGGGCCCTGACCGCCGCGCTGCCGGACGCGTCCGCCGGCGACGCCCCCGACCTGACCCGCCCGGTCGTCCTGCTCGACCCCCGGCAGGCCAAAGGCCTGGAGTTCGACACGGTGCTCGTGGTGGAGCCGGACGCGTTCGGCGCCAGCGACCTGTACGTCGCGCTCACCCGGGCGACCCAGCGACTGGGCGTCATATACGCGGGCGCGCTGCCGCCGGCGTTGAAGGCGCTGCCGGAAGTCGGGACGGCCGCGGCCGGCCGCTGACCGTACGGTCCCGGAACGCCCGCCGACCGTACGGTACGGGGGCGCCGCACACCGCGTGCGACGCCTCCGTACCCGGGCGCTGTCCGCCGGTCAGGACAACGTGCCGGCGACCACGGATGCCGCTTGCGCGACCAGTTTGTTGTCGACCGGGGCGTCTTTCTTCCCGCGGTGCGACAGAATCGTGATCACGATGGGGGCGGCGCCGGGCGGCCACACCACGGCGATGTCGTTGCGGGCACCATAAAAGCTGCCGGTGCCCGTCTTGTCGCCGACCACCCAGCTCCCGGGAACCCCCGCCCTGATCAGCTCGTCCCCGGTGGTGTTGGTCCGCAGCCACTTCGTGAGCCGTGCGCGCTCGCCCTTGCCGAGCACGTCCGTCAGCACGAAAGCGCGCAGGTCCTCGGCCAGGGCCCGCGGCGTCGTGGTGTCCCGCTGCTCGCCCGGGACCCAACGGCTCAACTCCGGCTCGTAGCGCTCCATACGGGTGATGTGGTCACCGATCCCTTCGAGCGCGGCGTCCAGGCCCTTGGGCCCGCCCAGCTGGTCGAACAGCAGGTTGGCCGCGGTGTTGTCGCTGTAGCGGACGGCGGCGTCGCACAGTTCGCCGAGTGTCATCCCGGTCCCGGCGTGCTTTTCCGTCACGGGGGAGTTGGCGATCAGGTCGTCGGCGGAGTACGTGATCCGCCGGTCCAGCCCGCCCAGCGTGTACTTCTTCAGGACGACCGCGGCCTCCAGCGCCTTGAACGTGGAGTTGTAGGCGAACCGTTCGCCGTCGCGGTAGGCCACCTCGCGCCCGGTGCCCGTGTCGACGGCGTAGACGCCCAGCCGTGCGCCGTACGCGCGCTCCAGCTTCTCGAACTCGGGGGCGAACGGTTTCTCGGCCGCGCCCGGCCGCGTCTTCCCGGCAGGCGGTGACGCCGAGGCAGGGGAACCGCCTGGGCCGCAGGCCGTCAGCGGGACGAGGACGAGCGTGGCGAGCGCCCCGACAACGGCGCGCCGGGCACGGCTGAGCTGCATGGTCCGGACCTCCAAGGGTGAGTGCCGCGATCACCCTCGCCCCACGGCGGTCATGCGGTCCAGTGGGCCTCACCTCGCGCTCGCGGACGGGCGGACCACCAGTTCGTTCACGTCGACGTCGGCGGGCCGGCCGATCGCGTAGGCGATGGCGTCCGCGATCGCGGACGCCGGAACGGCGACGGAGCGGTAGTCCCGCATCGCCTGCCGCGCCGACGGGTCGCCGATGCCGTCGGCCAGTTCGGACTCGGTGACACCGGGGGAGACGACGGTGACGCGGATGTCGCCGGCGGACTCCTGGCGCAGCCCCTCGGAGAGGGCGCGCACCGCGAACTTGGTGGCGCAGTAGACCGCGGCGGTGGGCGACACCTCGTACGCGCCGACCGAGGCGATGTTCACGAAGTGCCCACCGCCCTGGACCCGCATCACGGGCAGCGCGGCGGCGATGCCGTGCAGCACCCCGCGTACGTTCACATCCAGCATCCGGTCCCACTCCTCCGTCCGCAGCGCCTCCAACGGCGAAAGCGGCATCACTCCGGCGTTGTTCACCAGGACGTCCACCCGCCCGTGGACGGCGCGCGCCACGTCCACGAAGGACTGCACGTCGGCCGCGTCGGTGACGTCGAGGCGCCGGTAAGCCGCCGAGTGGCCGGCGGCGACGAGCTCGCCCACCAGTGCCTCCAGCCGGTCGGTGCGGCGCGCGCCGAGGAAGACGCGGTGCCCGCCGGCGGCCAGCAGCCGGGCGGTGGCCGCGCCGATGCCGCTGCTCGCACCGGTGATCAGAACGACCTTGGAGGCCGCCGCGTGTGCGTCCTGACGACCGCTCTCGTTGGTGTGCTTATCCGTGCTCATGTTGTGCCTCCCAGGCGTTCAAGTGCTCACCCAAGAGGCTGCGCCGCGCCGTGCTTCCCCACCAGGACGGCCCGTGCCTGGGTGCACCGCACCCACCCTCGGCCCGGCGCCACGGCCTACCCTGGCCGCATGACCGGCAACGAACTCGGTACGTTCCTGCGGGCCCGCCGTGCACAGGTGGGGCCGGCGGACGTCGGCATGGCCACTTACGGGCAGCGCAGGGTCGCAGGGCTGCGGCGCGAGGAGGTCGCGGTCCTGGCCGGCATGAACGCCGACTACTACACGCGGCTCGAACAGGGCCGTGAACGCAACCCCTCGCACCAGGTGACCGACGCCCTGGGCCGCGCACTGCTGCTCGACGACGACGCACGCGACCACCTGTACCGCCTCGTCGGCCTCGTACCGGGGGAGCGCCCGCGGCACCATGAGGAGACCGTCGCCCCCGCACTGCGGCAACTGATCGACGGCTACCACCACACCCCGGCCTTCGTGCTCGGCCGGACCCTGGACCTCCTGGCGTCCAACGCGCTCGCCGACGCGCTGTTCTCCCCTTTCGAGCGGTCCGACAACCTCGCCAGGATGGTCTTCGCCGACCCCGCGGGACGACGGTTCTACGCACACTGGGAGCGGGCGGCTCAGGCGACGGTGGCTCACCTGCGATATGCGGAGGGATACGATCCGCGGGACCAGCGGCTGGCGGCGCTCGTACGGGAACTGACCTGCGCCGCCCCCGAGTTCGACGCGCTGTGGCGCTCCCACACCGTGCGCGGCAAGACGCGCGACGCCAAGGAACTGATCCACCCCGAGGTGGGCGCCCTGGAGCTGACCTACCAGTCCTTCGACGTACGCGAAGCGCCGGGCCAGCAGCTCGTCATCTACCACGCGGAACCCGGCAGCCCCGCCGCCGAGGCGCTCGCCCTCCTCGGCACCCTCGCCGCCACCCGGCGGCAGACCGCGCGCTGAAAGAGCCGGTTCCCCCGGGACGGCGGCCCGGGGTCAGGCGGTGCCGGTGGGCCGGGGCAGCACCCCGCACACATGGTCCCGGATCCGGGTACCGAGGGCGGAGAGCGGCAGTACGGCATCGACGACACCGGTCTCGGCCGCGGCGTGCGGCATCGCGGAGTGCTTGCTGCTGGCCACATCCTGGGCGAAGACGGTGCCCTTCTGGCGGGCGACGGCCCGGATGCCGGCCTGCCCGTCCGTACCCGACCCCGAGAGGACCACCGCCACTGCCGACGGTCCGCACGACACCGCCAGCGTGGCCAGTAGCAGGTCCGCCGAGGGCCGGGCAGGGGGAATAGCCCCGCAGGCGATCAGCGCCAGCCGGGTCGGCGACGTGATGAGCATGTGATGACCCGGCGGCGTGACGAACACCGTGCCCGGCACCAGCGCGTCCCCGTCGGCGGCCTGCTTGACGGGAAGCGCGGTACGCCGGCCGAGCAACTCGGACAACAGGCTGCCCCGCCGCGGGTCCTGATGCAGCGCCACCAGCACCGTCGCGGGCAGACCGGCCGGCAGCGGCTCCAAGACGCGGCTCAGCGCCTCGATTCCTCCGGCGGAGGCCACCAAGGCGACGACGGGATGCTGCACGGTCTCAGGGAACTTCCGCTTGGGCGGCATCACAGACCTTCTTCCCCTGAACCCATCATCGCACTCGGCAATGGCCCACGGGCTATCCGTGTCGGCGTTTCCGCGCCGACTTGCCGCCGCGACGACGCCACGGCCCGGCGCACGCGAAGCCGGTGAAGTACCGCTCGGCCACCAGCCTGACCGTACGAGGCCGGCGCCCGCGCACCACCCGCAAGCCGAGCGCGCACCACTCGCATGCCGAGCGCGCGCGTTGCGGCGACCGTGAGGCAAGCCGGCAACCATGACCGACTTCGCGGGCCGCGCCCGGAACGGACGCGGCCCCTTCTCCGGTTTCTTCGCACCCGGCCACTGCTACATTTCGTGCTCCCACCAGCCGCGCGTGTCGACGTCTGCGGCATCCGCCAGCGCCTCCAGCTCCGCGATCTCCTCGTCGGCGAGCCCGATGCCGCGAGCGCGGACCACCCCGTCGACGTAGTCCGCCTTCGTGACCCCGATGATCGGGGTGGTCCCCTTGGCGATGGCCCAGGCGATGGCGACCTCGGCGGCGGACGCGCCCCGGTCCTTGCCGATCGCCTCCATCCGGTCCGTCAGCGCCCGCAGTTGCGGCAGGACGGCGTTGTACACGGTCGCCCGGCTGCTCCCCTCCGGCAACGGATTCGCCGGGCTGTACCTGCCGGTCAGCGCCCCTTGTTCGAGGACCAGGTAGGAGAAGAACCGCACGTCGTGCTCGCGGCAGTGGCCGAGGATGCCCGCGCGCTCGGAACTCCGGTACAGGAGGCTGTAGTGGTTCTGGACCGCCTCCACGCGGAAGCCGGCCTCGCCGAGGATCCGATCGGCGAGAGCGAGCTGCTCCATGTTGTGGTTCGAGACGCCGACATGCTTGATCTTGCCGCTCTTGAGCAGCGGGATCAGCGGCGGAGTCCACCGTGCCACGTCGGCGGGGTTGTGGATCCAGAAGAGATCCACATAGTCCGTACGCAGTCGGTCGAGGCTCTGCTCCAGCATGTCCGCGACCGGATCGTCGCCGTCGCCCGCGAGCTGCGGGGTGAACTTCGTCGACAGCTGGTACTCGCTGCGGTCATAACCCGTCAGAGCCCGGGCGAGGACGGTCTCCGAGCGGCCCATGCCGTACGCCACGGCGGTGTCCCACAAGGTCAGCCCGTTCGCCTGCGCCTTCTCGACGACCTCTCGCAGGCCGGACTCGCTCAGCCGGCTGCCGAAGTACCCGTCGCCCGCCTCGCCGCTGTCTCCCCAGGCCCAGGTGCCCAACGCCACCGCCGGCACCGTCAGCGCCTTGCTCGTCATGTCATGACTCCGTTGTCTGTATGTCGGTGTCTGTTCTCGGGATCGTGTCGGAACGATCGAACCCCAGGAGACCGCGATCACCGCCACCGGAAAAGGCCGCGTCCATGGGGGGTACAACCTCAACCCCCTTCACGCCGTGACCGGCGATTACCATCCACGGCATGGACCAGCAGCCCGGAAACCGCGGCGAATCCGGGACTTCCTCACCAACCGACGCGCCAGGATCACCCCGGCGCAGGCCGGACTGCCGACCAGCACCCGTCGCCGGGTCCCCGGGCTGCGGCGCGAGGAGGTCGCCGTCCTCGCCGGCGTGAGCACGGAGTGGTACACGCGGTTGGAGAAGGGACACATCGGCGGCGTGTCCGAAGACGTCCTCGACGCGGTCGCCCGTGCCCTGCGACTGGACGACGACGAACGCACCTACCTGTTCGACCTGGCCCGGTCGTCGCGGCACGCGAACCGCACACCGTCACGTCGCAGGGACGTCGAGGTCCCGCCCCGGGTCCAGTGGCTGCTGGACTCCATGACGATGTCCTCGGCGTTCGTACGCAACGGCCGTACGGACATCGTCGCCGGCAACCCCCTGGCCCGAGCCCTGCTCGCGCCGATGTTCGACAGCGCCACCACCGACAAGCGCGGCCGCCCCAACATCGCCCGCTACATCTTCCTCGACCCTGGTGCACACGACTTCTTCGTCGACTGGGACGCCGCCGGCGCCGCCACCGCCGCCCTGCTGCGCGCCGAGGCCGGGCGCGAGCCCCGTGACCGGGCCCTGCGCGAACTCGTCGGCGAACTGTCCACCCTCAGACTGGAGTTCCGCAGCCGCTGGACCGCGCACGACGTCCTGATGCGCCACGACGGCGTCAAGCGGCTCCGGCACCCCGACGCCGGCCACCTGGAACTGGCCTTCCAGTCCCTCGACCTGCCCCTGCCGGGCCGAGCCGTGCACGACCTGATCATCTACACCGCCGAACCCGGCACCGCATCCGAGGACCGGCTCAAAGCCCTCGCCACCTGGGCAGCTACGCAATCTCAGCCAGCACACCCCACCCACCACTCTCCTCAGCCCGGCCCACTCTGACCCACTGCGGTCCGCCTTCTCCCCCTAAGCCACATCGGAACCACTCGTCCAAGCCTTGACCCGCGCGCACCTTCCAGGCAGGGGCGACCGGACCTTCGCCCAGGCCGCCCTGGCCGCCGGGCACACCGTCGTCGGCACCGTCCGCTCCGAAGCGGACCTGCGCTCCTTCGAAGAGCTCGGCCCCGGGCGCGCTCACAGCCGAATCCTGGACGTGACGGACGATGACGCCGTCTCCGGCGTGGTCGCGGAGGTCGAGAGCAGCGTCGGTCCGCTGGACGTGGTCATCGCCAACGCCGGCTACGGCCTGGAGGGCACCTTCGAGGAAACCCCGCTGGCCGACGACTACGACGAGCTGTTCACCCCCATCCGCGAAGCGCGGCAGAAGGCCAGCGGGAACCAACTGGGCAACCCGGCCAAGGCCGGGGACGCCGTCGTGCACATCACGTCGGTCGATCAGCCGCCGGCCCACCTCGTCCTGGGCTCGGACGCACTGCGACTGGTCACCGCCGCGCGCACGGCCGTGGACGAGGACATCCGCGCATGGGAGCCCCTCTCCCGTACGACCGACTTCGCCGAGGGCGCTCAGCTCTGATGCCCAGCCAGCACCCCGCGCGCAGCCGGCGCGGCACCGAACGCAAGGGCGATGTCCGGGAGCGGGCCATCCTGGACACCTGCGAAGCCCTGCTGGCGCAGAAGGGCTACGACGCCATAACCGTCGGCGACATCGCCCGGGGCGCCGGCATCACACGCGGCGCCCTGTACTTCTACTTCGGCTCCAAACAAGAAGCGGTCACGGCGCTCGTGGCCCGGACCGTCGAGCACCTGTGGGAACGGTCCCGGGCCACCGCGCAGACCGACGAGCCGCGCCAGGCCATCGCGGCAGCCATGCAGCGCACGGTCGAACTGTGGAACGAGCACGGCCTGGTCATGCGTACGGCGATCGACCTCTCCCTGACCGTGCCGGAGATCGGCGAGCTGTGGAATCACACGGCTGACCTGTTCATCGCGGCCATCACCGCCGTCCTGGAACGCGCCGGCATCCAGGCCGGTGCCGCACCGGACCAGGCGTCGGCGATGGCACGCGCCCTGTGCTGGATGATCGAGCGGACCTTCTACCACGCCTCACAGAAATCCCGCGACGAGTTGCAGAAGGCATCCTCGACCTGCGAACACATCTGGCTGACCAGTGCGGGCCTGACCAGCTGACGCATCCGGAGCGGACGATGAGGCGCGGGACCGGCCCCGTGACTCCGAGGCCCATAGGGGACAGCCCCTTAGTCCCTGACCAGCCGTTCGTAGCAGTCGTAGTTGCGCTGGGCGCAGATCTTGCCGTCGCGGAACTCAAGGAAGACCGCGATGTGAGCGCGCAACACATGGCCGGCGGGCAGGTTGCCCATCGGGGTGGCAAGGGTTCCGGTCCATGTCACCTCCACGGCTACCTGGTCGCCGGCCGCGACCGCGTTGTGGACCTCGAACTGCTGGTGTCCGAGGAGCGCCCGGCCCCGCTCGGCGCTCTCCAGTACGTCGGACAGATCGCGTCGTACGCCGTCGGGAAACAGGGCGTTGGGGAACTCCTCCTGCACCACGTGCTCTTGGAAGTAGCGGGCGAGTTCCTCGCCCACGGCTCCTCGGGAGACCGCCTCGTGGTAGCGGACGGCTGTCTCGACATTGGGGTGCTGTGGCAGACCCGGCATACCTGGCAGCGTAGTTGAGCTTGCCCGGTCGGGGCAGTGGTGTGCACAGCCGGTACGCCGGGACGCCGCGCCGGGTACGGCACCACGGCAGTCGCCGCGGCCTGCCGGACGGTTTCTTTCATGAATTCACCAGTGTTGCGTGTGCCCTTGGGGTGAACCCGATGTAAAGGGTTGACCCGTTGGCAGTGGCATGTAGTCTCCCATGGTGAGACGGCATCGTTATGGACGGCTTCGGTGGGTATATCTGAGGGGTGGTCGTGCACAGATGTGCCCAGGAAATGTGGAGTACGGGAATTTGCCGTGACCGCTCTCGCGTGAACGGGGCGCGGTGAGACTCGCTGAGGTGTTTTACGTTCGTGCTTTTTAGCGCATTGCCTAGGGTGTTGATGCCCTCGCCGCGTCGGTCTGCACCGCCCTTGCACGCCTGCGAGCCCCCCCCCGCAGAGCGGCCCTTTGTCCTGCTCAAAAGCTGGTGCGACGCAGCTGAGATCTGCTTACTGAACGAAAGGGAAAATCTTGACCGAGACGTTTTCCGGTCGGAATGTAGAGATCGTCTGGCCCGACCTGGGTATCACCGTGACCGCGGAACTCGACGGTCGCAACGCCGAACTCGCCGACGCGCTGTGGGAGGCGTTGCCCTACCAGAGTCTGCAGGGACACGCGCTGGTGGCCGGACAGCACCTGTATCACGCGGCACCGATCCCGTCGCTGCTGCACCTGTCCGCGTCCACCCGGATCGCGGACCGGCGCGAGGCGCCCGACGGGACCGTATTCTGCTCCGCGCTACAGCACTTAGGCATAAAGTACGGCACGTTGACCGAGCCGATGCCGGCATCCCCGGTGGGGCGTATCCGGCAGGAGGATATGTCCGCACTGCTGGAGGCCGGGCAGGCGGTCTGGGATTCGGTCTATTCGACGAAGAAGCCGATCCTGGTGGAGGTACGCAAGGCGGGGTCCGAAGGCGGCCACCGTATTCCGCGGCTGACCGCCGCGGATTCCGAAGCGAACCGTCTCATCCACGACGTGTACACCGCGACCGAGCGGGCTTGGCTGTCCCCGCCACAGGAGCTCGCCGATCTCCACGAGGGGGTAATTCCCTCCGGGGCGGGGAGCTTCGAGACGGTGTTGCCCACGCTGCTGTTCGTCAACGGTGAGACCCGTCCGCTGGGGTATGCCACCTACGGCGGTCTGGTCCGGGCCGCCGTCCAGGGCATGCCGATCGATTCCTTGCGTCACATGACGCGCCTGCTGGTCGGTATTCCGGCCGAGTTCCTGGGCTACTGCGGCCTGGAGCAGCTGTGGAGTTTCACCCAGCGCTTCCTGGCCTGCCTCGACCGGCTCGACCGCGACGATTTCCTGAGCGTGACGAGCCAACTGGCGCTCTACGTCAACTGTCTGGGTGGTTGGAACCTGCATCTGTACCCATGGGACGCCGGAGACCACCTGCGCCAGCTGCGCCCCGACGAAACGGTCGGCCAGTCGTGAGCCGACTGCCCGAACGCACGGACGTCGTCGTCATCGGCGGGGGCGTCATCGGCGCCTCGACTGCGTGCCGGCTCGCCGAGGCGGGCGTCGGTACCGTCCTGCTGGAGCGTGGCGCACTCGGATCGGGATCGTCCGGGACCACCGCGGGCGTTGTGCGTACCTACTTCCCCGGCAACGCGCTCATCAGCGGCCTTGCCGTCCGGAGCCTGGCGGATTACCAGGCGCTCACCGAACGGACCGGAACCGACCTCGGGTTGCGGCGTATCGGCCTGCTCGTGCTGTTCACCGACGAACAGCAAGTGCGGGACTTCCGGCACACCCAAGCCGCCCAGCATGCGGCCGGAGTGGACGTCGAACTCGTGACCGCTGCCGAGGCGGCGCGGCTCAACCCGCTGGTGGACGAGCGAGCCATCCTGGCGGCAGCCTGGTCGCCCGAGGCTTATGCCTGCGATCCCGCCGCGATCGTGCGCGGCTATGCCACAGCCGCCCGGCAGGCCGGCGCCGTCCTGCGTACGGAAACACCCGTCACCGGCATCGACCCGGACGGGCGGGTCCACACGCCCGCGGGCAGCATCCGCGCCGACACCATCGTCTGCGCGGCAGGCCCCTGGGCGGGCACGGTCGCCGCCATGGCGGACGTGCGCCTGCCGGTGACCACGTATCCCGTCGAAATGCTCCTGACCGGCGCACCCGACGGTGCCCCGCGCACCCCGCTGCCGATGACCATGCACCCGTCCAGCCTGCGGATTCGAAGCTGGGGAGACCGCATCCTGGTCGGGATGGGCCGCCCCGCTCCGGACGAAACCCGGCAGGCGTGGCTGCAACGAGTGTCGGACCACCTCGGTACGGCCTTCCCGGCCCTCGCCGGCAATCGCCTTGAACACGGGTGGAGCGGGAACCTCGATGTCAGTCCGGACGGTATGGCGTTCATCGGCCGCGATCACTCCCGTCCGTTCCTCTACGCGGCCGGCTTCTCCGGCCAGGGACTGTGCCAGGCACCTGCCGCCGGAGAGATCATCCGAGACCTCGTGCTCGGCAAGGAGTCCTGGACCCAAACGGCCGGCCTCTCCACCGCCCGCTGCCCCGGTCTTTCGGCGCAGACCGGGTAGCTCGTGCCGGCGGTGCGGTGGCGCCGCTGCAACGCATTTGTTCCATTCATTCGGGAGGGAAATCCATGGTCGAGCGCACTGGCGGAGAGTTCGTTCGGGAGATGATGCGGTGGCACTTCAGTCCGGAGACCGGGTCACCGTTCTGGCTGGAACGGGCCGAGCGCCTCGGCTTCGACCCGCTGACCGACGTCCGGGAATTCGAGGATCTCGGCTTGTTTCCCAACGTGGTGGACGAGCTGCGCGATGTCGGCGTCCGTGAGCTGATCCCGCGTGGCTACGGTGACGAGCACAAGGCGTCCGTCTACGAGAGCGGCGGCACCACAGGGCAGCCCAAGCGCGTGACGTACGCCGCTGAATGGCACCGGAGCAGCGTCGAATGGTTCAGTGAGCGACTGGACGCCCACGGCGTGCCCCGAAACGTCGACTGGCTCAGCGCGGTGCCCACCGGGCCGCACAATGTCGGAGCGATGGCGGTCGACACCGCGATGATCCGGGGCGGGCTGAACTTCAGCATCGATCTGGACCCGCGATGGGTGAAGAAGCTGCTCGCGGACGGCCGGACGGACGTGGCCGACGCCTACACCGATCACCTCATCGAACAGGTCGGGCACATCCTCACCAGCCAGGATGTGGGCGTCCTCTTCGCCACCCCGCCGATGCTGGAGCGCCTCGCACAGCACGACGACCTGGTCGAGTCGGTGTACCGGAAGGTACGCGCAATCATCTGGGGCGGTACGCACCTGGACGCCGACACCCGGGACCTGCTGCGCGACGAGGTGTTCCCAAGCGCCAAGTTCGTCGGCGGATATGGCGGCACGATGATGCTGGGGACATCGGTGGAGCGGCCCGGCCTCGGTGACGACGAGCCCTGCGTGTTCGACCCCTTCGCTCCGTACACCACGTTCCGGGTGATCGACCCCGACACCGGCCAGGCCGTTCCGTACGGCGAGCGCGGTCAGATCGTCGTGCATCACATGAGCCGGACCGCCCTGCTGGTCAACAATGTCGAGCGGGATTACGCAACCCGGAGCGCGCCGGTGGACGGCGGCTTCGGCGATTCGGTCGCGGACGTCGCACCCGTGGCGTCCTTCGGCGATACGAAGGTGATCGAGGGCGTGTACTGATGTTGTCCCTGGACGTTCTCGGCCCTGGCGGTCCCTACCGGTCCCGGCGCCAGGAGAGCATTCGAGATATCGGCGGAAACCCGGTCGCGACGCTGAGTCTCGCACCCTCGCTCTACATCACCCGCGCGATAAAAGCCCTGCGCCGAGCGCCGGCGCTACCCGTCGACACACGGATCGCGGCGTTCGCAGCGGCGGGCCGGGCTTTCGCCACGCAGCCGGTCGCGGGACTGACACCGGAGGAATACCAGCACACCGTCAGCGCGACCACCGGGATACCGATCACGGTGGTGCGCAATGCCACCGAGGATATAGCGCGGGCCGCCGGGCAGGTCCACCGCACCGTGGAGAACGCGCGGCCGGCCGCCGCCGTCGGTTCGTGGCGCGACCCGCGGACCCGGGGCGGTGCGGCGGTATGGACGCGGCGCGGTGAGGTATTCGCCGTCCACGCGGCGGGCAATCACCCCGCGGTGCACCAGGGCTGGTTCGATGCCCTCGCGCTCGGTTACCGCGTTGCCGTGCGCCCCTCCCGGCGTGAGCCGTTCACCCCGCACCGGCTGATCACTGCCCTGCGCGAGGCCGGTTTCGGCGACGAGGGAATCGCGTTGCTGCCCTCCGACCACAAGGTGGCCGACGACATCCTGAGGCACGCCGACTTCGGAATGGTGTACGGCGGTGCGGATGTCGTGGGCAAATATGCGGGCGACGGACGCATTCTGCCGCAGGGCCCCGGGCGCTCGAAGATACTCGTCACCGCCGAAACCGATTGGGAGCCGATCGTCGACACCATCGTGGAGTCGATCAGCGGCGGCGGGGGCGTCGGCTGCGTCAACGCCACCGGCGTACTGGTCGAGGGCGACCCTTCCCCCGTGGCCGCGGCGATCGCCGAACGCCTCGCCGCGCTGCCCAGCCTTCCCGCGACGGACGAACGCGCGGTCCTGCCCGTGATGCCCGTCGATCCCGCCCGCCGGTGGGAGAAGTACCTGCGGCAGCGGGCAGAAGGCACCAGGGCGTGGCTCGGCGGTGACGGAATCGTCGGTGATCTCGGTGACGGTTCCGCGGTGCTCAGGCCGGCGGTGCACCAGCTCGACAGCCCGTTCGCCGAACAGCTCGGGATGGAATTGGGCTTCCCCTGCGCGTGGGTCGCGCCGTGGGACCGCGACGCCGGAATCCGGCCGCTGCGCGGCACCCTCGTCCTCACTGCCGTCACCACCGACGAAAACCTGATCGAGGAATTGGTGGCCGAGCCGACCATCGCCAATGTCTACGTCGGTGACCATCCGACCCCGTGGATGGAGCACGGACTGCCGCACGACGGCTACCTCGCCGAATTCCTCATGCGCACCAAGACGATTCGACGCTGACCGAGGAGGGCGCTGCGCCGGGCAGCGCCCTCCTCGGCTGCCGGGGTCACCGGTTGTCCGCCAAGTGCGACGTGTCGTTCAGCAATCGCACCGACACATTCCCGTCCCCGTAATAGGCCACGGCCGACAGCGAGGCCGCCGACAGCTCCATCCGGAACAGCGACTCGGGCGGCGCGCCCAGCGCCAGCCGGACCAGCGTCCGCAACACCCCGACATGCGAGACGACCAGCACCGCCTGTCCCGCGTGCCGCGCCAGGAGCCGGTCCCGCGAGAGTGCGGCCCGGCGCGCAACCGAGGCGAAGGTCTCCCCGGTTCCGCCCGGAACCGCCGCCGGAGAGGCGCGCCACGCTGCCAGCTCGTCCGGGTAGCGCTCGCCCACCTCGGCGAACGTAAGCCCCTCCCAGACGCCGAAATCAGCCTCGGTGAGCCCTTCGTCAATGTCGACTTCCAGGCCCAGCCCCCGTGCCGCTGCCTCGGCCGTCTGCCGGGCTCGGCGCAGCGGTGAGGACACCACCGCCTGCACCGCGCCACGCGCCACGAGCGTTCTCGCGACGGCCTCCGCCTGCCGTCGTCCGGTCTCCGACAATTCCGGGTCGGAGCCGCCGCTGCCGGACAGCCGCTTCTCCGGTGTCAAAGCCGTCTCACCGTGGCGTAGCAGGAAAAGGGTCGTGGGGGTGGCCTGTCCGGCGCGCGCGCAATTCACGCCGACCGTTTCACGACCGGTTCCGGAGCCGATAAGAATCGGGTCACCCCTTTCGATCGGAGCCCCCGTCGCCGGCGGCACTGGGGCGAAATGTGTGGTTCAGCGAAGTGCGGCGATGACCGGCGCGAAGTTCTCCATGTTGTATTCCATGACCGTGAAGTAGGTGAAGCCGTAGCGTTCGCGGCGTTCCTTGAGTTGTTGCGCCATCTCCGCCGGGGTGCCGATCAGCACACTGGGCAGTTCCTCGGGGCTGTGCTCGGCGTCGGGCGGCAGCGGCTCGAACCTGTCGGGTACCGTGGCGCGTTCGGCGGGCGGAATCACCTGCTGCACCAGGAGATTCAGCTCCACGGCGTCGGCACGGTCACCGAGGAGACCGCGCACGTAGGCGACCCGTTCTTCCGTCTGCGCGACTCCGGCCAGATGGAGTTCGTCACCGGTGCTGCTGGCCCAGCCTCCGGGGAAGGCGATGATGTCGGCGTGCGCGGCGGCCAGCCGCAGCAGCCGGTCGCCCCAGCCGGCCATCAGCAGCGGCGGCCCGGACGGCTGGGCCGGACGCGGCTGGTATTCCGTGTCCGCGAACAGGCGGCGCAACGTGGTGACGGTCTGTTCCAGCTGTTCGACCCGTCTTCCGCCGCTGCGGAACGGTATCCCCGCGGTGTCGAACTCGGCCTTCACGTAGCCCGCGCCGAGCCCGAGTTCCATACGCCCGTCGACGAATTGGTCGGTGCTCGCCACGTCCCGCGCGAGGAGGGCGGGGTTGTAGAACGGCGTGTTCAACACGAACGTGCTCAGCCGCACCCGTTCGGTCATTTCGGCTGCGAGCACCATTGCCGGGAACGGAGCGGAGAACTCCAGGTGATCAGCCACTCCGACCACGTCGAAACCGAGTTCCTCGGCCCTGCGGCACTTCGCGCTCCACTCGCGTCGCGAACCGGGAACGAACATGTTGACACCGAAGCGGAAGGGGCGCTGTGAAGGCATTGTGCTTGTATACCATGCGATGATTCCCGCGTCATTCCGCCGAGTGGGACGACATTATTTCCCTCAGTTATCCATTGAAGTTCCCTCGGAAACGTCGTAGTTGCGGTATGTGACCACCGCAGGCGTCATGACCGAGGCCGGCCGTCTCCCACCCGCACCAGCCCCAGCTCGTAAGCCATGATCACGGCCTGCGCCCGGTCCCGCAGCTCCAGCTTCGCGAACAGCCGGTTGATGTGGGTCTTCACGGTGTGATCGGTGATCGTGAGCCGGCTTGCGATCTCCGTATTGGACAGTCCCCGGGCGATCAAGGTGAGTACCTCCGCCTCACGCGCCGTGAGCTCGCCCACGGAGTGGACCGGCAGCCGCGATGTCCGCGTATGTACGAACTCGCCGATCACCCGCTTGGTGATCTCGGGGGAGAGGAGCGCGTTCCCGGCCGCCACCACGCGGACCGCGTGCAGCAGTTCGGGAAAGGTGGCGTCTTTGAGCAGGAAGCCGCTCGCCCCGGCCGCGAGCGCGTCGTACACGTACTCGTCGAGGCCGAAGGTCGTCAGCATCAGGACCTTCGTCGTGCCCTCGGACCCGGCCAGAATCTCGCGGGCCGCCTCGATGCCGTTCTTGTGCGGCATCCGGATGTCGAGGAGCGCGAGATCGGGCCGGGTCTCGGCGGCGACGCGTACCGCCTGCACACCGTCTTCGGCCTCGCCCACGACCTCGATGTCCTCCTGAGTGCCGAGGAGGTTCACGAAGCCGGTACGGACGACCGCCTGGTCGTCGGCGACCAGAGCCCTGATCACATGCAACTCCTTCTCCGTGCCGATCATCCGGTTCCCCAGGGAAGCTCCGCCTCCACCAGGAAACCTCCGTCCGGGCCCGCGCCCGCGCTGAGCCGGCCGCCGACCAAAGCCGCCCGCTCCCGCATCCCGGTCAGGCCGTGGCCCGCGCCGGGGCCCGGACCGGGACCCGGGCCCGGGCCGTCGTCGTGGATGCGTAGCGTGAGCAGCCGGTCGGCGCCGTAGTCGATCTCCACAACGGTACGGGCGTCGGGCGCGTGCTTGCGCGCGTTGGTCAGCGCCTCCTGGGTGATCCGGTAGGCGGACAGCTCCCACGCGGCGGGCAGCTGCACCCGTTCCCCGGTGACCCTCAGCTCGGCCTTGCCGCCCACCGCCCGGTGTTGTTCGACGAGTTCGGCGAGGTGGTCGAGGGTCGGCTGCGGAGCGGTGAGGGCCGTGTCCCCCTGGCCCTGGGGGGTGCGCAGGACTCCGAGGAGGCGGCGCAGCTCGGCCATCGAGGCACGGGCGGTGCCGGCGATCTGCTGGAAGCCGTCGCGGGCCTCGGGGGTGAGTCCGGGGGTGGTGTACGTGGCGCTCTCGGCCTGCACGGCGATCATCGACACCGAGTGCGAGACGATGTCGTGCAGCTCACGGGCGATGGCGGCCCGCTCGGCCTCGGCGGCCTGCTGCCGTTCCATGGCGATCAACTGGGCCTGGGCCAGGCTTCGCTCCCTGCGGGTCTCCTCCCGCGAACGTACCGCGTCACCCATCATCACGGCCCCGAAGATGACCACGGTCAGCAGGAGCGACTCGGCGAACAGGCTGAGCGAGCCCTTCTCCCAGAGCGCGGGCACCGGCAGGTCCATCCGCGACCAGGTGTTGATGTGCACCAGGTTCACGCACAGGGCCCCGAGCGCGGCGCCCGCGACGGTCACCACGGGGTGCAGTACCCGTTTGCGGCCCAGGGTGTAGCAGCCGATCAGTCCGCTCGCCATGATCGAGACGTACAGGTTGACGTCTCCGGCGAACCCGAGCAGCCCCGCGGCGACCGTGAGCACCGCGACGGGCGGGAACGACCGCCGCCACATCAGCGAGGCGGAGGAGACGAGGACCCCGATCGTGGTGGTCACGGATCCGGGAATGGCGATCAGCTCCGCCACGGCGCCGGCGGTCAGGGCGCCGCCGGTGACCCAGGGGTAGGCGGGCGCGGCGATGCGGGCGCGGAACCGCTGTTTGAGGGACGTACTCATGCGTCCATGGTCCGTGCCGGCGCGGGTGCGCGCGTCGCCGTACGGGTTGAGCCTGCGGCCGGATGTCATGCCACGGGTTGAGTCCCGGGTCCGGAGCCTCGGTTGACGCTCTCCGGCCTGCGGCTTCCTACCGTCGATGGGCATGGCGAAGAGGCGTGAACGGTACGTGCGGGATATTCGGTATGCAGCTCGCGAACGGTATGTTTGGGCCGGCTGCGCGGTCGTCGCGCTGATGCTCGCCCTGGCCTCGGACCTCGGGCCGCACCGGGTGTGGGGGGTGGTAGCGGGGGCGGGCTATGCGGTAGCGGCGGTGCTGGCGTGCGGTGCGCGCTCCCGGCCTGCCGCCCGGGTGGCCGCGGTGGCGGGGGCCGTCGTGGTGCCGCTCGTCTCGCTGGTGACGGCCGGGCTCGGGCAGCTGGAGGTCACGGTCGTCGAGCGGTCGGGGCAGCTGCTGCTCACGACCGGCAGCCCGTACGTCACCGCCCCCGCGGCCGTCGCCGAATTCAACCCTTACCTGCCGGGGATGGCGCTCTTCGGTGTGCTGCCAGGGGATGCGCGCTGGTGGCTGGGCGGCGCATTCGTGGCGGCCCTCGCCGCGGCCGGCCTGTACCGAGCCTGGCTGCTCGCCTGCCCGCTGGTTGCGCTGCCCCTCGCGGTGGGCGGCATTGACCTTCCGGTCGTCGGCCTGATGTGCCTGGGCATCGTACTCGCCGGGCAGGGGCGGCCGGGCCGCGCGGGGCTGGCGCTCGGCGCCGCCGCCGCGCTCAAGTGGACGGCGTGGCCCGCGCTGCCCGTGGTGCTGGCGCTGATCGCGGTACGCCAGGGCGGCCGGCCCGCGCTGCGGTATGCGGCCGTGGCCCTGTCCACCGCAACGGCGGCGGTGCTGCCCTTCGTCTTCGCCAACCCCTCCGGCTTCTACCGGAGCGTCGTCGCCTTCCCCCTGGGCCTCACCGACACCACTTCGCCGGCCGCGAGCCCGCTGCCCGGCCATCTGCTCGCGACGTACGTCCCCGGCGGCAAGGTGATCGCGCTCGTGCTCCTCGCGGTGAGCGCGCTGCTGGTCGCGGTGTCACTGGTGGTGCGACCGCCGGGGACGGCAAGGGCGGCCGCCGCCCGGCTCGCGCTCGGACTGGGCCTGGCAACGGCCCTGATGCCCGCGACCCGTTTCGGCTACCTGGTCTACCCGCTGGTGCTCGGCGCGGTGGCGTACCGGATGCCGCGGCGCGGCAGCGCCACTGCCACCCCTGTCGCCCTTTCCCGAGAGAAGGCCCTCGTATGACGGACAACCCCCGCCCCCGCACGCTGATCGTCACCAACGACTTCCCGCCCAGGCAGGGTGGCATCGAGACCTTCGTCCGTGAACTGGCCGACCGCTTCCCACCCGGCGAGGTCGTCGTCTTCACCTCGGCGCCGCGCCCGGCCACGGCGGAGCCGACACCCCACGAGTCCTTCGCGTACCCGGTGATCCGCCACCGGGCACGCGCCCTCCTGCCCACCCTCCGGGCCACCGCGCACGCCGCGTCCGTGGCCCGCCGGTACGGCTGCGACCGGGTGTGGTTCGGCGCGGCGGCGCCGCTCGGCCTGATGGCGGGCCGACTGCGGCAGACGACGGACATCCGTACCGCCGTCGCCACCACGCACGGCCACGAGGTGTGGTGGGCCCGCACCCCCGGGGCCAGAGCCCTGCTGCGCCGCATCGGCAGGGAGGTCGACGCCCTCACCTGGCTGGGCGCGAGCACCCGCCGGCCGATCGAGGCGGCCCTCGCTCCGGGAACCCGCACCGCACGTCTGGTCCCCGGTGTGGACACCACGGCCTTCCACCCGTTCCTGGACGGTGGACCGGTGCGGGCCCGCTACGGCCTGGGCCGCCGCCCGGTGATCCTGTGCGCGGCCCGGCTGGTCCCGCGCAAGGGGCAGGACACCCTGATCAGGGCGCTGCCCTGGATTCGCAGGGCGGTCCCGGACGCCATGCTCCTCCTGGTCGGCGACGGTCCTTATGCCCCCGAGCTACGCCAACTCGCCTTGAGCGAGGGCGTCCGGGACTCGGTGGTCTTCGCGGGCGGTCACCCCCACCCCACCCTTCCCTCCTTCTACGCCGCAGCCGACGCCTTCGCCATGCCCTGCCGCACCCGCAGACACGGCCTGGAAATGGAGGGCCTGGGCATCGTCTACCTGGAGGCCGCCGCGTCCGGACTCCCCGTCGTGGCAGGCGACTCGGGCGGCGCCCCCGACGCGGTTCGCGACGGTGAGACCGGCCATGTCGTCGACGGCCGCTCGGTGGCGGCGACGGCGGACCGCCTGGTCAGGCTGCTCCGCAACCCCGGCCTCGCCCGCGAAATGGGCGAGAAGGGCCGCCACTGGGTCAGGACGGAATGGACCTGGGACCGCTCCTACGCGACGCTGGCGGGGTTGCTCCACCCGGCGGGAGACGAGGGCCGTGGTGGGGTCGGTGCCGGCGGGGACGTGTCGGCCACTGGCCACGAGGGTGAGGAGTTGCGCGTATATGGGCAGCGAGGTGACACCCGGCGGTGACGCCGTGGCCTGCGGTCGGCTGCCGTTGGGGGTGGTCGTCGCCGACGGTGACGGCCTGGTGTCGCACTGGAGCAGCGGGGCTGGCAGGCTGCTCGGCGTGGACCGGCAAGCGGCCGTCGAAAGCCCGCTGTTGGTACGGCTGCCCGTCTTCGCTCCCCAAGACGACGACACGGGCCGCGACTCCGGCGCTCCCGGGCTGTCCGGCGCGCTCCCCAAGGCGGCCGCGCTTCCCGAACTGGACTCCTGGCTCGCGGTCAAGAGCGCGGCCTACCCGAGGGCCGGACGCGCCGTCCTCGCCCGTCCGCGTGGCACGCCGGTCGGGCTGCTGTGGTGGGCCTACCCCCTGCTCGGCCCGGGGCCCGACCGGCTGTTGGTGCTGATCGCCGATGCCGACGCCGCCGTCGCGGCCGTGGGTGTCGGCGCGGCCGGGGAGCGGACCGGGGTCGCGTGCGGATTCGCCCGGCACACCACACTGCCCGGCGGCCGGGCGCTGGCACGACGGTTGCCGGACATCCTGCCCCGCATGGGCCCGGCCCGCGGCGCCCGCGTCGTCGCGCAGGTGCTGGAGTGGGGGTATCCGGTACTGGAGGTCAGCCGCCGCGAACGCGTGCCGATCACGGCGGACTGGGGCGTACCGAAGTACGTACGGCGCCGGGCCCGGAGGAGCGGGCCGCGCGGCGCGGCGGCGACGGGCCACGGGCCCGACCTGGAGCAGGCGGCCGTACGCGAGCGCCTGGAATTCCTCGACGAGGTCTCGGGCAG
The DNA here is from genome assembly GCF_044332485.1 of Streptomyces sp. NPDC017056. NCBI lineage: Bacteria > Bacillati > Actinomycetota > Actinomycetes > Kitasatosporales > Streptomycetaceae > Streptomyces > Streptomyces sp. NPDC017056. The sequence continues at coordinate 282,783 of NZ_JBIRPD010000008.1, read as the reverse complement.
AATCGGTTCCTCGCTCGACCTGGAAGTCACCATCCGCGAGGTGACCAGCGCGGCCGTCCCCCGGTTCGCCGACTTCGCCGGCACCCACCTGCGCGCCCAGGTGCTCGCCGGGGACGCCTTTCCCGACGGGCCGCCCGACGTCACCACCGTCTGGCACCGGGTGTGGGTCGAACACGACGACGAGCCGGGCCGCTGGGACGACACCGTCCCGGTCGGCGAGGCCCTCGCCTTTCCCGAACACACCCCGTTCTTCCAGTGCATGGTCACCGGCGAGCCGGTACTGATCCCCTACATCGACGACGAACTGGGCGACCGGATCTCCGCCCAGTTCGAAAAGCGGGACCTGCGCCCCCTGATCAACGGCCGGTCCATCCTCATCGTGCCCCTCAAGGCCCGCCAAGTGGTGCTCGGCTTCATGGTGCTGCTGCGGCGCAACGACCGCGGGCAGTTCACCGACATGGACCGCAGCACCGGAGCGGAACTCGCCGCGCGCGCCGGGCTCGTGCTGGACAACGCCCGCATGTACACGTACCAGGAGAACATCGCCGAGACCCTCCAGGGCCGGCTGCTGCCGCACGTCGACCCCCACCCGCCCGGCTGCGACATCGCCACCCGCTACCTGCCGGGCACCCGGCAGGGCCGGGTGGGCGGCGACTGGTTCGACGTCATCGGCCTGCCCGGCTCCCGGCTGGCGCTGGTCGTGGGCGACGTCATGGGCCACGGTCTGCACTCGGCGGTCACGATGGGCCAGTTCCGTACGGCGGTGCAGACCCTCGCCGCCCTGGACCTGCCGCCCGCCCGGGTGCTGCGCCACCTCGACGACCTGGCGCGGCGGCTGGGCGAACGGTACCTGGCCACCTGCCTGTACGTCGTCTACGACCCGTCGGCTTCCCGGCTGCGCCTCGCCAACGCCGGCCACCTGCCGCCGGTCCTGGTACGGGCGTCGGACGGCGGCAGCGAGCTGCTGGACCTGCCGACCGGGGTGCCGATCGGCGTCGGCGGCGTGCCGTTCGAAACGGTCACCCGCGACGTGGTCCCCGGCGACCGCCTGGTGATGTGCACCGACGGCCTGGTGGAGGTGCGCGGCCAGGACATCGGCGACGGGCTCGCCGCCCTGTGCGAGAGCGCCGCCCACCCGGCCGCCTCCATGGACGACGCCTGCGACACGATCATCCGTGCGCTCGACCCGACGGGAGGGCGCAAGGACGACGTCGCCCTGCTGATGGCCCGGCTCAACGGCATCGGTCCGGCGCTCGCCGGAGCGTCGCCCGGGGCCTGCGGGCAGCGCCCGAGCCAGGAGTAAACGTTTGAGCGCGCCGCTTGCCGTACCGGTGCACCGGAGACAATCAAGAGCAGTAAGCCATCGCCGGTCCCGGGAGAGTGCATGGACGTGTCGGAGCGGTACCGCGAGTCGTGGGAGAGCTACTGGCGCGACACGCCGGACGCGCCGGGCGCCGCCATCTTCGACTGCGCCCCCGAACTGGCCGCCGCCGGGCACCTGCCGCTGCTGGCCCCCTACGCCGACGCGACGCTGCCCATCGTCGACCTGGGCTGCGGCACCGGCACCCAGACCCGCTACCTGGCCCGACACTTCCCCCGCGCCCTCGGCGTGGACCTCGCCGCGGCCGCCGTCGCCCACGCCCGGCGGGCCGACACCGGCCACCTGGCCGAGTTCGAGCAGCTGAACGCCGCCGACCACGACGCCGTCCGGCGCCTGCACGAACGGACCGGCGACACCAACGTCTACCTGCGCGCGGTGATCCACCAGAGCGAGCCGGACGCCCGCCCAGCGGTCGCCGCGGCGGTCGCGCCCCTGATCGGCTCCCGCGGGCGCGCCTTCGTCGTCGAACCGCTGGCACGCGCCAAGCAGCTCCTGGCGCACGCGGCCCAGGGCGCGGCAGGCCCGCCCCCGAAACTGGCCAGCATCTTCGACCACGGCCTGACCCCGGCCGAGGCGGACGACGCCGCCGTCCCCGGGTTCTTCCGCGACCTCGGCCTGACGGTGCTGGCGAGTGGCGAGACCGACCTGGTGATGACGGAACACCGCGCGGACGGCGTACGGATCGACCTGCCGGCCCAGTGGATGGTCCTCGGGCGCTGAGCGCCCGCTTCCGCATGCCCGGCCGCGGGGTGGCGTCCGCACGTCCGGCCGCGGGTTGGCGTCCGTACGTGCGCCGGTCGGGCGTAAGTACGGCGCTTTGGCGCGGAGTTGACGGTACGAGGGGCGGTTTTCGGTCGGGTGACAGCCGGGTGCTCCCCGGGTGCATCAACGCTTTCCCCACCCGGGCAGGCTCCCCGCCGACACTGTCCGGACCGTGCTGTACGGGGGTGCTGGTGGCACGCAACAACGACCTCGCGGCGGCTTTGCGCGATACCCGCGAAGCGCTCGGCAACGAGATCACCGAGCTGGGCCGGCGCCTGGACGACTCGCGGCGCGAAGTGCTGGACCACCTCACCACGGAAGTGGAGAGCCTGCGCGCGGACAGCCGCGAGACCCGCAGCCGTACCAGCCGCACCGCGGCCGTCGCCGAGGAGTCGCGGGAGACGCTGTCGGCGCTGCGGCAGGAGGTCTCCGACGTCCGGCAGGCGCTCGCCGCTCTGCAACAATCGCTGGACGCGCTCGCCCGGCACCCGGTGTTCCGCACCGAGCCGCCTGCCACGAAGGAGCCACCGCCGTTCCCCCCGCTCCAGAGCCTCGACGACGAAGAGGAGCCGACCGGGCACGAGGACGACGACGAAGTCACCCCCGACGACCTCTTCGACGACGACAGCGATACCGGCGGCACCGGACCCCAGCACGAGACGACGGAAGACGTCGACCACGGTGTGCTGCTGCTGAAAGCGGCCCAGACCGGCACGGTCGCCCTGGTCTGCCACCGCGAGGCATGGGAGTTCGTGGCCGGGTGCGCCGCGGACAACGAACACTTCCGCGCCACGGCCGAAGTCTCGGACGAGGGCGGCGGCAAGGTCCGCGCCGTCCTGTCCGGCCGCTCCGTCATCGGTACGCTCATCGCCTTGCGGCAGACCCGCGACACCAGGCACCTGGACGGCACCTGGGCGATGGCCGGCGCCTTCTACTCCCGTATCGCCGAGGGCCTGCGCACCACGGTCCGGGACGGGAACGGGCCCCTGACCGTCGTCTTCGACGACGGCGTGCACGACACGGAACCGGGCACCGGTGCCGGTCCCGCGGAGGAGGGCGGGGCCTGAGCCCTCACCCCCGGCGGGCGACACGCGGCGCGTGGGCGGCTGTGAGACTGGCCGGGCCGGATTCCCCGCCGCGAGAGGGCAACGCCATGGCGATCACCGGGCACGCCCGTGCGCTGGCGGGGCAGGTCGTCCGGCAACTGGTGAGCGTCCACATCCTGGACCTTGCGACCCGGCTGGCGGCGCAGGCGTTCCTGGCCGCGCTGCCGATGCTCATCGCCGTGTCGTCCGTCTGCCCGTACGCCGTGCGGCAGGAGCTGCTGAGGTCACTGCGTTCCCTGTTCGGCTCCGACAGTCCCGTCCTGGCGCAGGTGCGGGCGGCCTACGGCGACAACGGCCAGGCGCTGAGCAGTTGGGGAGCGGTCGGGGTGCTGGTCGCCCTGCTGTCCGCCACCGCCTTCACCCGGGTCCTCCAGCGCGTGTGCGAACTCTCCTGGCACCTGCCGCACTCGGGAGCGCGGATCGCGGCGTGGCGCTGGGCGCTGTGGCTCGTGGTCTGGATCGCGGCGCTCCTGTACCAGGGGCTGCTCCACCGGGCGTTCGGCGCGGGCCCGGTCCTGGGCGTGCCGCTCCAACTGCTCGGCGCCGTGGCGATGTGGTGGTGGACCCAGCATCTGCTGCTCGCCGGGCGCGTGTCCTGGATGCCGTTGCTGCCGGGAGCGCTGCTGACCGGAACGGGCGTGGTGGCGTTCTCGCTGTTCTCCGGCCTCTGGCTGCCGCGCGCGCTGACCCGGAGCGTCGAGCGGTACGGGCCGCTCGGCTCCGTCTTCACGGTGCTGTCCTGGCTGATCCTCTTCTTCGCCACCGTCGTGTCCGGTATCGCCGTCGGCCAGGTGCTCGCGCACACCGGGGCCGTCCGGCGGCGCCTGGGACTGCCGGACGTTCCGTCACGCTGACGCCGCCGTCACCCGGCCGCCGCGAACCGCCTCGGCCAACGCCCGGTGGTCGCGCTCGTTCTGGTCGGCGTAGCTCTCGGCGAAGCGCGCCAGCGCGAGGTCGAAGGCGTCGGAACGGCCCAGGTAGGCGGCGATGGCGATGCGGTCCCCCGACCGGGCGTGGGCGCGGGCCAGCGTCGCGCCGCACAGCCGGCCGAACCGGCGCATGACGTCGGGCGTCATCGTGTCGGCCTGGGGGATGGCCTTCCAGTCGCGCAGCTGGCGCAGGTAGAAGTCGCGCTGCCGCCCGTCCAGCCCTTCGACGCGCTCCCAGCCCAGGAACATGTCGCCGGCCGCCTGCATCAGCCGCTGCCCCGTGACGACCCGTTCCCCCTGGTTCGTGTGCGGGCCCGGGTCTTCGGGCGGCGCGAGCACCGACTCCTGCGCCTCCTTGGCCTGGAGGAAGAGGGGGTCCGCGTCGTCCCGGCCGAGCAGCAGCAGAATCCAGCAGCGGGTCCCCACACTGCCGACGCCGACCGTCTTGCGGGCCATGTCGACCACGCGGTACTGCGCGAGGAGCGCCCGCCGGTCGGCTTGCAGGGTCAGCGCGTAGCGGTCGACCAGCTCCCGCAACTGCTGCTCCAGACGCTCGCGTTCGACCCCGGGGAGGAGGTCGCCGAGCGGTACGACGAGGGGCGGGTCGGGCGTGATCCGTAGCTCGCCCTTGACGGTGTGGGCGAGCCGCTCCAGGGCCTGGAGGTGATCGCGGGTGCGGGCCTTGGCGAGGGTACGGGAGACCCGCCGACGGGCCCGCTTGTCCAGCTCTCCGCCCAGCACGCCGTACAGCTCGTCCGCGTCGATCCGCGCGTACCACACGTCGAGGTTGCGCATCCCCGCGAAGCCGTCCATCGCCTCGCGGTACGCGCGGACCGTGTCCCGGACCACCTGGGCCCGCTCCCGGCCGCTGAAGCCGTTGGCGCGCCCGGCGACGACGAGGCTGGCCGACAGCCGTTTGACGTCCCACTCCCAGGGGCCGGGCAGCGTCTCGTCGAAGTCGTTGACGTCGAACATCAGGTGCCGCTCCGGGGAGGCGAGCAGACGGAAGTTCAACAGGTGCGCGTCCCCGCACAGCTGGGCCCGCAGCCCGGTGGACGGCAGGCCGGCCAGGTCGCCCGCCATGACGGCGGCGGCCCCGCGGAAGAAGCGGAACGGGGATTCGAGCATCCGCCCGTACCGGATCGGCACCAGCTCGGGGAGCCGGCTCGCCGACTGCCGCTCGACCACGGCGACCGGGTCGGGCCGGTCCGCCGCCGGAGTGAACTCCGCGTGGCGGGACCGCGGTACGCGCTTGCGGGCGTCCCGGCCGCGGGCGGCCCGCTCCTGTGGCGTGAGATGTGTGTACTCGGCGTCGGACATGGCGGGCTCCCCTCTGGAGGGTGCGACTTTCGGCCCGTACGGTCGGTTCGCCATCACCCCGGCGGTGTGAGGCGGACGGCGCGGGGCCGCCCGCCCGGCGCTGGGTCGCCTGGCCCGGGTGATGCCGGTACGGGCGGGCCGGGACACGGTGGCGGCATGGAACCGACCATGCGGAAGCAGCGGTGGCTGGCGCGCGCGTCCCTGGCGGCCGCCGCCGCGGCGGTGCTGGTGCTGGGCGTGTTCGCGGGGGTGCGGACCATCGCCATGGTGGGAGTCGGACTCGTCGGCCTGGCGGTCACCGCCGCCGCGATCTGGTGGATCCTGAGCCGGCGGGGCGCCCTGAGGGTCCTCGCCGTCCTCCTGGCCCTGGCCGCGCCGGCGTGGGTCCTGCTGGAGTTCACCGGCGCCCACCTGGCGTGGGTCGCCGCCGTGTCCGTGGGGCTGTGGCTGGTCGCCGCCGGGGCGGGCCGGGCCGCACTCGTGCTCCACAACCGGCCGGCCCCGATGCCCGAGTGGCCGGCGGCGCGGGCCCGCCACCCCGTCCTGATCATGAATCCGCGGTCGGGCGGCGGCAAGGTGGACCGGTTCGGGCTGCGCGAGAAGGCGGCGGCCCTGGGCGCGGAGGTGCTGCTCCTGGAAGGGCCGGGGGAGACCGACGTGTCCGAGCTGGCACGCAAGGCCGCGGCCGGGGGCGCCGACCTGCTCGGCGTCGCGGGCGGGGACGGCACGCAGGCGCTGGTGGCCGACGTCGCCGCCGCGCTCGGCCTGCCCTTCCTGGTGATCCCGGCCGGTACGCGCAACCACTTCGCCCTGGACCTGGGCCTGGACCGCGACGACCCGTCGAAGGCCCTGGACGCCCTGCACGACGGCGTGGAACTCCGCGTCGACCTCGGCCGGGCCGCCGGCCGGCCCTTCGTGAACAACGTGTCGTTCGGTGCCTACGCCGAGGTGGTGCAGAGCCCGTCCTACCGTGACGGCAAGACCCGGACGACCCTGGAGCTGCTGCCCGACCTGCTCGTGGGTCACCAGGGCGGGCGGCTCACCGCGCGGGCCGGGGAGCGCACGTTCTCCGGCCCGCAGGCGCTCCTGGTGAGCAACAACCCGTACGGGCTGGGGGACATCGCCGGCCTGGGGCGCCGGGCCCGCTTGGACGGCGGCGTGCTGGGCTGCGTCGGTGTCGAGGTCGCCGGCGCCGCGCACGCCGCCGGCCTGGTGCGGGGGCGGTGGGCCGCCGGTCTGACGCGGGTGACGGCGACGCACGTCGTCGTCGACGCCGACCAGGAGCGGATCGCGGTCGGCGTCGACGGAGAGGCGCTGCGGCTGCGCGTACCGGTGCACTGCGAGGTGCGGCCGCTGGCCCTGCGGGTGCTCGTGCCCCGGCGGCGGCCGGGCGTGCGCCTGGCCCGGCCGCCGCTGGACTGGCGCCTCCTCTTCCGGCTCGGGCTGCTGCCCGCGCGGAGCTGAGGCCGCCCGGACCTACAGCGGCGCGTTGTAGACCTTGTGGGCCTCCTGGTGGCCGTAGGTGGCCAGGGACCAGATCACCAGGACGTCGAGCGCGATGATGATCACCGACCATACGGGGTAGTACGGGGTGAAGAAGAAGTTCTCCAGCGCACTGGCCGCCGCGACGCCGATGCCCACGGCGCGCGCCCAGGTGCGGCCGTTGAAGAGGTGGAACGCGGCCGCGAGGATGACCAGGCCGGAGAGCAGCTGGAGCCACCCCCACCCGCTGACGCTGAAGTCGTACGCGTAGTTCTGCTGCGACCGGTAGAAGTTGTGGTCGATGATCGCGGCGAGCCCCGCGATCGCGTGGTAGGTACCGATGATGCCCAGCATGCACACGGCGAACACGACCCCGCCGATCGCGACCGGGCGGATGCGTGGCTCCGGTGCACCCTGCTGGCTCTGTCCTGCCGAAGTCTGCTCAGCCATGCCTGGACCTCCTCTTCGGTGGGCCGGAGCATCCCCTGCGCGGCCCTCGGCCCGGTTCACCCGCGGCGGATGAGAACGGGACCGGACGCACCGTCACCCGCGCGAGGTGAGGCCGCCCGGCGCCGTCCGGCGAGAATGGCGGGGAAGCCAGGCCGCCGGCCGCAGCGGAGGTGACGCCATGGGCGCACAGGCGGGCGCGGGGCCCGAGCGAGCGGGAAAGCCGTCCGGCGGCGGTGATTTCGAGATCCGGGTCCGGGGCAGGGCCGGGGCCGCCCTGGCATCGGCTTTCGGCGAGCTGACGGTACGGCCGCGCCCGGCCGAGACGGTCCTGTACGGGGCCGGTCTCGACCAGGCAGCGCTGTACGGCATCCTGGACCGCATCCAGGCGCTGGGGCTGGAGTTGCTGGAGGTCAGGCGGCTGCCGGGGAAGGCCGGGGCCGGCGGGCAGAACGCGCGCGGCGAAGGGCCGTAACGCCCCTTCCGGTGACGGCCGTTGCCCGCGACGCTGGGCGGGTACCGCCTGCCGCCAGGAGGTGAGGACATGCCTGCTGCGCTCCGTACCCAGGCAAGGAGCCGGGCCCCGGCCGGTCCGGGGGGAGCCGGGCGGGTGTCCGACCTGCGCGGGCGGTTACGGGCACTGGGCCGGGACGCCGGGACGGCGGACACGGCCGTGACGACCTGCCTGGTGTGGGTCGCCGGCCTTCTCGTGGAGATCGCGGCGGAGCTGGACGACCCGCGGACCACGGAGGCGCTGGTGGACGAGGCGTCGGCCGTGCTGGCCGCGGCGCCCGGGCCGGGCCGGAGCGCGGCGGTGCCGGCCGAAGCGCTGACCGAGCGCGAACTGGCCGTGCTCCGGCGGCTCCGGGAGGAGGTCCCGCTGCGGCGCATCGCCGACGACCTCTTCGTGTCCTACAACACCGTCAAAAGCCATACCCGCGCGGTGTACCGCAAGCTGGGCGCGCACTCCAGGGCCGAGGCGCTGCACCGGGCCCGGCAGCGGGGGCTCATCCGGTAGCGCGTGCGCGTCGGCTGGGGAGACGCACGTCACACGCGGCCCTGTCACATCGCGCCGAGCCGTTCCGTCATAGGGGTGTAGCTAACGACAACGGCACAAGGAGCGCACCATGGAAGCCCGTATGAAGCTCTTCGGCAACCCGACGGCGGAGAAGTTCCTGAAGCACATCGTCGCGGCGGGGAAGATCCTTATGGACTCCACGCTGCCTGCCTCCACCCGGGAGCTGGTGGCGCTCCGCGCGAGCCAGATCAACGGATGCGGCGTCTGCGCCGACATGCACACCAAGGACGCCGCCGCCGCCGGCGAGTCGGCGGTGCGCCTCAACCTCGTCGCGGTGTGGCGGGAGGCCACGGTCTTCACCGAGGCCGAGCGCGCCGCGCTGGAACTGACGGAGCAGGGCACCCGCATCGCGGACGCGGCCGGCGGGGTCACGGACGAGGCGTGGGCGAAGGCCGCCGAGCACTTCGACGAGGAGCAGCTCACCGCGCTGGTCTCCACGATCGCCCTGATCAACACCTTCAACCGGTTGAACGTCCTCACACAGCAGCCCGCGGGCGACTACAAGGTCGGCCAGTTCGGGTGATCGGGGGCGTCGGGGGCGGCGTCGCGCCGCCCCCGACGGGCCGCGTCACAGCAGTTCGAGCTCGCGGGCCCGCCGGACCGCCGCCGACCGCCGGGTCACGGCCAGCTTGCGGTAGACGCTCTTCAGGTGCGTCTTGACCGTGTTGACCGACAGATACAGGTCCGTGGCGATCTCCTCGGTCGTCATCATCTGCGCGAGGCGGCCGAGCACCTCCCGTTCCCGCGCGCTGAGCCGCTCGACCGGGGCCGGGACCAGGAGCGGCGGGTCGGGGCGGGTCAGGGCGTGCGTACGCGGGCTGCCGGACGCGTCGAGCACGGCCGCGCACACCGGCTCCAACGTCTGGAGCAGCCCCGTGGGCAGCCGGCAGCCGGCCACGGCGTCGCCGATCCGGCCGGTCGGCGGCCCGTTGCGCTCCGCCGCCTTGGCGAGCCCCGCCGCCAAGGAGCAGACTCCCGCGACGAACGGATCGGGCGCGCCGTGCAGTGCCGTACGCGCGTACCCGAGTTCGCGGCGGGCCTGTGCGGTCTCGCCGCGCGCGAGGCCGACCCAGGCGCGTACGACGTGCAGCGTGGACCGGGAGCGGTCCGCCGGTGTCCACGCGGGCAGGGGCGGCTGGGAGGCGAGCGTGGCGAGTTCGTCGGCGGCGCGGAAGCGTCCGCGCAACACCTCCAGCAACGCGAGTTCGACGAGGCAGTCCCGGCGCAGCACGCCGTTGCCCGCGGCGCACGCGGCCTTGAGGCCGGCGGCGAGGGAGGCTGCCGCGGCGTGCAGCCTGCCGTCGTGCAGTTCGCCGCGCCCGCGGATCGACAGGGTGAGTGCCTGGATCTCCGGGTGCGCCGCCGGCGTCGCCCGGGGCAGCAGCGCGGACAGGGCTTCCGCGTCGGCCGCGGCCGACCGGGCGGCGTCCGGGAACCGGGACCGCTGCCGGACCATGCGGATCACGGCGTGGGTCAGACGGCAGCGGGTGACGCGGTCCTCCTGGTCCGCCGGCAGCTCCCCGACGAGCCGCCCGGCCCGGTCCAGGAAGCAGGCGCAGGCCGTGTCGTCGCCGTGCACCAGTGCCGAGGCCGCGGCGACGAGCGCGGATTCGGGCTCGTCCGCCTCCGTGACCTCGGACGGCCGCCGGATCAGTGCGTCCGGCAGCCGGGCCGCGGTCAGCCCCAGGACCTGGCCGATCGCCAGCCGGCCGACGATCAGCCGGCCGGCGCGCGTGTGGTCGCCGGCCGCGTACCAGTGCCGTACCGCGTCGGCGAGCAGCCCGTGGTCGCCCAGCCAGGCGGCGGCCCTGCGGTGGAGTTCGGGGACCAGGCCCGGCGTCTCGTGGCGCAGGCACATCCGCAGCACGTCGGCGAACATCCGGTGGCAGCGGTACCAGTCGTGCCCGGCGGGCTGGAGGAAGGAGTTCTCCCGGACCATCGCCGCGAAGTGGCCCCCCGCCTCCTCGCCCGCGAGTTCGGCGGCCAGTTCGGCGTTCATGTGATCCAGGACGCTCGTCGTCAGCAGCAGCCGCCGCATCCCCGGCGGCTGTACGTCGAGCACCTCCTCCACGAGGTAGCTGACGACCGTCTCGTCGTCGCCCGCGAACTGCGCCACGAACTTCTCAGGGCAGGGCTGCTTCTCCATGGACATGGCCGCCAGGCGCAGGCCGGCGGCCCACCCGTCCGCACGCTTCCTGAGGGTGCTCACCACCTGCTTGGGCATCTCGATGCCGTGCTGGCCGAGCAGCGCGGCCGTCTCCCGGTCGTCGAAGGCGAGGTCGGCGGTGCGCAGCTCGGTGAGTTCGCCGGACAGCCGGAAGCGGTGCAGGTGCAGCGGGGGGTCCCGGCGCGAGAGAACCACCAGGCGCAGCGCGGGGACCGCGTGTTTCAGGAGGCCGATCACGCTCTCGGCGGTCGGCGAGCCGGGCTCCGGCTGGAAGTCGTCCAGGACCAGGACCACCGGCTCGCGCCGCGCGGTCAGCGCGGCCGTCAGACCGGCCACGAGCAGCGGGCCGCCGGCCGCCGCCACGGACGGCGGCACGTCGGTGCCGGCCGCGCCCAGCGCGCCGATGACGCGCGACCAGAAGACGCCGGGCTGCTCGTCGCGGCCGTCACAGGTCACCCAGGCCACCGGCCCCGGGGCCCGGCCGGTGTGCGCCCACTCCACGGCGAGTGCCGACTTCCCGGCGCCGACCGGGCCGACGACCACGGTCAGCGGCCCCAGGACGCCCCGGGAGACCCGGTCCGTCAGCCGGGGTCTGGGGACCAGCCATCGCGGCAGCGCGGGCACCGTGGTCCCGGGCGTGAGCGAGGGCCCGTCGCGGTGCTCCTGCGGACACGTGTCCATGGGCGGCACCTCGCTCTCGGAGCGGGGGGGGGTGCGGCTCAGGCAAGTGTCGGACGGGCGCGGTGACACGGGCAGCGCCACGGGCGCCGTTTCACCCGGGTGAAGTTCTCACCCGGGTGAATTCCGGCCCGCGGCGGGGCTGCTCAGACCGAGTGGAGCGCCGCGACCAGTTCGTCCTCGCGGTCCTTGGTCAGCGATGTACGGATCACGCGCGGGTCGAAGGGGCGCAGGGCCTCCCGCACCCGGTCCGGGGTGGAGCGGCGGACCAGGGCGAACACCGCGGCCATGCCCGGTTCCAGGGTGCCCGCGATCTCCTTGACGAAGGCGTCGTTGATGCCGACGTCGGAGAGCTTGCCGGCGATCGCGCCGGTGGCCGCGCCCATCGCCGCGCCGAACACCGGCATCAGGAACAGCATCCCGAACAGCGTGCCCCACAGGGCGCCCCCGGCCGCACCGGTCGCGGTGGGGTTGTACGACTGGCGGACATGGATCTTGCCGTCCATGGTCCGCCAGGCCACCGCCGCGTCCTCCAGGTCGAGCAGTTCCTGGCGGGACAGGTCCCTGGCGAGCCGCAGCACCGCGTCCGCCTTCTCCTTGTCCGAGAATCCGAGTACGACGAGATCTGCCATCAGAGCCTCCTGGCGGAACGGCCGGTCGCCCGGCCTGGTGGGGACGGGGCAGCGGCCGGCTCGCCCAGCCGCTGGGCCGCGGCCGCGAGCTCGGCGGCCACGGATACGAGCGCCTCCTCGGTGAGGAACCCCTCGGCCACGGGCACCCCGCCCGTGTCGCGGATCGCGTTCTTCAGACGGGTCGCCCATACGTGTTCGAGCAGGACGAACGCCGCGGCGACGCCCGGGTCCATCGCCTCTGCCAGCCCCCTGACCTCGGTGGGGGACAGGCCGAAGGCGCCGCCGTCGGCCGGCGAGGGGCCGGCCGGCTGCGCGGCCCGCGGCCGGTCGCCGGGGAGGCCGAGCAGCGCGGCGACGGTGTCGCCCATGCTCTCCGCCTGGTAGTCGAGCGCGAACAGCCGGCCGTCCGGCTCCTTGCGGACGAAGAGCATGTCGAGGACGCGGAGCTGGCCGTTCGCCTCCAGGACGCCCAGCTCGTCGAGGACCCGGCCCTCGAACTTCGCGTCGGGGCCGAACACGACGGCCAGCAGCTGTACCGGTCCGATTCCGGCCATGAGGACTCCCTCCGACAGGCCCGGTCACGGGGTCGCCCCCATCCAGCCCGGCCCCGGCGCCCGCCGCGTCACCCGCCACAGGTGAGGGCCGCACGGCGGGAGCCCCGCGACGGTGGGCGGCGGAGGTGTGACGTCATGGCCCACGAGGAAACGGCGGACGGCGGTACGGCCGCCGGCGGCCCCGAGCCCGTCGGCGAACTGGAGCGGCTGCGGGCGGAGGTCAGGGAACTGCGGGACCGTGCCGGTACGCGGCAGCGCCGGCGGGCAAGGCTGCTGGCCCTGCGGCGGTTCGTCGCCGCCGTGGTGATCGCGCTGGTGGCCGTCTTCACGGTCACCTCGGTCGTCGGCGTGTGGGGTGCGCGGACCGCGCTCAACACGGACCGCTGGGTCGCCACGGTGGGTGCCCTGCCCGAGGACCCGGTCGTGGACGCGGCCGTCGCCGCCTACCTCACGGACCAGATATTCGACCAGCTGGACATCGAGGAGCGGCTGAAGGACGCGCTGCCGCCACGCGCGTCGTTCATCGCGGCGCCGGCCACCAAGGCCGTCCACGACTACGTACGCGACTCGATCGCCAAGCTGCTCAAGACCGAGCAGTTCCAGGACCTGTGGCGCGCCGCCAACCGCTTCGCGCACGCCCGGATGGTCGCGGTGCTGGAGCAGCGCAGCCAGGGCGTGCGCGTACAGGGCGACACGGTCACCCTCAACCTGCTCCCCTTGGTCAACAACGCACTCAACGCCCTGGAGGACCGGCTGCCCACCCTGTTCGGCAAGCAGCTGAACCTGCCCACCGTCTCGTCGGGCGCGATCCCGCCCGGGCTGCACGACCGGATCGAGAAGGCGCTCGGCGTGTCGCTGCCCGCCGACTTCGCGCAGATCAAGCTGTACGACCGGCACACGCTCGGCCAGTTGCAACAGGCCGTGCTGCTGGTCAAGCGGGGCCTGGTGGGGCTCCTGATCGCCGTGCCGCTGCTGCTCGGCCTCGCCCTGTGGGTGTCGCCGAACCGCCGGCGCACCCTGCTCCAGCTGGGCCTGTGGCTCGTGGTCGGCGTCACCGCGCTCTCCGCCGTGCTGCGGGCGGTACGGGACCAGATCCTCGGCCAGGTACCGGCCGGCGTCTACCGGGGCGCGACACGCAACGCGCTGTGGACGGTGTTCACGACGCTGCGTGAGCGAGGCGACCAACTGCTGTGGCTGGGTATCGTCCTGGCCCTGTTGATGTACCTGGTGGGCCCGGGCCGGCTGCCCGTCGGTCTGCGCCACTACACGTCCAGGGGCGCCAAGGCCACCGGCCGGTTCGCCGTCCGCGCCGGCCGGCGGGTCCCCAAGGGGAGCGAGCTGCGTGCGTGGACACGCGCACACGCCGACACGCTCCGGGTCGCCGGCGTGGTCGTCGCGGCCCTGGTCGCGCTGCTGCTTTCCTCGTGGACGAGCCTCCTGGTGATCGCGGTGGCGCTGGCCGCGTACGAGGCAGCCGTCACCCTCGCGGCGCGCGACGGCTCCTCACCCGGGCCAGGTGAGGCGGGCTCCGAAGCGGGTGCCCAGCCTGGAGCCGGGTGAGCCCGCGGCAGGCAGGAGGCAGGCATGAGCGAGCAGACGAACGCGGAACGCGTTGCTCCGGACGACGACCGGCAGCGGTTGTGGGGCCCGTACCTGAGCGAGCGCCAGTGGGGCACCGTCCGCGAGGACTACAGCCCGGGCGGTGACGCCTGGTCGTACTTCCCCCACGACCACGCCCGCTCCCGGGCCTACCGGTGGGGCGAGGACGGGCTCGGCGGCCTCAGCGACGAGAAGCAGCGCCTGTGCTTCGCCCTCGCGCTGTGGAACGGGCGCGACCCCATCCTCAAGGAACGCGCCTTCGGGCTGACCAACGGCGAGGGCAACCACGGCGAGGACGTGAAGGAGTACTACTTCTACCTCGACAGCACGCCCAGCCACTCCTACATGCGCTACCTGTACAAGTACCCGCAGGCCGAGTTCCCCTACCACGACTTGGTGGCCACCAACCAGGCACGCGGGCGCCAGGAGTTCGAGTACGAGCTGCTGGACACCGGCATCTTCGACGACGACCGGTACTTCGACGTCACCGTCGAGTACGCCAAGGCCGAGGACGACGACGTCCTGATCCGGATCACCGTCGCCAACCGCGGCCCCGGCGAGGCGACCGCGCACGTGCTGCCCACCCTGTGGTTCCGCAACACCTGGTCCTGGCGCGAGGGCACCGACAAGCCGCGGCTGGCCCGGGCGGAAGGCCCGCACGGCACCGCGACCGTCCGTGCCGTCCACGCCGAGCTGGGCAGCTACGACCTGCGCTGCTCCGGAGAGGTCCCGCTGCTGTTCACCGAGAACGAGACCAACAACGAGAGGCTGTTCGGCACCTCCAGCCCCTCGCCGTACGTCAAGGACGGCATCGGCCGCGCGGTCGTCGACGGGGAGAAAGAGGCCGTCAACCCGGCCGGGGAGGGAACCAAGGCGGCCGCGCACTACACCCTCACCCTCCCCGCCGGCGGCGAGGAGACCCTGCGGCTGCGGCTCGCGCCCACCGGCTCGCCCCTGGCGCTGACCGGCGGCTTCGACACCGTCTTCCAGGAGCGGATCGCCGAAGCGGACGCCTTCTACCGCGAGCTGACCCCGCCGGGGGCCGGCGAGGACGAGGCCCGGGTGCTGCGGCAGGCCCTCGCCGGCATGCTGTGGTCCAAGCAGTACTACGGCTTCGACCTGGAGACCTGGCTGTCCGAGCACGGCCTGGACCCGTGGAGCCTGCCACGGCCCGGCATCCGCAATCGCGAGTGGTTCCACATGGTCAGCGACGACGTCATCTCCATGCCTGACAAGTGGGAGTACCCCTGGTTCGCCGCGTGGGACCTGGCCTTCCACACCGTGGCCCTGTCGGCCGTGGACACCCGGTTCGCGAAGCAGCAGCTCGAACTGCTGCTCCAGGGCTCCTACCTGCACCCCAATGGCCAGGTCCCCGCCTACGAGTGGAACTTCGGGGACGTCAACCCGCCGGTGCACGCCTGGGCCGCGTACTTCGTCCACCTGATGGAGGAGCGCACCACCGGCCGGGCCGACCCCGCGTTCCTGGAGCGCACCTTCCAAAAGCTCCTGACGAACTTCACCTGGTGGGTCAACCGCAAGGACCCCGAGGGCCGCAACGTCTTCCAGGGCGGCTTCCTGGGCCTCGACAACATCGGCGTCTTCGACCGCAGCGCGCCGCTGCCCACCGGAGGCGTGCTCGAACAGGCCGACGGCACCGCCTGGATGGCCCTGTACTGCCAGTCCATGCTGCAGATCGCGCTGGAACTCGTCGAGCACCGCCCCGCCTACGAGGAACTGGTGCTGAAATTCGTCGAGCACTACCTGTGGATCGCCGGCTCCATGGACCGCGTCGGCGACCTCGACGACGGACTGTGGGACGAGGAGGACGGGTTCTACTACGACGTGCTGCGCCTGCCCGGCGGAGAGGCCGTACGGCTCAAGGTCCGGTCGATGGTGGGCCTGCTGCCGCTGTGCGCCTCGACCGTCTTCCGCCCCCGGCAACTGGAGCGGATCACGGGCCTCGGCGAGCGCCTGCAACGCTTCGCCGACCGCCACCCCTCACTGTCCGTCACCCTGGCGTCCGCCCAGGCGGGCGAGGCCGGCGGTGCCAGGCTGCTGTCCGTCCTGGACGGGAAGAAGCTGTTGCGGGTCCTGGGCCACCTCCTGTCCGAGGACGAGTTCCTCAGCCCGTACGGCATCAGGTCCCTCTCCCGGCACCACGCCGAGCACCCGTACACCTTCTGGGTGCACGGTGAGGAGTACCGGGTGTCCTACCTGCCGGCCGAGTCCGACTCCGGGATGTTCGGCGGCAACTCCAACTGGCGCGGCCCGGTGTGGTTCCCGATGAACGCCCTGGTCATCCGCGCGCTGCTCAACCTGTACGGCTTCTACGGCGACGGGCTGACCGTGGAGTGCCCGACCGGCTCCGGCGTCCGGATGACCCTGTACGAGGTCGCCGGGGAGATCTCCGGCCGGCTCACCCGCCTCTTCCTGCGCGGCGAGGACGGCCGCCGGCCCGTCTACGGCGGGCAGGACAAGTTCCGCGACGACCCGCACTGGCGCGACCTGATCCTCTTCCACGAGTACTTCCACGGCGACAACGGCGCCGGCATCGGCGCGGCCCACCAGACCGGCTGGACGGGCCTGGTCGCCACCCTGATGAGGATCTTCGGCACGCTCACGCCCGGCGACTTCCTGGCGGAGCCGGGCCGGAAGGAGAGGCCATGACCGAGTTGCCCGCGCAGCCCGTCGTCCACGAGGTCAACACCCGGGTGTGGCTGCGCGAGATCCAGCGCCGCACCGGGCGCCCGGGCGGACTCGCCGACGTGCCCAAGGACGCGTGGGACGAGATCACCCCGCTCGGTGTCGACGCCGTTTGGCTCATGGGGGTGTGGGAGCGCAGCCCGCAGGGCCGCGGCATCGCCCTGTGGGACTCGTCCCTGCGCGCCGCGTTCTCCCAGGCCGTACCCGGCATCCGGGAGGAAGAGATCGCCGGGTCGCCGTACTGCATCCGGCGCTACGAGGCCGACGCGGCGCTCGGCGGCGCCGAGGGGCTGGCCGCCGCACGCGCCGAACTCGACGGCCGGGGCATCGGACTGCTGCTCGACTACGTCCCCAACCACGTCGCCCCGGACAGCCCCTGGGTGTCCGAACACCCCGAGTACTTCGTGCGCGGTACCGCCGACGAGGCACAGCGCGACCCGGCCGCCTTCCTGGACACCGGGACCGCGGTCCTGGCCCGCGGCCGCGACCCCTTCTTCCCGCCGTGGCCGGACGTGGTGCAGCTGAACGCCTTCGAGCCCGCCCTGCGCCGCGCGACCGCGGACGTGCTGGCCCGGATCGGGCAGGTCTGTGACGGGGTGCGCTGCGACATGGCGATGCTGCTGATGAACGACATCTTCGCCCGCACCTGGGGGCAGCGTGCCGGGACCCCGCCGCCGGACGACTTCTGGCCCACGGTCATCGGCGACGTACGGCAGCGGCACCCCGGCATGACCTTCGTCGCCGAGGCGTACTGGGACCTGGAATGGGCCCTCCAGCAGCAGGGATTCGACTTCTGCTACGACAAGCGCCTGTACGACCGGGTCCTGAACGAGGGCCCCGAGTCGGTGCGGCAGCACCTGACGGCGGACGAGGCGTACCAGCGCAAGCTCGTACGGTTCCTGGAGAACCACGACGAGCCACGGGCCGCGGAGACGCTGCACCCGGACAAGGAGCGCGCGGCGGCGGTCCTGATCGCCACGCTGCCCGGGGCGACGCTGTGGCACGAGGGCCAGTTCACGGGGCGCCGTACCCGGCTGCCCGTCTTTCTGGACCGGCGTCCCGACGAGCCGGTGGACGCCGAGCTGCGGGCGTTCCACGAAAGGCTGCTGGCCTGTGTGCACCGCAGCGGTATGCGGACCGGGCAGTGGCGGCTGCTGGAGTGCGCGGGCTGGCCCGACAACGACTCCGCACGCAACGTGCTGGCCTGGTGCTGGACAGGGCCCGCCGGACGGTTCCTGACGGCGGTGAACCTCTCGGGGCAGCCGGCCCAGGGACGCATCCGGCTTCCGTGGCCCGAACCGGGCTCCGGCGGCTGGCGGCTGACCGGGCTGCTCGACGGTGAGCAGTACGCGCGCACGGGGGACGAGCTGACCGGACCCGGCCTGTTCGTCGGCCTGGACGCCTGGGGAACGCACCTGCTCGCCATCGGCCCGGAGAACGACTGAACGGGCACCGCGACGGCGCTGGGGCCGAGGGCTCAGCGCCGTCCGGGCTCGGCGGGCGGTACGGCCGCGGTCCAGACCGCACCGGTCCCGGCGCGGAACGCGGCGACGGCGGACTCGACGGTGGGGAAGAACCGGTCGCCGCCGTAGGCATGCGTCAGCTCGTACCGCTTGAGCTTGCGCAGTACCGGGTCCTTGAGCTCGGCGAACACCAGGCGGATGTGCCGGGCGTCGAGCCCCTCGCAGAGTTCCTCCAGTATGTCGGCGGCGGTGGTGTCCACGTCGGTCACCGGCTCGGCGGCGACCACGATCCACCGGGGTGGCGGCTCGCCGTGCGCCAGGCGCAGCACTTCGTCGCGGAAGGCTTTGGCGTTGGCGAAGAACAGGGGCGCGTCGAAGCGGTGGATCACCAGCCCCGGCAGGTGCTCGGCCTCCGGGTAGGAGCGGACGTCGTGGTAGCCCTCCAGGCCGGGCACCCGCCCCAGCACGGTGTTGTACGGCCACCACGCGCGCCGGAACACGTTGAGGATCGACAGGCCGACCGCGACCGCGATGCCGGGCAGCACACCGAGCAGCGCCACTCCGAGGAAGGCCACGACCGTCAGCAGGAACTCCGCCTTGCGCCGCCGCCACAGCCGTGCCGCTCCCGAGAGGTCGGCCAGGGACAGCGCGGCCGTGACGACCACCGCGCCCAGCGCCGGCTGGGGCAGGTTGCGGAACAGCCCGGGGAACAGCACCAGCATGAGGACGATCAGCACGGCGCCGACGATTCCGGTGAGCTGGGTCCTGGCGCCCGCCCGCTCGGCCACGGCCGTCCGCGAGCCGCTCGTACTGACGGGGAAGCCCTGGAACAGCCCCGCCGCCACGTTCGCGGCACCGATCGCGTTCATCTCCTTGTTGCCCTCGACCTCCTGCCCCGTGCGGGCCGCGAACGCCGACGCGTTGGAGATGGTGTCGGCCAAGGACACCAGCGCGATGCCCACCGCCCCCGCGCACAAGGGGGCGAGGTCGTCCCACGCGATGTGCGGGACGGTCAGCGGGGGGAAGCCCGTCGGCAGGGTGCCGACCAGGCCGACGCCCCGTGCGGCCAGGTCGAACAGGGACGTCGAGGCGATGGCCAGCAGCACCATGACGAGCACCGCCGGCACCTTCGGCAGCCACCGTTGCAGTACGAGGATCAGTACGACACCGCCCGCGCCCACCGCCACGGCGGCGGGCACCGCCTTGCCGTCGGCCAGCCCGCCGGCGAACGCGGACACCTCGCCGAGCAGCCCGTCGGCTTCCGTCGAGAAGCCGCACAGCTTCGGCAGCTGCCCGACCAGAATGGTCAGCGCCAGACCGTTCATGTAGCCGGTCATGGTGGGCTTGGAGATCAGGTCGGCGATGAAGCCCAGCTTCGCCACGCTCGCCAGGATCATGACGGCGCCGACCATCAGGGCCAGCACCGAGGCGAGCGCCACCGCCCGTTTGCCGTCGCCCCCGGCGGCGGCCAGCGGCAGCACCGTCGCCGCGATCATCGGGCCGAGCGAGGAGTCCGGGCCGAGCACCAGGATGCGCGAGGGGCCGAAGACGGCGTACGCCAGCAGGCACAGGACGGACGTGTACAGGCCGTTGATCGCCGGCAGGCCCGCCAGTTCCGCGTACGCCATGCCCTGCGGCACCAGCAGCGTGGTCAGCACGACCCCGGCGACGACGTCCTTGACCAGCCACTGCCGCCGGTAGGCCGCGAGCGTACGGAGGCCGGGCGCCGCGTCGCGGACCCGCGTCACGGTGCGGCCGCCGCGCCGGCGGGCGCCTCGTCCTCCAGCTTCTTCCTGGCCAGCGCCAGTTCGCGCCGGGCCGCCCCGCCGATGTCCGGGTACCGGGGATCGATGCCGATCAGGACGTGGGCGAGCACCGCGGCCGCGCAGATGCGGGCGAACCACTTGCGGTCGGCGGGGACGACGTACCAGGGCGCCCACCGGGTGCTGGTGGCGGACAGCATCTCGGAGAACGCCCGCTGGTAGTCGTCCCACCGGGCGCGCTCCCGCGTGTCGGCCGCCGAGAACTTCCAGTTGTGCTCCGGGACGTCGATCCGCTTCAGGAAGCGGAGCCGCTGTTCCTCCTTGGACAGGTTCAGGAACAGCTTCACGAGCCGGAAGCCGTTGTCGGTCAGGTACCGCTCCCAGTCGTTGATCTCCCGGAAGCGCCGGCGCCAGATGCCGTCGTGCCGGGCCCGCGGCAGCCGCTGGCGGTCGAGGTGTTCGGGATGCACCCGCACCACCAGGACCTCCTCGTAGTGCGACCGGTTGAAGATCCCGATCTCGCCGCGTTTGGGCAGGTGGCAGGCGTAACGCCAGAGGTAGTCGTGGTCGAGTTCCTCGGCGGACGGCTGTTTGAAGCCGACCACGCGCACCCCCTGCGGGTTCACTCCGGTCATCACGTGCCGGATCGTTCCGTCCTTGCCGCCGGCGTCCAGCGCCTGGAGGCACACCAGGACCCCGTGGGTGCCCTGGGCGGCCAGCCGCCGCTGCTGGTCGGCGAGGAGCGTGACACCGGTGCGGAGCAGCTCCTGACCGTCCCTCTTGTGCGTGATGCCCGCCTTGTAGCCGGGGTCGAAGTCCTTGGCCAGATCGACTTCGGACCCCGGCCGCACCCGCAGCGGCGTGATGAGTTCCGCGATCCGCCCGGCCCACTCGTCCGCCGTGCGCACCGCCGGGTCCGGCACGGGTCCGCCCCCGCTACTCGTTGATCGTGTCCCGGCGGACCACGCACAGGGCCCAGATGGTGGACCCGTACAGCGCGATCAGGGTGATCGACCAGACCGGGTAGTAGGGGATGGTGAGGAAGTTGACGATGATCAGCAGTGCCGCGATGCCGATCGCCAGGACCCGGGCCCAGGTGGCCGCCGAGAACAGGCCCAGGCTCACGACGACGGCGACCGCGCCGAAGCCCAGGTGGATCCAGCCCCAGCTGGTCAGGTCGAACTTGAACACGTAGTTGGGGGTGTTGTAGAAGACCTCGTTCTCGGCGATTCCCATGATGCCCCGGAAGAGGTCGAGCACACCGGAGATGAACAGCATCACGGCGGCGAAGATCGTCAAGCCGCTCGCGGCGGCCATGGCTCCCGCCGAGCGGTGGTGCGGGCTGGTCGTGGTGGCCATGACAGGCCCTCCGTCTCCGAGGCGGGTGCGGATTGCCCCCGCGTCGGCGCCGAGGATGCCCCGGGGCGCCGGGGCGCGTCGTCACCCCGGGCGGGTGACGACGCGCGATCACCCGGCCGGGACGATGAACGGCACCCGGCGGACGGTCCGCCCGAATGCCGCACGGCAGCGATGGAGGCGAGACGATGGCCGTACCGCCCACCCCCACCGGCTCGGGAACCCGCGGACGCGCGCCGGGCACACCCCGGCAGGTCCTGGTGCCGCTCGCGCTCGCGCAGTTCATCTGCAGCTTCGCCGGCTCCAACATGAACGTGATGATCAACGACATCAGCACGGACCTCGACACCACCGTGCAGGGGGTGCAACTGGCGATCACCATCTTCCTGCTGGTCATGGCGGCCCTGATGATCCCCGGCGGCAAGCTGACCGACCGCCTCGGCCGCAAGCGGTGCCTGGTGGCCGGCCTCGCCGTCTACGGCGTCGGCGCCCTGCTCAGCGCGGCAGCGCCCGGCCTCGGCGTACTGATCCTCGGCAACTCGATTCTCGAAGGCGTCGGCACGGCACTGCTCATCCCGCCGGTCTACATCCTCACCACGCTCTACTTCACGGAAGTCACCGCCCGCGCCCGCGCGTTCGGGGCGATCATGGCGATGGGCGGCATCGGCGCGGCCGCCGGGCCGCTGATCGGCGGGCTCATCACCTCGGGGCTGAGCTGGCGGGCGGCCTTCGTCTTCCAGGCGCTGGTGGTCGCGGCGATCGTCGTACTGAGCCGCCGGATCGCCGACCCGCTGCCCCCGGACCCCGCCCGCCCCTTCGACACCGTCGGCGCGGTCCTGTCCGCCGTCGGCCTGGTCCTCGTCGTCGCCGGGATCCTGGCCGCCGACGACAACGCCTGGCTGATGGCGGGGCTGCTCCTGCTCGGAGGTCTCGTACTGGCCGGGTTCTTCCGGTGGATACGGGCGAAGGAGCGCTCCGGCGCCGAACCGCTGCTGTCCACCGGCCTGTTCCGCGACCGCACGGCCAACCTCGGCCTGCTCACCCAGCACCTCCAGTGGCTGATCCTCATGGGGGTGTCGTTCGTGGTGGCCGCCTACCTCCAGGTCGTACGCGGTTACGACGCGATCCGGACCGGAGTCATCTTCACGGCGGCCACCGCGGGAATCCTCGCGGCCTCGCTCGCCGCCGAGCGCTTCGCGAAGCGGCGCGCACCGCGGACCCTCGTCATGACCGGCTTCGCCGTGACGGTCGCCGGCATCGCCACCCTCCTCGCCTTGGCGGGCGGCTCGCCGAACGCGTGGGCGAGCACGCCGGGACTGCTCATGATCGGCCTGGGGCTCGGCGTGATGCTGACCCCGTCGGTGAACATCGTGCAGTCCAGCTTCCCCGAGGAGCAGCAGGGCGAGATTTCCGGCCTGTCGCGCAGCGTGTCCAACCTCGGGTCCTCGCTCGGTACGGCGGTGGCCGGCACCATCCTCGTCGCCGACCTGGCCTTCGGCTCGTACGCTGCCGCGCTGATCGTGCTGGCGGTCATCGGGTGTGGTGGTTTCGCCGCCGCCATGCTGCTGCCCCGGCAGCCGGCCGCCCGCACCGATACGGCCGCGACCTGAACCGTCGGCCCGGCGGGCGGCCGGTTGTCACGGACGCCGCCGCCGGACCCGCCTGCCGTACCAGTCGTACACCACCGCGCTGCGCACGACGACATCGGCGATGGACGCGTCCCGCCTGCTCAACGGCGCCCAGAGCAGCCCCAGCGGCAGTACGACGCACAGCGCGGCCCTGAGCAGGGCGCGGCCGGCCCGGAGCCGTCGTCCCGAGCGGTCCGCCACGCGCACCCCCATCAGCCGGCCGCCCACGGTCGTCCCCGTCGCCGTCCAGCCCGTGGCCAGATATCCGACGGCGAGCGCGAAGCCGAGGGCACCGGTGAGCCAGTCCGACGGCCTCGGCACCTCGAACGGCGGCCCGAGGACCAGCAGGCGGACGGCTCCGAAGCCGAGCCCGGCCAGTACGGCGATGCCGAGCACCACGAGGGTGTCCGTGACGGCCGTCAGGGCGCGGGTCACCAGCCCCGCGGGGCGGCCCTGGAGCCGGGCGGGGCCGTCGGCGGACGCGGCAGGCGTCACAGGGGAGTCCGGCCGTTTCCGTCGCGCCGGAGCAGCCGGTCGGTGAAGGCGTCCACCAACCGGTCGGCACGCGCGCTCCGCAGCCGTACGGCGTCCAGCGCCTCCACGGTCATGCCGCCGCCCGTGTCGCGGACGATCCGGCCGATGTCGATCTCTTCCAGCACCTGCCGGGCGAGCGCGGCCATGTCGACCCGGTCCAGCAGGGCGTCGAGGTCGACGCGGCGCGCGATCCGATCGACGTCGACACGGTCGGCGACGCGGTCCACGTCCACCCGGTCCGCCACCCGGTCCACGTCCACCCGGGACACCAGGTCGTCCAGGTCGAGCTGGGCGACCACGGCGGCGACCACGGAGGCGACGAGCCGCCGCAGCGCGGCGCGCGACACGGTGCCCGCGGCGGCTGCGGCGCCCAGGGCCAGCCGCGGCCCGAGCAACAGGACGGTGGTCAGCGGGCCTTCGGCGCCGCGGTGCGCAGCCATGACCGCATCGCAGCGCCGCGCGGTGGCACCCGCTTCATCCGCTACGGGTGAACCGTTCCGCCGCGGCTCGCGGGTCAGTCGTCCACGGCGTCCAGTACGTCCCGGAGGTCGACGAACTTGAAGCCCGTGGACGGGCGTTCGGCATCCTCGGGGGAGTCGTGGCCGTCCTGCACGACGAGCAGGCCCTTCGGGTAGCGGGCGCCCAGCGGCGCGGCCAGCGCGGCGGCGCCGTCGCACTCCTCCGAGCCGTCCAGGGCCGGCGAGGCCGCGGTGACGCGGAAGCCGCCCTCGTACTCGTTGCCGTCGGATATCTCGCGGTCGTACGCGGCGAAGGTGCTGTCGCCCTGGCTGGACGCCAGCAGGTAGCCGTCGCCGCCGGACTCGGTGACCAGCGTCAGGCCCTCCACGTCGGCCGTCAGCCGCCTGCCCCCGTAGCCGGGGTCGGCGCCCGCCACGCACTTGTCGGTGGCCTCGTCGTACGTGGCCGGTATGCCGTACTCGCGGACCTTGTCGACGAGTTCGGGCTTCCCGGTCAGGTCGGCGCGCAGCCGCCAGATGCCGACGTCCTCCTGGCCCGCGTACAGCGTGCCGTTGGCCGGGTCGACCACCATGCCCTCGACCTGCGGGAGTTCGCCGGGCTCGGCGCAGGGCGACCAGGACCTGCCGTTCGGCAGGCGGAAGGAGGCGGGGAGGCCCAGGGTGCGGACCTTGCGGTAGCCGACCGTGCCGCCGGGCCCTGGAACCAGCTCCAGCAGGGCGAGGGTCGTCCGCTCGCGGCGGCTGACCAGGGCGTACGAGCGGCCGGTGGCCGGGTCGGTCCAGGTCGCCAGGCCGTAAGCGGTCCGCTGCTCGTCGATCTCCTGCTGCGAGGCGGAGAAGACGGGCGGGGCCGCGGGGTCCGTCACGTCGGTGAGCGGGCCGCCGGCGCGGTCGCGGTCGATGCGGTAAAAGCGCAGCCGGTCGTTGCCGCGGTCGCTGGTCACCGCCAGGTCGGCGCGGCCGGAGGACAGCCGCAGGCCGTGCACCAGGTCGACGTTGTTGAACCGGCCGGGCGCGTGGCCGCTGCCGGGCGCGGCGGGCGCGGGCAGCGACTGCACCTCGCGGGCGTCCAGGTCGTAGACCCGCAGGCCGCCCTGCTTGGCGGTGGCGATCACCAGGCTGCGGCCCGGGTCGGCGGCGTTGCGCCAGATCGCCGGGTCGTCGGCGTCGGCCTTGCCGCCGGCCGCGTCGTCGTGCAGCGCCGCGGTCTCGGCGCGCGGCGTGACGGCGGGCAGGGCGCCGAGCGGTGCGGCCCCGGCCGGGAACGGCACGGTCGCCAGGAGTGCCGCGAGGGCCGTGGCGAGCGTGAGCGATGCCGTACGGGTGCTGCGGATCGAGGGCACGAAGACTCCTGGTGTCGGTCGTCGGGTGGCCGGGGGCCGGAAGCGGTGATGGTGCGTGCCGCGGATGACGACTTACCAGGGGGTAACGTGACCGGGACGTGAACGGACCGGTAAAAAGGCCACCTTGCCGCTGCCGGAGCGGCGAAGGTGGCCATCGGGGCTGCGGCCCCGGGGGGCGGTGCCTGCGGTCCTCAGCCGTTGAGAAGGGAGACGGTCAGGGCCGCGGCCATGGTGAGGACGGTGAAGCCGACCAGTACGGAGCGGGCCCTGCGGACCCACCGGGGCAGCAGCGCCCCGTCCTTGGGGTCCACCCGCTCGTCCGGGCCGGTGCCGGGGTGCACGATCACGAAGTACAGATCACCGCCGTCGCCGGCACGGTCGCCGTCACGGCTGTCCCGAAGGGCGGCACCACCCGCGCCCGGAAGGATCCGCGCCCGGCCGGGTCCCGCTCCCACTCGCCATGTTCCACCGACATCCGACCTCAACTCCATTGGGAACTCCTGGGATCAACCGACTGCCCAACAATCCGGGTGTGCCAAACACGCTCCGTGTCCGGTCGGCCCGGCCCCGCCGTCCTGCCCGCGCGCTCCGGTCGGCACGGGCTCCGCCGGGGCCTCACCGGCCCGGTCGCTGGCGGTGGACGCCGCGGGTGAAATGGGCGTGCCGGCCGGGCAGCACCGGGGGTGTGGGCAGGTCGAGTTGGCGTACGAGCTGGTGGAAGCAGAGCACGATGGTGGCCGGCGGCAGGGCGGCGACGGTGATGCCGGCCGGGGTGGTGGGGGCGTTGACGACGCTCAGCGCCATGGCGACCGCGGCGAAGAGCACGACGACGCACCAGGCGTGCAGGCTGCGGCGCCGGTGGGTGCGGGCGCGCAGGACGGACAGGGTGGCCGCGACCCACGGTCCGTAGACCAGGAGGGGCCAGAGCTGGGCGACGCCGGGCGGAGCGGCGTCGGCCGCCACGCGGTACAGGGGAGGGTAGGAGGCCGCGGCGCCCAGCGCGCTGACCGTCACCACGATGCTGCCGGTGGCCAGTACGCAGGCCCGCCCGGCCGCCCGCCGCCATGACCAGCCGTCACCCGCGGGGCGTTCGCGCGGGGCGCGTACCGGGGCGGCCTTCCGGTGCCGGGCCGCCGTACGCGGCTCCTGTTCCCCGTCCGGCCGCGCGTCGGCGACGGCGGGCTGCTCCGCGGTGACCAGCAGCCGGGCCAGCTCGGCATCCAGGTTCTCCAGCTCGGCCGGGTCGTAGCCGAGGTCGGGCAGTGGGTCGTCGGGCTGGTCACGGAAGAGCGGGCCGCGGACGAACCCGGGCGCCTGCGGCTGCGGGTCGCCGGGGCGGAATTCCGTGGCGGGCTCAGGGGGGAGGCCGGTGGGGAAGCCGGCTTCCCGGTCGTCGGGGTCGCCGGTGATCTGGTGCGGGACCCAGTAGGCGTCGACGACGGGTTCGAGGAGGAACAGGACGGGGGGTTCGTACACAGCGGGCTCTCTGTGCGGCTGGGGGACGGCGGCGGTGGCGCGGGGAGCGGTACGGGTGCGGTGTGCGTGTCATCGCCGCCGGGGAAGCGCGCCGGGCGGCGGCCACAAAGCCGTTCTGACGCGGGCCAGTTCGAGCACCAGGCCCACGAGCAGGTCGGCCGAGTACTCCAGGCGCACGTAGCGGCCGCCGCCTTCCAGGCAGTACGCCGTGGACATGGCGGTGGGGGTGGTGGGTGTACGGGACGGCGCCGGTTTGAGGACCCATCCGCCGAGCCGCTGGACCGGCAGGACATGCGCATCCGTGGCGTCACACATGCCCGTCAAAACGAACAACCGGAGTTAAGAGAAACGGCTCGTACGCGACATTGAGACTATGTAGGTAGCAGAGTCTCAATACTCATAAATAGGGCAAGTGTGGAAGTGGGATGACGTGTCGAAGATACGGCCAGACCGGTGAGGAGGGAAGTGGCGGGACGGCACGGGCCGCCGACCTGCCCGGGGGCGCCGCCGGGTCGAACCCCCGCACGGAACCGGTGCACAGGGGCGAGCCCGAACGGGAGGAGCGGAGAGTGCCGCTGATACGACGGGCAGATCATCGCTGGTGAGGCTCCGGCGCGGCCGGGGGGCAAGGAGCGTCCACGGGTTGGCGCGAGCGCCGGGGGCGCGCGGCGGTCGTACCGGCGGATTCCCGCGCGGATCGTACGCACGTCCGGATTTGTGGGCTCTGAACGGGTACCCGGTCAGCGGGGGCACCGCGACTCGCACCGGTACGCAGACGCAGGGAGGATCCGCAGCCGTGTTCTTCGTCGACACCCTGGAGACCGAGGGCCTGGGCAATCGCAGCTACCTGGCCGGAGGTGCCGATGCCGCGGTCGTCGTCGATCCGCAGCGCGACATCGACCGGGTCATGGCGGCCGCCGTACGGCGCGGGGTGCGTATCGCCTTCGTGGCCGAGACGCACGTGCACAACGACTACGTCACCGGCGGCCTGCACCTGGCCCGCGTCACCGGCGCCCGCTACCTGGTGCCCGCCGGTGCCTCGGTGTCCTTCGCGCGCACACCGGTCGCGGACGGCGACACCATCGGCGTGGACGAGGACTTGGTGCTGCGCGCGATAGCCACCCCGGGCCACACCCCGCATCACACCTCCTACGTCCTGGAGGAGAACGGAAGAGCGGTGGCCGCCTTCACCGGCGGGTCGCTGCTGATCGGTACGGTCGGCCGTCCCGACCTGGTCGAGCCGCGCCTGACCAGGCGGCTGGCCCGCGCCCAGCACGCCTCCGCCCACCGTCTGGCGGACGCGCTGGACGACGAAGTGCAGGTGCTGCCCACGCACGGCTTCGGCAGCTTCTGCTCCTCCTCCCAGGCCGAGGGGGACACGACCACGATCGGCAAGGAGCGCCGGAACAACGACGCGCTGGTCCTGGACGCGGACACCTTCGTCGCCCGCATGCTCGACGGGCTGGACGACGTGCCCGCCTACTACGCCCACATGGGCCCGGCCAACGCCGCAGGACCCGCCCCGGTGGACCTCACCCCGCCCGAGCCCGCCGACGCGCGGCAGATCGCCGCCCGGCTGGCGGCGGGGGAGTGGGTCGTCGACCTGCGCCACCGCGTCGCCTTCTCGGAGGGGCACGTGGCCGGGTCGTACAACGTCGAGGGCGAGGGCAGACTCGCCACCTACCTGGCCTGGCTGATCCCCTGGGGCAAGCCCGTCACGCTGCTGGCCGAGACGCCCGAGCAGGTGGCGCACGCGCAGCGGGAACTGGTCCGGGTGGGCATCGACCGCCCGGCGGCCGCCGCCACCGGCGACCCGGCCCGGTGGGTCGGCGAGGGCGAGGCGCTCGTGTCCTTCCCGCGCGCCACGTTCGCCGATCTCGTCCCGGTGCGCGAACGCGGCGAGGAGGTCGTGGTGCTGGACGTACGGCGCGACTCCGAACGCGCCGACGGGCACATCGCGGGCTCGGTGCACATTCCCGTCCACGAGCTGTACGGCCGTCTCGCCGAGGTGCCCGCCGGAACCGTCTGGGTGCACTGCGCGGGCGGCATGCGCGCCGCCATCGCCGCGTCTCTCCTGCACGCGGCCGGCCGGGAGGTGGTCGCGGTGGACGACGGTCCCGACGCCGCCGCCGAGGCCGGGCTCACCGTCACGGACACCTGATCCCGGCCGCCCCCCCCTGCTCTGTTCCCGGCCCTCAGGCCAGGGACAGGAACAGCTTCTCCAGTCTGGCTCGCAGCCGGTCCCGGTCACCGGCCGTGCGGGTGCCGTCGGCCATGCAGTGCTGGAGCCCGGTGGCGATGATCGCGAAGCCCGCCCGGTCCAGCGCCCGCGACACCGCGGCCAGCTGAGTGATCACGTCCTCGCAATCCCGGCCGTCCTCGATCATCTTGATGATTCCGGCAATCTGCCCCTGAGCCCGCCGCAGCCGGTTGAGCACCGACCTCAGCTCGTCGGCAGCCAGCTCCATCTCCACACGTCCTCCTTGGGGAACCGCCAACCCGGGAATGAATACCCCCTGGGGTACCTTAGCCCCATCGGGGTACCCGACCCGGACCGTACGAAAGTGAGCAGATCAGCATGGCCGTCCGCACCGCCGTCCAGCCCGCCGAGGCTGCCGCCCGCCTGCACTCCTACACCGTCGTCGACGTGCGCACCCCCGGCGAATACGCCGCCGGCCACCTGCCGGGAGCCCACAACGTCCCCCTCGACCGCCTCCGCGGCGCCCTGCCCGCCCTCAAGTCGGCCGCCACCCGCGCGGAACTCCTCCTCGTCTGCGCCTCCGGCAGCCGGTCCGCCGCCGCCCACGCCGAACTGGCCGCCGCCGACATCCCCGCCACCACCCTCACCGGCGGCACCACCGCGTGGGCCGGGCAGGGCCACCCCGTACACCGCGACGCGACGGCCAAGGCCGTGTGGCCCATGGAACGCCAGGTACGCCTGGCCGCCGGCTCCCTCGTCGTCCTCGGCCTCGCGGCCGGTACGCGGCGTCCCCGGGCCCGCTGGCTCGCCGCCGCCATCGGAAGCGGCCTGGTCTTCTCCGCCGTCACCGACACCTGCGGCATGGCCGCCCTCCTCGCCAAGCTGCCCGTCAACCGCCCCCGCACCGACGACTTCGACGCCACCGTCGCGGCCCTGAGCCGGTAGTCAGCGAGCGGCCGCCCCGGCGTCGGGGCCCGGGTCGCGGTGCCGGGTGAACGCCCACAGCACGAGCCCGAGGCAGCTGAACGCGGCGCCCAGTGCGCATACGGCACCCCAGCCGGCCGCCGCGTAGAGGGAGGTCGCGGCGATGGCGCCGGTGGCGCTGCCGATCGCGTAGAAGACCATGTAGCCGCCGATCAGGCGGCTGCCCGCGTCCGGGTGCAGCGCGTAGATCAGGGTCTGGTTGGTGACGTGGACCGCCTGCACGGCGAGGTCGAGAAGGATCACCCCGGCGACCAGTGCCCAGAGCGAGCTGCGGGTGAAGGCCAAGGGCAGCCATGAGGCGGCGAGCAGCGCCAGGGCGATGCCCGTGGTCCGCCGGGAGAGTCCGCGGTCGTTCAGACGGCCCGCCGCGGTCGCGGCCAGGGCGCCGGCGACACCCACCAGTCCCAGTGCCCCGATCGCGCTGTGGGGCAGGAAGTACGGGGCCTCGCTGAGCGGCAGCGCGATGCTGCTCCACAGGGTGCTGAAAGCGGCGAAGACCAGCAGACCGAACAGGGCCCGGAGCCGCAGGAGCCGTTCCCGCGCGAACAGGGTGACCGTGGAGCGCAGCAGCTGTCCGTAGCGCAGGGGTGCGGGCGGTACGTCGCTGTGGCGCGGCAGCACTCGGTACAGGACCAGGGCGAGCAGCGCGGTGAGCGCCGCCGAGGCGAGGTAGACGGAGCGCCAGCCCGCGAGGTCGGCCATGAGGCCGGACGCGGTGCGGGCGAGCAGGATGCCGATGACCACGCCGCTGGTGACCAGGCCGACGACCCGCCCGCGCCGGTCGGCGGGGGCCAGTGAGGCCGCGAAGGCCACCAGTGTCTGCGTGACGACCGCGAGAAGCCCTATGGCCGCCATGCCCGCGAGCAGGATCGCTGCGCTGTGGGCGGCGGCCACCGCGACCAGTGCCGCCACCAACAGCAGCAACTGGGCCACGACGAGCCGCCGGCGGTCGGCGACATCGCCCAGCGGCACGAGGAAGAAGAGCCCCAGCCCGTAGCCGGCCTGCGTGAGGGTGACCACGCTGCCGACCAGCGCCGGGCTCATGGCGAGGTCGCGGCCCATGGTCACCAGGAGTGGCTGGGAGAAGTAGACGTTGGCCACCGCGGCCCCGCAGGCGACGGCGAACAGTACGACGACGCCGCGGGACAGGACGAACGCGGCGCCGCCTTCCCCGCTTCGGGTTTCGCTCCGTCGTGTCGCGGCCTCACTGTTGCCGGGCATCGGCACCCCTCCCCATCTCTGGTTGCAACTTGCTACCAGATGGCGAAGGTAACGTTACCGGTAGCATGTTGCAACCACTACGAGGACGGGGAACGCCATGGTGACCAGGACACGCTTCGACGACAGCGCATGCCCCGTCGCCCGGTCGGTGGACGCGATCGGCGACTGGTGGTCCCTGCTGATCGTGCGGGACGCCTTCGACGGAAGCCGGCGCTTCGGGGAGTTCCAGCGCAGCCTCGGCGTGGCCAAGAACATCCTCACCGCGCGACTGCGCACCCTGGTCGCCGGCGGCATCCTCGAATCCGTCCCCGCCTCGGACGGCAGCGCCTACCGCGAGTACGTACTGACCCCGAAGGGCAAGGCGCTCTTCCCCGTCATCGTGGCCCTGCGGCAGTGGGGCGAAGAGAACTTCTTCGCCCCCGGGGAACCCCACTCACAGTTGGTCGACCGCAGGGAAGGACGCAGCCTGCGCACACTGGAAGTGCTCTCGGCGGACGGGCGGCCGCTGGGCCCCGACGACACCACCGTCCACAAGGTCTCCGACCGGTGACCCGGGCCGGAGGTCACCCGCGGCCGGTGTCGATGATGCAGAAGCGATTGCCCTCGGTGTCGGCGAGCACGACGAAATCGGCGTCGTCCGGGTACGCGTCCCAGTCGACGCGTTCGGCTCCGAGGGAGACCAGCCGCGCCACTTCGGCCTCCTGGTCGGCGGCGTCACCGGCGTACAGGTCGAGGTGCACCCTCGGGTGGTCCTGCACCGGCGTCGTGCTGCGGCCGATGGCCAGGCCGGCTCCGGAGCCGCCGGCCGGCACCAGGACCGTCCAGTCGTCCGCCACCGCCCCGTCGCGGGGCACGTAGTCCAGGGCCCGCGTCCAGAACTCCGCGGCGCGCCGGACGTCGGAGGCCCCCAGCACGATCGTTCCGATGCTCAGCATCCGGCGATTCTGGCAGATGCCGAAGACCGCAGACGCCGAGGACCGTGGCCGCGCCCGCCCGGCCCGGCGCGGCGCCGGGCGGTCAGCCCGCCAGGGCGCGGACCGTCCCCTCGGTGAGACAGCGGCGGGCCTCGGTCTCGCGGCCGAGGGCCTGCAACGCCTTGCCGCAGACGTCGAGGAGCAGCGCCCGCCGCTCGTCCGACTGCTCGTCAGGGGCCAGCTCCAGCCCCTGGCGGGCATGGGCCAGTGCCTCGTCGGGGCGGCCGGCCGCGAGGCCGTGGGCGGCCAGGTGGTAGAGGGCCAGGGTTTCGGTGTGCGGGTGGCCCAGGGCGTGCGCCATCCGCGCGGCCTGCTCCCGCCGCGTCCCGGCACCGGACAGGTCGCCGACCCGCTCCAGCGCGGCCGCCCAGTTGATCAGCGCGATCACCTGACCGCGCGGGTCCTCGGCGCGTACGGCCAGGTCGGGCGCGCGGCACAGGTGTTCCAGCGCCGCGGTGTGCTGCCCGTTCTCGGTGAGGACCCAGCCGAGCAGGGAGCACAGCCGCGACTCGGCGTCCGGGTCGTCCAGCGCGGTCGCGGCGGCGAGGGCGTGTTCGAGGGTCGGTTCCCAGCCGTCGTGCACCTGGCGCACGACAAGCGGCCACAGCTGTACGGCGATACGCCAGGTCAGCTCCGTGTGCCCGGCCCCGGCCGCCGCGGCCACCGCCCCTGTGAGGTTGGCGCGTTCGGTGACGTACCAGGCCATCGCGGTGGCGCGGTCGGCGAAGACCGGTGGTGCGGCGGGCGGGGAGACGCCGGGAGGCAGCGAGCAGCAGGGCTGGCTGCCTGGCTCGGCCGCCGCCGCGGCGGCCCCGGCGGCGGCCAGGTAGTGCACGAGCAGCCGGTGCAGCCCCGCCGGGTCCGCCCGGTCCGCGAACGAACGGGCGTACAGCCGCGTCAGGTCGTGCATCAGGTACCGATCGCCCGCCCTCTCCTCGACGAGGTGGGCGGCGGCCAGTTCCTCCAGGGCGGCACGTGCCGCGGCGGGCGGCAGGCCGCTGAGCGCCGCCGCGGCACCGCCGTCGAGGTCGGACCCGACGTGCAGCGCCAACTGGCGGAAGAGCAGCGCCCCGGCCGGCGGCAGCTGCTGCACGCTCAGCCGCAGCGTCGCCTCCACCCCGAGGTCCTCGCCGGACAGCAGCGGAAGCCGCCGGTGTTCGTCGACCAGGTCGTCGGCCATCGCGCGGAGGGTGAGCCGGGGCCGTGCGGCGAGCCGGGCGGCGGCCAGCCGCAGCGCCAGCGGCAGGCCGTCGCAGAGGGCGGCCAGTTCGCTCGCGGCGGTGGGCTCGGCGGCGGTCCGGGCGTCGCCGATGACGGTACGCAGGACCTGTACGCCGTCCACGGGC
Organism: Streptomyces sp. NPDC017056; assembly: GCF_044332485.1. Lineage (NCBI taxonomy): Bacteria > Bacillati > Actinomycetota > Actinomycetes > Kitasatosporales > Streptomycetaceae > Streptomyces > Streptomyces sp. NPDC017056. The sequence goes on along the minus strand of NZ_JBIRPD010000008.1, from coordinate 249,178 downwards.
GCCAGCCGTTCCAGCGGCAGCAGCCGGGCGCAGTCCGTGGCCACCAGCCCTTCCAGCCGGTTGCGGCTGGTGACCAGCACCGTGCACCCGGGCGTACCGGGCAGCAGGGGACGCACCTGCGCGGAGTCCCTGGCGTCGTCCAGCAGGACCAGGACGCGGCGGCCGGCGAGCCGCGAGCGGAACAGGCGCCCGGCGGCCCGCGCGTCCGCCGGCAGTTCCTCCTCGGGCACGCCCAGGGCCAGCAGGAAGTCGTGCAGGACACCGGCCGGTTGGGAGCCGGTGCCGCCCGCGGTCTCGGCGTGCAGGTCGGCGTAGAGGATGCCGCCGGGGAAGTCGCCGGCGTGCGCGTACGCCCAGTGGACCGCCAGCGACGTCTTGCCGACCCCGCCGGGGCCGATGATCACGCTCAACGGCGCGTCGCCCGACCGCGCGGCCCCGGTGAGCCACGCCAGGTCGTCCGTGCGGCCCACGAAGCCGGCCGGGGCGCGCGGGAGGAGGCACGGGGGCGGCGGCGCGTCCGCGACGGCGGGCTGCCGCGCCCGTGACACGGCCGGTGGCTTGGCCGATGACTCCGCCGGTGGCGGCACCGGCGCGGGCCGCTCGCCGGCCGGCCGGTCCGCCGGCCGCGAACGCAGCATGGTGAGGTACGCCTCGGACAGCGCCGCGCCCGGGTCGACGCCCAGTTCCCGGGCGAGCAGGCGTTGCGTACGGCGGTAGAGCGCGACGGCGTCGGCCTGGCGGTCGGCGTCGTACAGCGCGCGTATGGCGGCCGCGATCAGGGACTCGCGCAGCGGGTGGAGTTCGACCGCGGGCTGGAGCAGTGCGAGGGCTTCCCCGCCCCGGCCGCATGCGTGCAGGGCCGTGGCGAAGTGCTCCAGCGCGGCGAGCTGTTCCTCCACGAGCCGGTCGGCGGCCGCCGCCATCAGCGCCGTGCCACCGGTCCCGCCGAGCGCCCGGCCGCGCCACAGGCCGAGGGCCTCCCGCAGCAGCGCGGCCGGCTCCTCCCCGGGAGGAACGGCCGTGGCACGCCGCACCAGTGCGCGGAAGCGCCACACGTCCGCCGCCTCCGGCGCGGCCTGGAGCGCGTAGCCCGCGCTGTCGGTCACGACACCGGCCGCGGGCGAGATGTGCAGCGACCCGCGCAGGGCGGACACATGGCCGTAGACGATGGTGCGGGCGTGCGTCGGCGGCTCGGTGTCCCACAGGGCTTCGATGATGCGCTCGGAGCTGACGGGTGCCCCCTCGGCCAGCACCAGCAGCGCCAGCACGGCCCGGCGCTTGGGAGGGCCGAGCGGCACCCGTACGTCCCCCGAGAAGGCCGACACCGGCCCGAGCAGCCGGAAGTCCATCAGTGTCGTCTCCCCTGGCCAAGTCGTTACGGGGCATCTTACGAGGGCCGGGGGGCATGCTCACGCCAGCGCGGTCCGAACGCCGGGTTCCGGACATGGAAACGGGGTGCGGGACGCCCTTTCGAGCCGCCCCGCACCCCGCGTCACGCGGAGAACGTCAGTCGTTGACGCACGTGTTGCCGAAGGTCGGGTTGAGCAGCCCGATCACGTTGATGCTGTTCCCGCAGACGTTGACCGGCACGTGGACCGGGACCTGAACGGTGTTGCCGGAGATCACGCCCGGCGAGTTGAGCGCCGCCCCCTGGGCTCCGGAGTCGGCAGTCGCGAGGCCCGCACCGCCCAGGAGGATGGCGCAGGTTCCTACGGCGGCAGCGGCAGACTTGATGACACGCGACATGGAATGTTGCTCCTCGAAATCGTGAAATGGGACTGGCGGCCTGACAGCGGGCACTCGGTGCCCGCTGTCCCGGCTGGAGGGCCGCCGACACCCAATCAACCTGATGAGAGGCCCATCTGTTGCGCGGTGCGGACGATTTTCACTCTATTCGGGTGGGTCGAATGAGCGTATTAATTTCCTGGCGGTGCCGAAGGATTCCGACGGGCCTCGGCGCCGGGTTCTCCGCCGTACCGGATTTCCGTTTACGGCCCGCGCGGTACGCGGAAAGCCGGACGTACGCCGGCCCGCAAGGCTCGCGCCGTGCTGACGAACGGGCCCCGGGCAAGGGAGGATGGCAGGTGGGGGGCACTATGTGAAGACAGGGGTGTCATGGCTGAAGGGGTGGGTGACGGGCGGCGGCTCCGGTTCACCGTGCTCGGGCCGGTGGGACTGTGGCGGGGCGGTGAGCGGCTCGACGCCGGTTCACCGCAGCAGCGTGCGCTGCTCGCCGTGCTGCTGCTGAGGGGCGGGCGGGTCGCGTCCGCACCGGAGCTGGTCGACGCCCTGTGGGGCGAGGACCCGCCGGCCACCGCGGTGGCCGCGCTCCGCACGTACGCGTTCCGGCTGCGCAAGGCCCTCGGACCGGACGCGGGCATACTGGTGAGCGAGTCCCGTGGCTACGCGCTCCTGGCCGGCGCGGGGTCGCTCGACCTCGATGTCGCCGAACGGCTCGCGGCCGAGGCGGAACAGGCCCGCAGCTCCGGCCAAGCCGACCGCGCCCGCGCGCTGCTGAGCCAGGCCCTCGGCCTGTGGACCGGCGAGACGATGGCCGGCGTGCCCGGCCCGTACTGCGCGGTCCAGCGCACCCGCCTGGAAGAGCGGTACCTCACCCTCCTGGAAACCCGCCTCGGCCTCGACCTGGAGACCGGCCACCACGCGGAGGCCGTCGCCGAACTGACCACGCTGGTCGCGGCGCACCCGCTGCGCGAACGGCTGCGGGAACTGCTGATGCTCGCGCTCTACCGCAGCGGACGCCAGGCCGAGGCGCTGGCCGCCTACGCGGACACCCGGCGGCTGCTCGCCGACGAACTCGGCACCGACCCCGGCGCCGAACTCGCCGCACTGCACCAGAAGATACTCAGGGCCGACCCCGGGCTGGCCGCGCCGCGCAGCGCCGCACGGGAGGCGGCGCACGGCCCCGGCGTCATATCGGTGCGGCCCGCGCAGCTGCCGGCCGACATCCGCGACTTCACGGGCCAGTCGTTCGCGGCCAAGGAATTGCGCGAACAACTCGCCGCGGCGGAGGGGCGGCCGATGGTGGTGGCCGCCATCTCGGGAATCGGCGGAGTCGGAAAGACCGCGCTCGCCATTCACGTCGCGCACGGCGTCCGGCCGCATTTCCCCGACGGCCAGCTGTACGTGGACCTCCAGGGAGCCGGCCCCGGCCCGGCCGACCCCGAAGCCGTCCTCGGCGCGTTCCTGCGCGCGCTGGGCACTCCCGACGCGGCGATGCCCCGCGGCGTGACGGAACGCGCCGCGCTCTACCGGTCCGCCCTCGACGGCCGCCGCGTCCTGGTCCTGCTGGACAACGCCCGCGACGCCGCCCAGGTCAGACCGCTGCTGCCGGGCACCAGGGGCTGCGCCGCCTTGATCAGCAGCCGTACCCGGATGACCGGCCTGGAAGGCGCGCACCTGGTCGACCTGGACGTCATGGACCCCCAGGAGGCGCTGGCCCTGTTCTCCCGCATCGCCGGCGTGGAGCACGAGGCCGCCCCGGACGTGGTGGCGGCGTGCGGCCACCTGCCGCTGGCCATTCGCATCGCCGCCTCCCGCCTGGCCGCGCGCCGCGCCTGGAGCGTCGCCGACCTGGCACGCAAGCTCGCCGACGAACGGAACCGGCTGCGCGAGCTGCGGGCGGGCGACCTCGCGATCACGGCCACGTTCGAATGGGGATACGGGCAGCTCTCGCCCCGCCAGGCCCGTGCGTTCCGCCTGCTGGGCCTGCCCTGCGGCCCGGACATCTCCCTCCCCGCCGCGGCGGCCCTGCTCGGCCTGGCCCCGGCGGAGGCAGCGGAGCTGCTGGAGTCCCTGGTGGACGCCTCGCTGCTGGAGTCGGCCGCCTCGGACCGCTACCGCTGCCACGATCTCGTACGCCTGTATGCGCGCTCCTGCGCCGAACGGGACGAGGACCCGGCGCAGCGGGAAGCGGCGCTGTCGCGCCTGCTCGACTTCTACCTGGCGTCGACCGCGCAGGTGTACGTGATCGAGCGGCCCGGCGACCCCGTGCTCGACCACCTCGAACCCACGCAGTGGCCCGGACTGGTCTTCGACAGCAACGACGCCGCGCTGAACTGGCTGTTCACCGAGGCCAGGAACTTGCTCGCGTGCGCCAGGGCGGCGGCCCACGGCCCGGGGCTGCGCCGCGCCGCCGACCTCCTGCTGGTCGCCAAGGACCTGGCCGAGTCCGGTGCGGACGACCGGCAGTACGTGGAGGTGAACGCCCATCTGGTGGCCGCCGCCCAGCGGGCGGACGACCCTCGCGCCGAGGGCCGGCTGCACTGCCCCATGGCGCATCTCCACCTCCTGGCCGGCCGCATCAAGGAGGCGGAGCAGTCGGCACAGGCCGCCCTGGCGCTCCAGCTCCGCTGTACGGACCCGGTGCTCTCCGCCCACGCCCTCAACGAGAGCGGCATCCTCGCGAGCGTGCAACGCCGCCACGAAGAGGCGGAGGCGTACCTGACCCAGGCCCTCGACGCCTTCCGCCACTACGGCAACCGGAACAGCACGGCGAGCGTCCTGGCGAACCTGTCCCGCCTCTACCTGGATGTCGGACGCGTCCAAGAGGCGGTGAGCCTGGCGGAGCAGGCCCTTGCCATGTACCAGGCCATCGGGGCGACGCTGCGGCTGGCCAGCGGGAAATACAACCTCGCGCTGGCACTGGCCCAGGCCGACCGCAGAGAGGACGCGTTGGAGCAGCTCGACCAGGTGCTGCACATCTTCCGGCACAGCCGGTACCGCCGGTGGGAGGCGATGACCTACTGGCGCATGGCGGAGATCCATCTCGCCGCCGGCCGGCCGACGCAGGCCGCCGGCCTTGCCGAACAGGCCCTCGCGACCTCGCGCGGCACCGGCAGCACCTGGGTCCGCGCCAACGCCCTCGTCGTCCTCGGGCGCGCCCTTCGGCGTACCAGGCACGCCGACCGGGCCCGTGCCTGCTGGGAAGAGGCCCTGGCGATCCACGAGCAACTGGACTCACCGGAAGTCGCCGACGTACGGGCGCTGCTGGCCAGAGCGCGGTGAGCGGCGCGGCAGCAGTGCCGGCGCGGGCAAGCGGATGTCGAACGAGGCCGCGGCGAGGCCGATCGGGGCGCCGGGCCGGCGGAGCGCGGGCAGCCTGGCCGACCACTCGTGCGCACGCAGGGAGCCGGCCGAAGGGCGGGCGCTGAACCGTGCGGTGATGAACGTCCGGGTCCCGTCGAGGGAGCCGAAGGCGGCCAAGGGCAAGGGGAGGCGGGGGAGCGACGGCCCCCTGGACGTCACGCCGAGGGTGGCGACGAGCCCTTCGCCGTCGGTGACGCGGACCCGCCGGCTGTGCCACCGGAACTCGGCCAACTCCTTGGGCACGCCCCAGATACGCCGGCCGCCCCACATCGACTGTTCGTCGTCCACCCAGATGCGGTGGACGTGCACCCCGATCCGCAGGCCACGGCGTGCGAGCGTCCCGACCAGCAGTTCGTCGTAGACGAGGGTGCCCTCGCGATACCGGATGAGGAGGACGGCCAGGGAGCGGGGGAGCACGGGGGAGAGGTCGGCAGGCGGGGCCGGGCACGATTCCGCGGCGAAGAGGCCGCCCCACAGGTGCCCGCGCAGGTGCCAGGGCGGTGGCGGGTAAGGGCACGGGGTCGCGCCGGTGCAGCTCATGATCCGTACCTCCGGGAGCTGGTTACCCGCCTTGATCAACCGCAAACAGGGAGGCCCCGGCGTCGCGAGCCGGGGGCCGCCGAGCGCTGTCTTCCGGCCAGGAGTCGCAGCCGATTGCGCGAAGTCTCACAGGCCCGATAGGCGCGACGTCCCCCGTAGCTCGGCCGCCGATCGATCGAGCGGGTAGGAGGAAACGCCGCAAACGGGTCCCCATTTCATCACCAAAGCGGGCATTTCGCGCCCCGCTCCGGGGCGCCGGGCCCGACTGTGGCCGAACGTTCGACCGACACCGTTTGAACGATCAAAATAGGGGCGGGTTAGCATCTGAGCACCGCCTAGCTCGAAAGTGGAACTGTGACTGTCAACGAGGACTCGTTCACAAACTGGAAGAACCGCGAAGAGATCGCGGAGTCGATGATCCCGATCATCGGGAAGCTGCACCGGGAGCGGGACGTCACGATCCTGCTGCACAGCCGCTCCCTGGTGAACAAGTCGGTGGTCAGCATCCTCAAGACCCACCGATTCGCCCGGCAGATCGCCGGCGAGGAGCTCTCGGTCACCGAGACGCTGCCGTTCCTCCAGGCCCTTGCCGCACTGGACCTCGGCCCCTCTCAGATCGACCTCGGCATGCTGGCCGCGACGTACAAGAGCGACGACCGCGGCCTGACCGTGGCGGAGTTCACCGCCGAGGCCGTCGCCGGCGCCATGGGCGACAACAAGATCGAGTGCCGCGAGGGGCGCGACGTCGTCCTCTACGGCTTCGGGCGCATCGGCCGCCTCGTCGCCCGCCTGCTCATCGAGAAGGCCGGTTCCGGCAACGGCCTGCGCCTGCGCGCCGTCGTCGTCCGCGGCGGCGGCGACCAGGACATCGTCAAGCGCGCCTCGCTGCTGCGCCGCGACTCCATCCACGGCCAGTTCCAGGGCACGATCACGGTCGACGAGGCGAACAGCACGATCGTCGCCAACGGCAACGAGATCAAGGTGATCTACGCCGACGACCCCTCCGAGGTCGACTACACGGCGTACGGCATCAAGGACGCCATCCTCATCGACAACACCGGCAAGTGGCGCGACCGCGAGGGCCTGTCCAAGCACCTGCGCCCCGGCATCGACAAGGTCGTCCTGACCGCGCCGGGCAAGGGTGACGTCCCCAACATCGTGCACGGCGTCAACCACGAGACGATCAAGCCGGACGAGCAGATCCTGTCCTGCGCCTCGTGCACCACCAACGCGATCGTGCCGCCGCTGAAGGCCATGGCGGACGAGTACGGCGTGCTGCGCGGCCACGTGGAGACCGTCCACTCGTTCACCAACGACCAGAACCTGCTGGACAACTACCACAAGGCGGACCGCCGCGGCCGCTCGGCGCCGCTCAACATGGTCATCACCGAGACCGGTGCGGCCTCCGCCGTCGCCAAGGCGCTGCCCGACCTGAAGGCGCCCATCACCGGCAGCTCGATCCGCGTCCCCGTGCCGGACGTCTCGATCGCGATCCTGAGCCTGCGGCTCGGGCGCGAGGCCACCCGCGAGGAGGTCCTGGACTACCTCCGCAACGTGTCGCTGACCTCGCCGCTCAAGCGCCAGATCGACTTCACCAGCGCGCCCGACGCGGTCTCGAACGACTTCATCGGCTCGCGCCACGCCTCGATCGTCGACGCGGGCGCCACCAAGGTCGACGGCGACAACGCGATCCTCTACCTCTGGTACGACAACGAGTTCGGCTACTCCTGCCAGGTCATCCGCGTCGTGCAGCATGTCTCCGGGGTGGAGTACCCGACCTACCCGGCGCCGGTGGCCTGACCCCGGCGGTCGCTGCGTCCCGGCGTTCTCCGCCACCCTGCCGCGGGTGGCGGAGAACGCCGGCTGCGGCGGGCCACCGATAGCGGCCCGGAATTGACTCTGCATTGCGCTGTCCCGCGTACCCCTGATCCATGGGCGATTCGCGTGGACGCCGCTGTGGCCGTTCTTCGCGGAGAACGGCCACCTGGCTTCAGGGGCCGGGAAGCCGGGCGGCCTGGCCGGCCGCTGGGGTGTGGCAACCGGCTCCGACAGGCCCGCACAACAGGCAATCGCACCGGCCTTTTTCCTGGTCGGCTTCCATGGCTCCATGTCCGAACCCTGGGGCCTGGCTCCCCCCGGCTCCCGGGAACCGGGGTTGCCTGCCTGTCAGGCTTACCGCTCGCCCCGTTCGCCAAACGGCCCGGATCCGGCCCCCGCGACGCCGCCGGTCGCCGCTCCCTTTCGGTCTGGGGGCCGAATTCTCGGACGGCACCGTGAGGCACCGAGCGGGCGGTGCCGGAACGCTGGGTGTCGACCGAAGACGGCGGCCGGTTCCCAGGCGCGCTGTCGTCATGACACCCGGAGGTGCGCCTTGTCCGAAACGTCGACGAAGCCGGACCCGTTCAGTGCCGTCGTCGTGCTGTCGGGAGGCATGGACTCCACGACGCTGCTCGCCCACTACGCCATGCTGCACTACCGGCTCACCGCGGTGACGGTCGACTACGGCCAGCGCCACCACCGGGAGATCGACGCGGCACGCAAGATCGCCGAACACTACGGCGCGGAACACCACGTGGTGGACCTCAGTGGCATCGGCGTCCTGCTGGAGGGCTCCGCGCTGACCGACAGCAAGGTCAGCGTCCCCTCGGGGCATTACGCCGAGGAGACGATGCGCACGACGGTCGTCCCGAACCGCAACGCCATCCTCGCCAATGTGGCGGTGGGAGCGGCGGTGGCGCGGCGGGCCGGGGTGGTGGCCCTCGGTATGCACGCCGGCGACCACTTCATCTACCCCGACTGCCGGCCGGCCTTCGTCAAGGCGCTGGACCACCTTGTGCAGGTCGCGAACGAGGGGTTCCCCACACCGCACGTGGAAACACCGTTCATCACCTGGAGCAAGACGGACATCGCCGTCTACGGGAACCGGATCGGTGCCCCTTTGGGGGAGAGCTGGTCGTGCTATCGCGGGGGAGACCGCCACTGCGGAACCTGCGGTACGTGTTACGAACGCCGCGAGGCATTCCGCAACGCGGAGGTGCCCGACCCGACGGAATACATCGACGACGTCACCGAGTTCGCGGCTCCGTAAGCCGTAGCGGGACACTCGGGAGATACCGAAGGCCGGTGCGGTGCCGCACCGGCCTTCGGTTGTGCCGCGGGTCCGCGCTATGCCGTACGGATTTCGCGCAGAATGACGGCCGCGGCCTCCGCCGCGCAGGCGGCGAGGTGATCCGGGCCGGCGTCCGCTGCCGAGAGCAGCCGGCCGCCGTTTCCGGTGCGCACCCCGATCGCCCGGGCGCCGAGAGTCCTCGCCGAGGCGACGTCCGCCGGGGTGTCCCCGACCATGTACAGGGCGTCGCCCGGCTGGTGGCCCACCTGTTCCAGGGCCCGGCGGGCGAGGACGGTCTTGCAGTCCGCGTCGGTGACACGGACCGCGCCGGCCACCAGGTCGTCACGGGTGAAGACCGCACCGAACAGATCGCGGAGCGCATAGCGTTCGAGCAGCTTCTCGGTCGCGCCGGTGCCGACCCAACTGCTCACCAGCACCATGCGGACGCCGGCCGCGCCCAGCTCGCGTACCGCGTCGGCGGTGCCGGGAAAGAGGCAGCCGTGCGGCATGTAGCGGTGCACCACCTCGTCCACGTGGTCGAGGACGACCGTGTCACCGATGCGCAGCCGTCCGCTGGTGATCGACTGCCAGTACTCGTACGCGAGGATCGCCTCCCTGGACGGCGGCGTCACTCCCTGGGCGTCGTGCAGGTCGACGATGAAGCGGTGGAACATGTCGGCGAAGTCGAGCAGGGTGCCGTCGCGGTCGAAGACGACGGTCGTGCGGGAGGGATGCGCCGGGGCAGGGGAGACCCGTGCCCCGGACGCGCCGGGCACCGTCACGGAGCCGCCTCCAGCGGCACCGTCGTCTCCGCCGGGCCGGGGGGCGCCTCCCAGGGGAAGACCGTCCAGTCGTCGACCTCGGCCGCCTGGTGGTCAGGCCGGCCGGGGCAGTTCTGGTTGCGCACCAGGACCGCGGTGCGGACCTCGGCGGCGCCCATCGCACGCAGCGTGCGGACCGCGGTCTCCATCGTGCCGCCGTCGCCCATGATGTCGTCGACGATCAGTACGCGCTTCCCGGTCAGCGGGGAGTCGGGAACGACGTACTCCAGCGACGCCGCACCGCGTTCGCTGTAGCGGCTGTTGGAGGAGTTGCGGGGAATGCCCAGGATCCTGAACTCCGGGACGTCCAACCGGTGCGCGAGGGCGACCGCGGGGGTGAGGCCGCCACGGGTGATACCGACGATGGTGTCCGGCAGCGGGCCCGCGGCGCGGATCTCCTCGGCGAGGCGCGTCAGCAGCGTACCGAGTGTCGACCAGCTGATGGTCAGGAGGTGCTGCCGCTTCCACAGGGGTGAGTCGACGGTCATGCGTTGCTCCTTGTGCGTTGGAGGAGGGCCGCGCTTCCGGTGGGGGAGGAGGACCTGAGGTCGATGACCTCGTCCGTGCCGGGCCCGGTGCCGATCAGCTCGACCCGTATGCCGAGCTCCCGCTCGATCCCGTCGACGAAGTCGGCCGCCGCGCCCGCGGGCAGCGGGCCCTCCCGCAGCCCGCGTACCTCGGGGGCCGCGTAGTCGAGGAAGCTGAGGGCGATGCGGGAGGGCCGGTTGATGCGGATGGCTTCCCTGGCCTGGTCCATGTCGAAGCGGCCCATCCGCCGGCGCCGGCCGGTCACGGTGCCGTATTCGACGCCGATGCGTTCCGCCTCCTGCTCGGGAAGTTCCGTGGGGAACGCGCCGGCGCCGACGCGGGTCGGGTAGACCCGGAAGACCAGGACGACGTCGTCCACGGCCAGCGGGCCCAGGCCGGCGTCGGCGGCGACCGTGCTCGCCGTGCTGTCCTTGCCGACCGTGTGGGGGTAGGTCCCGTACAGGACCGACAGGCCGAACCCGTTCGTCCCCTCCACCTGGACCTGCGCGCCCGCGTCCACCGCGTCGTTGACCTCCGCGGCGGTGTCCGCCAGGTAGGGGGCCAGTTCGGGGACGTCCTCGGCCCGGCGCGCGTTGCGCAGGGCACGCGCCGCGAGCGCGGGGCCGTGCCCGCTGCCGGTGCTGCGGACCGTTTCGGTGAGGTTGCGGTCGCGTCCCTCGGCCTCGACGTGCCCGGGGTCGATGACGGTCGCCCGGTAGTCGACGCCGATACGGCCGGCGACCTCCAGCTCTTCGATCTCCCGCAGCAGTACGGCCGGGTTGACGAGCACACCGGCGCCGAGCAGCAGCCGCGTCCGCTCGTTGACCACGGCGCTCGGCACCTGCCGCAGTTTGCGTGTCCGCCCGCCGTGCACGATGGTGTGCCCGGCCCCCGGGCCGAGCCCGGCGCGTACCGCGATGTCCGCGCCGTCCTTGAGCGCCAGGTAGCTGGCCATCTTGCCCTTGGCCTCGTCGCCCCACTGGCCGCCCACGATGATGGTGCAGGGCATGTCATCCTCCTTGGACGATGCGCTCGGCGCGCTTGACGGCCTCGGCGGCCAGGTCCCGGCAGTGCCCGACGTCGGCTCCCGCGGCGGCCAGCCGGCGGACCTCTTCCCGGTCGAGCCGGCCGGCGAGGCGCGGATGGGCCAGGAGCGCGTCGACCATGTCCACGCTCTCCTCCGCCGTCCGGCCGGAAGCCTCCTGGAGCAGGCGGTACGCCTCCAGGCGGTCCATGCCGCGCTGGACGAGGAGCAGGAGCACCGCCTCGCTGAGGTGCTCGTTGCGCGAGTGCGTCAGGTTGTGGCGCATACGGTCGGGGAAGACCCGCAGGCCGTCGATCACGGACGTGGTGGTGGTCAGCATCTCGTCCAGCAGGACGCACGCCTCGGGCAGGGTGAACCGTTCGTTGGCGGAATTGGCGAGGTCCCGCTCGTGCCAGCTGGTCACGTTCTCCAGCGCGGGCCCGACGAGCGAACGCACCAGCCGGGCCAGGCTGCAGACGCGCTCACTGCGGACGGGGTTGCGCTTGTGCGGCATGGCGGAGCTGCCGATCTGGCCGCCCTCGGCGAACGGCTCGGCGACCTCGCCGATCTCCGTGCGCTGCAGGTTGCGTATCTCGGTCGCCAGGTCCTCCAGGCAGGCGGCCGTCAGCCCCGCCCAGCAGAAGAACTCGGCGATCCGGTCCCGGGCCACCGCCTGGGCGCAGACGGCCGGCTCCGGGAGGCCCAGCTCGCGCAGGGCCGCCCGCTGCACCTCGGGCCCGCGGGCGCCGATGCCGGCGAGCGAGCCCACCGCCCCCGCGATCTTGCCCATGACGATCCGCTCCTTCGCCTGGGTGAGGCGTTCCAGGCAGCGGACGAACCGGTCGAGCACGATGGCCAGCTTGAATCCCAGCGTCACCGGCTGCGCCTGCTGGCCGTGGGTGCGGCCGATCATGACGTGGTCGCCGGCCGCTTCGATGCGGGCCATCAGCGCGGTGAGGAGGTCGCGCAGCTTCTCCTCCAGCAGCGCGACGGCCTCGGAGAGCTGGAGGGCGAGCGCGGTGTCGAGGATGTCGCTGCTGGTCGCTCCGTAGTGGACCCACGCGCCGTGGGTGCCGCAGGACTCGGCGAATTCGTGTACGGCGGCGAACAGTTCGTGCCGGCTGGTCTCCTCCAGCTCGGCGATGCGCTCGACGGAGCAGCGGTGGGTGCGGGCGCGCTCGGCGATGACCTCGGCCGATTCCCGCGGGATGACGCCGAGGCTGCCCTGTGCCTTCGCGAGCGCGCCCTCCACGCGGACGAACGCCTCGTAACGCGCCCGGTCGGTGAAGAGCGCGCGCATCTGCGGGCTGCCGTACCGGCCGGTGTCGATCGGGGTCGTCACACCGCCTCCAAGGCGTAATCGAGCGGAACCTGTGCCGCGCGCCCGAGGGCGTGCGGGTGGTTCTCGGCCAGGCCGGCGGGCGTGACGCGGACGAAACTGGCGCGCTCGCGGAACTCGGCGAGCGTGTGCGCGCCCGAGTAGCTCATGCCGGAGCGCAACCCTCCGACGAAACGGTTCACCGTGTCGGCGACCGGCCCGGTGAAGGGCCACGTCGCCTCCACGCCCTCGGGCGTGTACTGCGCCAGCTCCTCCTTGGTCACCGCTTCGCCGCGGGCCCGCTTGAGAGTCAGCTGCATACCGAACGTCACGAACCCGGTGCTCACCTTCGCGGGCCGCCCCTCGTGCTCCACCAGCAGGGCGGCACTCTCCTCGGCACCGGCGAGCGCGCTGCCCAGCATCGCCGTCCTGGCACCGGCCGCCAGCACCTTCGCCACGTCGCCCGGCTCCTTGATGCCGCCGTCCGCGATGACCGGCACGCCGTGCCCCGCGGCTTCCTCCGCGCACTGGAGCACGGCGGTGAACTGCGGCATGCCGCTGCCGGCCACCAGACGCGTGGTACAGATGCCGCCGGGGCCGATACCCACCTTCACGGCGTCGGCGCCGGCGTCGATCAGGTCCTTGGTGCCTTCGGGAGTCGCGACGTTGCCGCCCACGACGGGCAGGTCGGGCCAGCGGGACTTCAACTGGTCCACGGCCTTGAGGACGTAGTCGGCGTGGCCGTGCGCCACGTCCACGACCAGGGCGTCGGCCCCGGCCTCGACGAGGAGGGCCGCGCGGTCGAGGTAGTCGTCCGTCACGCCGACGGCGGCCGCGGCGCGGAGCCGGCCCCGCTCGTCGACCGTGGCGCCCGGCGCGAGGGAGCCCTCCGGCTGCTCCTTCTTCACGGCGGCCACCTCGGCCGCCTGGTCCTGCGCCGTCTGCATCCGGTGGACGACGCCGAGCCCGCCGGCCAGAGCCATGGCGGTGGCCATCCGCGCGCCGGTGCACCAGGGGGTGTTGGCGGACACGACCGGCACGGCCAGGCGCAGGCCCGGGACGAATTCGGTGCCGACGTCGGTGTGCGAGCGGCTGGTGACCGAGGTGCGCCGGGGGACGAGGAGGACGTCGTCGAGTCCGAGCCCGGTGGGGATCTCACGCAACGCTTTCACCTTTCTTCTGTAAGCCTGCTGGCGCAGGCGAACGGTGCGGGCCGAGCGGCACGCGGGTCAGTAGCGGTTCGCGCCGGCCAGGCCGACGACCTCGTCGCGGGCGGGCCCGAAGTCCTCGAAGATCCCGGTGAACGCCGAGGAGGTCATGAGCGCCGGTGTGCGGATGCCCCGCATGGTCATGCACAGGTGCTCGCCCTTGCCGATCACGGCCACGTCGGGCGACCCGGTCACGGCCGAGATCTCGGCGGCGATGTCGTGGACCAGGCGCTCCTGGATCTGCAGCCGGTGCGCGTGGCGGTGTGCGATGCGGGCGAACTTCGAGAGCCCGAGCACGTGGGCGGCGGGCCGGTAGGCGATCGTCAGCGAGCACGAGAACGGGAGGAGGTGGTGCTCGCACAGCGACCACACGTTGATGTCGGAGACCGTGACCAGCTGCCCGACGGTGTGCAGCGGGAAGACGGTCTCGACCTGGCCCGCGTCGTACTGCGTGAACTCCCGCCACCACCGCGCGAAGCGGGCCGGCGTGTCCTGGAGGCCGGAGCGCTCCGGGTCCTCGCCGATCTCGGTGAGGAGCTGCCGCGCCAGCGTCTCCAAGGGGTCCTTGCCGGGTTCGGCGGGCTCTTGCGGTATCTCCAGCGTCGGGGTTTCTGCGCTGCTCAGCGTCATATGGCTCTCCTGTCGCCCCACACGGCCACATGAAGGCGTGTGGTGAGGTTCCATCCGCGCGCTACGACGTGGTCGCCGAGCATCGCGAGATGCCGTTGGTTGTCTGCGGAGGTCTGGCCCTCTGGCATGATCCAGACCGGTCGGGCGCCGCAGCGGTCCACGATGGAAGCGACCTCGTCGAGGTCCGCCTCGCTGCGGCAGACGTATTTGAAGGCGGTGCCGGGGACCGCGGCCAGCGCCCGCAGCGCCTCGGGCACGATCCGCCGGTTCTCGGGGTCCCCGGAGTGGGACAGCTTGGGGGAGACGTTGAAGCGCACTCCGCAGGCCACCAGGTCGGCGGCGGGCGCGATCGTGCCGTTGGTCTCGATCTCCACGTCGCTTCCGCGGGCGCGGAGCCCGCGCACCAGGGGCAGCAGACGCTTCTGCTGGCTGAGCGGTTCACCGCCCGAGATGACGACGAGGCCGACCTCGTACGCCAGCAACCGGTCCAGCGCCTCCCGCCAGGGCATCGGGTGCAGCTCGTCCTTGGGCGCGTACGCGACCCCGGAGTCGCCGATGCCCGACCAGTCCCAGGTGTACGGGGTGTCGCACCAGCGGCACGAGAGGTTGCAGCCGCCGAGCCGCAGGAACGCGCACCGCCGCCCGGCGGACGGGCCTTCTCCCTGGACGGTGCTAGGTAGGGCCGAAGATCTCGTTCACCACGAGCTTCGGACCCACCGCGGCGTCACCCCCTTCCCCGGACTCGGGGGCCCGGGTGGTCATGCCCGGTACTCCGCCCACGTCTTGTCGGTCTCGGAGACCCGGACCGCGGTCAGTTCGGGGAGTTCGGTGTGCCACTTCTCGTGGATCCACTGCGCCAGGTTCTCGGCGGACGGGTTCAGGCCGGCGACGACGTCGTTGAGATGACGGTGGTCGACCTCGGTGTCGAGCCACTGCTTGAAGACCGCCAGCTCCCCGTAGTCGCGTACGAAGCCGGCCTTGGTCAGGGCGTCGTCGGACGCGGACAGTTCCAGCTCGACGACGTAGTTGTGCCCGTGCATACGGGAACACGGGTGGCCTTCGTCGAGGTGGTCCAGACGATGACTGGCGGAGAAGTGGAACTCTTTGCTGATACGGAATCCCAACGGAGTTGTCCTTCGGGTAAAGGGAAGACGAATGGTGTACCGATTCCCGGCCGCGGAGTGAAATCCGCCGCGGCCGGGAACCGGGTTGGCGTTCATCTTCGACGCTGCGAAAAGCAAGGGCATCTCGGTCCCCACCGAAAGGTTGTCCGTGCACCCCGGCACGTGGCGGCGTGTGGCTTTGCCCGACTCCCGGACAGCAAAAGGCGGTTGAAGCGCAATGCCTCAACCGCCGGGTTGCCCGTAAGTCTGCCGATTCTTTTTGCGTTTCGCGCGTCATCGCGTGCGGGCGACGCGCCCGGCCGTCCCGAACGACTCCTCTCCTCCTGCCCGAAGCCGTCTTCGGACGAAGCGCCGTGCCACCCGCACGACCGGTACCGATGCCCCGCTCCGGCCTGCGGACACGCTCTACGGCGGCCGGGCTACTGTTCCGGGGTACGTCGGCATTGCGGGCTCCTACGGGACCGGCGAACGATGATCAGTGGCCGATGCTCCTCTGGGCGCGCGGCGAAACCATCTCGGTCGGCACCGAAGGAAATGCGGGTCGGCCCGAAAGAAAAACGGCGGTGGGTCGAGCGGCCGGCGGCGGATGTTTGCCGTGAATCCTGGGTAAACCGACGCGTGACGGATCGCCGCGCCTTCGCCCCGAGGCGCACGCGAAGCCGCTCGGCCCAGCGCAGTCGCGCGCCGTTCCCGGTCGCCAGGACCGGACGGCGGCGCGGACCTCCGGTGCGGTGGAGGTGCCTGCGCGGTGCCGCGCCGAGGCCGTGGTGCCGCACCGTACTGCCCGGCCGGCCGCTCATCCGGACGACACACGATCGGCGATCGTACCGCCGGGCCACCATCACCCCCCTCAGGAGCGGCACTCCAGTGATCAGTTACAGCTCCGCCCCGCTGCCCGTCGGCGGCCGTTTCCACCCTTTTCCGACTCCCGCGCCGACCCGGCTCCGCCCACCCCCGCGTACGGACCCGCCGACTCCGGACGTGCGGTTCGTCCGGTGCCCGCCCCCGGCGCCGCCCGACCTCCGCGCTCACCGGCCGCCCACCGTTCGCCCGTGTGAACAAAGCCGCGGGTCCACGCGCCCGGGCCAGGCCGCGCCCGCGTACCGAAGCGCGGACGGCTCGGCCCCCCTCAATGGCGCGTTTCCGCACTATTATCGCCTGCATACCGTCGTCGCCAGGCCGGTCGGCGAGGGTCGTCCGGCATCTCGTCGCACCGCGCCGGCGGCGTCCTGTCCCTCTGCGGCTGTCTTTGCATTCCGGGAACGGATCATCGCAGGGAGCCGGGGCGGCGACCTGACGCCGCAGCACTGCGATGGATGGCTAATGCAAGAAAGTGTGTGGCGCGCCGGCCGGTGGCCGCTGCCCTTCCGCTCGGCGAGACCCCCTCCGTGACCACGACGCCCCACGCTCACGCTCAGCTCTCTCACGCGGAGGCCCAAATGAATCGCTGTCCGTTGCGTACGCACCCTCGTCCGCCCGACCTACCGCTCTCTTCAGCAGGACGCCCGACCGCTCACGGTAAGTGCAGGGAGGAAGCAGGCGCATGAGTGTGGATACTTCGACGGCGAACGACGCGTTGCGCGGGTACGACTCGGCGATCGTCGCGCGCCGCCCCGAAATGCGGGCCTTACGCCAGGCGCTGGCCGACAGCGACGCAGGAAAGTGCGGGCACTGGGTCGTGCACGGAGAGACCGGCGCGGGCAAGACTGCTCTCCTGCGTATCCTGCGCGAAGAGGCCAGGACGCTCGGCCACTTGGCCGTGGAACTCAAGTGCACACCGGTGGAGGGAGGCGTGCCGTTCGCCGCCGCCCGGAAACTCCTCACGCAGTACGGCGAATTGCTCGCCGTCAATGAGCCGGCCACGGAATCCCTGCGCCGCGCAGCGGAAGCGCTGTCGTGCCGCAAGACCCATGCCGCGGACCCGCGGTCGGTGCTGGGCGAGGTGCTCGCCGGGCTCCAGACGGCGACCCGGGCCCTCACCGCGGCGGCCCCGTTGCTCATCACGGTCGACGACATCGGTTCGGCCGACGCTTATTCATTGGACTGTTTCTCCTATTTGCTGAGCCAATGCGATGGAAAAGGCAGCCTGGTCATCGTGATGACGCTGGCGGACGGCGAGCCGGTACAGGCGCCCGCCGCGCTGGAAGGGCTGCGGTCGGGCGCCCGCGGCCGTATCCACCTCGGCGGCCTCGACCTGCCGGGCACCGCGGAGCTGGTGGCGTCCCTGACCGGCCGGCCGTGTGACGACGGCCTCGCCGCGGCCTGCCGCGAGGCGACCGACGGCAATCCGCTGTTCCTGCGGGGCCTTGCGCGCTGCCTGCCGGAGCGGGGGAAGACCACCGCACGCGAGATAGCCGGGATCGGTCCGCGAGGCGTCGCCGACCACGTACTGGCACGGCTCGCCCGGGTCTCCGGGCCGGCGTCGGCCCTGGCCCGTATGGTCGCCGTGCTCGGCGACGGCGCCGATTCCGCGATCGTCGCGAAGCTGGCGGGCCTGGACTGCGCGGAAGTGTCCGAAGCGGCCGATGTCCTGGTGCGCATGCGGTTGTTCCGGGACGACGCGCAGATGGCGTTCCGCCACCCCGTCGTGGCGGCGGCGATCCGCGAGCAGACCTCCGCGGTCGCCAAGAACACCGCCCACCTCCAGGCGGCGGAGCACATGCACCGCGGCGACGCCCCGGCGGACCAGATAGCCGGGCACCTGATGGCGGCGACCGTCCCGTTGACGGCTTCCTGGGCGGTGGACACGCTGCGGTCGGCGGCGCGGTACGCGCTGTCGCGCCAGGAGCCGGCCGAGGCGGTGAGGTACCTGCGACGGGCCGTCCAGGACGCGCGGGGAGAGGACTGGCAACGGGCCGCCACCCAGCTCGCGGACGTACAACTGCTCACCGATCCCTCCGCCGCCATCGACCAGCTCTGCGACATGGCCCGCCGAGGCGTGGCAGCCGAGGAGCGCCCGCACCTCTTGGCCCGGCTCGCGGACGCCTCCTTCTTCTTCGCCTCGCACCCCCAGGCCCGGCGCAAGCTGGCCGAGGCGGTCGAGTCGGTCGCCGTCTCGCAGCCGCACTACACCGCCGATACACAGCTGTACCGCATATTGAACGCCTTGTTCGAGCTGTCTACCGGGGAAGCGCGCCAACTGGCCGAGCGGTACCTCGCGGCCGATCCCCAGGAAGGCGTGCTGCGCAGTGCGGCCGGCGTCTTGAAGGCCGCGTGCGCCCACGCGGCGGGCCAGGACGGAGACGCCGCACTGGACATGGTCAAACAGTCGCTGCGCGACCCGGACCTGTACGAACTCCCGAACGTGGCGCCCTTGTCCGCCGGCACGATGATGCTGGTGTACGAGGGCGAACTCGACCTCGCCTCGGAGTGCTGCCGCCACGGGATCGCCGTCGCGAGAAGGGAGGGGCGCCAGCTCCAGGTGGCCGCGCTCCTGCCGGTCCTGGCGGAGATCGCGCAGGTACGCGGTCAACTGCGCGAGGCCGAGAGCCTGTTGCGCAAGTGCCTGACGACCTTCGCGCGCTACGGGGTGTGGCGCGCGAACCCTTCCGCCGTGTGGGCGAGTGCCGCGTTGGTCGGCGTACTGGTGGACCAAGGCGAGCTGGCCGCCGCCCGTACCGTGCTCAACGAGAGCGGCTGCTGCGGAGACATGCCGACGACCTGGGCCACACAGTCGATGCTGAGGCAGCGTGCCCGGGCGCGCATGGCGTCCGGGGAACTCGGCAGCGCACTGGAAGACCTCCGCGAGTGCGGAGACCGGTCGGTGTCGCTCGGCCTGCTCAATGTCGAGTTCGGGGCGTGGCGCCGGCTGGCCGCAGAGGCGCTGCACCAACTCGGCCGGCACAAGGAAGCGACGCACATGGCGCAGGAGGAACTGGAGTCGGTACGGGGCAAGGCCACGGCCCGTGCGCGAGGGGACGCCCTGCGCACGGCGGGCATGGTCATCGGCGGCGACGCGGGCCTCGAACTGGCCCGGGAGGGGGTGCGGGTCCTGAAGGAGACCCCGGACATCCTGGCGCTGGCCCGCGCCGAGCTGACGCTGGGCACGCTGCTGCGCAGGTCCGGCGACCGGATCGCCGCGCAGGAGTCACTGGCGCAGGCGTACGCGCTCGCGAGCCGGTGCGGTGCGGCGGCGGTCGAGGCGCAGGCCCGGGAGCAGCTGCGCGCCCTGGGGCGCCACCGGGGCGGGCGGGCGGTGACCGGGCTGCTGTCGCTGACGACGCGAGAGCGCCAGGTCCTCGCCGATGCCGTACGCGGACGGAGCAACGGCGCGATCGCCGACTCGCTCTTCATCACGCGGCGCACCGTGGAGATCCACCTGACCAGTGCCTACCGCAAGCTCGGCATCCAGGGGCGCAAGGAGTTCGCCGAACTCTTCAACCGCCAGGAGCTGTGGGCCCTGCTGACGGAGGACGCGGCGAAGAAGTAGGGCGGTGGGGGGTACGGCCGTGAGCGGCGCGGCCGTACCCCGCACCGATAGGGACGGCCCCACCGTGGCATCGCCGGAGCCTCGCCGGGGCGGGCATCCGTCATCCGACCATTCCGGGCCAATCTCACCGAATATGCCCGTGTTTCCGGACACCTGTGCCCATAGAGGGTTGTGAGGCAGTCGCGGAACGTGAGATTCATGTGTCGGGAGAGCTCCAAGTGGTTGCTGCCGCCATTCCGGCAGCGGCCCTTCCCGAGAAAGCCCCCCGGAACATACCCGGATGAACTCGGATGAAGGAGAAACCATGCGCGCATCCTTACGCTGGAAGACGACGGTCTGCGGCGTGATAGCCGTCACCGGTGTCGCCCTCGGCACCGGCACGGCCCAGGCCGTGCCCATCGGCCAGACCATGAACGGCAAGATGACCTACTACAACGACCGGGGCTACGGCGCCTGCGGCACGCCCATCGACGCCACCTCGCAGGACCTGGTCGCCGTCTCCGCCGCCTGGTGGACCTCGCCCAACCCGAACAACGACCCGCTCTGTGCCGGCGTCAAGGTGCAGGTCACGTACAACGGCAAGACCATCACCGTGCCGGTCAAGGACAAGTGCCCCTCCTGCGCCTCGACCCACATAGACCTCAGCCAGGCGGCGTTCCGCAAGCTGGTGCCCGCGGGCACCGACATGGTCCCGAACGTCAGCTGGAAGTTCGTCCGCTGATCCGGCCCCGGCCGCTGCCCCGCGCATTACGCAAAAGGCTTGCAACGCTTGCGCTATCGTCGCGTATATGACGCGACGACTTGCGCAGGTGGCGAAGAAGGTGGGCGTCTCCGAGGCGACGGTCAGCCGGGTGCTGAACGGCAAGCCCGGCGTCTCGGAGGCCACCCGGCAAGCGGTGCTCACGGCGTTGGACGTGCTGGGCTACGAGCGGCCGACGCAGCTGCGCGGGGAGCGCGGCAAACTCGTCGGGCTGGTGCTGCCCGAGCTGTCGAACCCCATCTTCCCCGCTTTCGCCGAGGTCGTCGGCGGCGCGCTCGCCCAGCGGGGGCTGACCCCCGTGCTCTGCACCCAGACGCCGGGCGGCATCCAGGAGACCGACTATGTGGATCTCCTGCTCCAACAGCAGGTCTCCGGCGTGGTGTTCGCCGGCGGCCTGTACGCGCAGGCGGACGCGCCGCACGACCACTACCGGCTGCTGCACGCCAGGAACCTGCCGGTCGTGCTGGTCAACGCGCCGATACCGGGGCTGGACTTCCCCTGTGTCTCCACCGACGACGCGGTCGCGGTGGAGCAGGCCTGGCGTCACCTCGCCTCGCTCGGGCACGAGCGGATCGGTCTGGCGCTCGGCCCGTCCGACCACGTTCCCTCGCGGCGCAAGCTGGCCGCCGGGCAGGCCGTTTCCCGTGCTTCGGGCGCCGAGTTGCCGGCGGAGCGGGTGGTGCGCGGGCTGTACTCGATGGAGGGCGGTCACGCGGCGGCCGCCCGGCTGCTGGACGCCGGGGTCACCGGCATCGTCTGCGCCAGCGACATCATCGCGCTGGGCGCGGTGCGGGCCGCGCGCAGGCGCGGGCTGCGGGTCCCGCAGGACGTGTCGGTGGTGGGGTACGACGACTCGCCGCTGATGACGGTCACGGAGCCGCCGCTGTCGACCGTCCGCCAGCCGATCGACGCGCTGGGCCGCGCCGCGGTGCAGCTGCTGACGGCGCAGATCGACGGCGGGGAAGTGGTCCGCGACGAGATCATGTTCGAGCCGGAACTCGTCGTACGGGGGTCTACGGGCCCCGCCCCCTCGCGTGCGGCACACGGCCCGGTTGGTGCTCCGTCAAGTGGTCGCCAACAAAGCTGACTTCTCGCTGTCAATCTTTTGCAGCCCATGCATGGGATATTGCGCTCTTCTGACGCCGGTGCTTGAGTGTGCGCCACCGCTCGCCGCATCGCCCACGCCCAGAGGGGTTCACCGATGTCCTCCACGAGAAGCCGTTCCCTCGCACTCGCCGGTGCCACCGCCGTGTCCCTGACCGCGCTCACCGCCTGCGGCACCAGCACCGACGGCACCGACGGCGCGCCGGGCGGCACGGTGCGGCTCTCCGTCAACGGGCAGCCGCCCACGACGCAGGCGTTCGAACGCGAGCTCTTCGACAAGCACGTGAAGCAGTTCGAGAAGGCGAACCCCGGCATCGACATCGTCCCGCACGAAGGCTTCATGGACCCGAAGACCTTCAACGCCAAACTGGCGGGCGGCAGGCTGGAGGACGTCTTCTACGTCTACTTCGCCGACGCCCGCGGCCTGATCGCGAAGCACCAGGCGGCCGATCTCACCGACCACGTCAAGGACATGCCGCACCGCGGCGACGTCCAGGACGCGCTGATGAAGGTCTTCCAGGACGGGCAGGGGCGCCAGTACGGCCTGCCGACCGCCAACTACTCGATGGGCCTGCTCTACAACCGTGCGCTGTTCACGAAGGCCGGACTCGACCCCGACAAGCCGCCGCGAACGTGGGCGGACGTGCGCGCCGCGGCCAAGCGCATAGCGGAGCTGGGCGGCAACACCACCGGCTACGCCGACTTCTCCAAGAACAACCAGGGCGGCTGGCACTTCACCGCCGAGCTGTACTCGCGCGGCGGCCGGGTGGCCACCGAGCAGGGCGGCCGGTGGAAGGCCGCGTTCAACTCGGCGCAGGGCAAGGCCACCCTCCAGGACCTGTACGACATGCGCTGGAAGGACGACTCGATGGGCAGCAAGCAGCTGCTCCAGGCCGAGGACGTCCAGCGGATGATGGGCAGCGGCAAACTCGGGATGTACGTCTCCGCCGCCGACAACATCACGGTCATCGCCAAGCAGTTCGGCGGCAGGTACCAGGACTACGGCCTCGCGCCCGTACCCGACGCCAAGGCGACCCTGATCGGCGGCGAAGGCTACATGATCAACCCCAAGGCCCCGCCGGAGAAGATCAAGGCCGGGATCAAGTGGCTCCAGTGGAAGTACCTCGACCCGGACCTCGTCGAGCGGAACATCCGGGACAACCTGGCCGCGAAGCTGCCCGTCGGGCTGCCCATGCCGCCCACCCCCGACATCTGGAAGGGCTCGGTCCGCGACCGGGTGGAGCAGGCCAAGCGCACGCACGCCAACGTCCCCGTCGGCAACTACCAGCCCTTCACGGACGCCGCACCCCACGTCACCGGCGTGACCGAGCCCCCGGAGGCGCAGCAGGTCTATGCCGCGCTCGACAACGCGATGCAGGCGGTTCTCACCGACAAGGATGCCGACATCGACGCGCTTCTCGCCACAGCCGAGAAGAAGGTCAACCAGATCTACAGCGCGCTCTGATGGCCACCGCACCCCCGCTGGAGAAACCGTTGCCCCCGCGGCCGGCCACCGCCGCGGAGCGGGAGCGGCGCGCCGCCCGCCTCCGCCGTTCCGCGCGCGAGCACCTGACCGCGTACGGGTTCCTGTGCGCCGCCGTGGTGATCTTCGCGCTCTTCTCGTGGTGGCCGATCGTGCGCAACGTCGTCCTCGGCTTCCAGCACGTCAACTTCGCCACCGGCAACACCTGGGCGGGCCTGGCCAACTTCGAGAAGCTGTTCCGCGACCCCCTGCTGGCCACGGCATGGCGCAACACCGCGCTGTTCACCGCGTACGCGCTGGTACTGGGCTTCCTCGTGCCGTTCCTGACCGCGGTGCTGCTGAACGAGTTCCGGCACGCCCGCGCGTACTTCCGCGTCCTGGTCTACCTGCCGGTGATGCTGCCGCCGGTGGTCGTGGCGCTGATGTGGAAGTGGTTCTACGACCCGGGGCCCGGACTGCTCAACGAGATCCTGCGCACCCTCCACCTGCCGGCCTCGGCCTGGCTCGACTCCTCGTCCACCTCACTGGTCTCCCTGGTGATCGTCTCCACCTGGGCCAACATGGGCACCGCGACGCTGATCTACCTCGCGGCGCTCCAGACCATCCCCGGCGAGCTGTACGAAGCGGCGGAACTGGACGGCGCCAACCTGTGGCAGCGACTGCGCCATGTCACCGTCCCGCAGACCCGGTTCGTGCTGCTGGTCCTCCTGCTGCTCCAGATCGTCGCGACGATGCAGGTGTTCACCGAGCCGTACGTGATGACCGGCGGCGGGCCCGACGACTCCACGGTCACCGTGATGTTCCTGATCTACCGCTACGCCTTCGTCTACAACGACTTCGGCACCGCGAGCGCGCTCAGCCTGCTGCTCCTCCTCGTCCTCGCCGCGTTCTCCGCCCTCTACCTGCGCGTCACCCGCGGCGCCAAGGAGGACTGATGGCCGTATCGCCCCGGACGCTGGTCCGCCCCGCCGTACTGCGGACGCGCAAAGGCAAGCTGGTCTACTGGTCGGCGCTGGCCGTGGCGCTGGCGCTGTTCACCGCCGCCTTCCTCGTGCCGCTGTACTGGGCCGCGACCGGCGCGATGAAGTCCCCGGCCGAGCTGGCGCAGAACCCGCCCACGTACGTCCCGGCGGAGTGGCACCCGGAGAACTACGCGCGGGCCTGGCGCGAGATGGACCTGACCCGCTACTTCCTCAACACGGTGCTGCTGGCGGGCGGCGCCTGGCTGATCCAGCTCGCGGTGCAGGTGCCGGCCGCGTACGCGCTGTCCAAGCTGCGGCCCCGGTTCGGGAACGTGGTGCTGGGACTGATGCTGGTCACCCTGATGATGCCCGCCACCGCGCTGCTGGTGCCCGTCTACCTCACGGTCGCCGACGTCCCGCTGTTCCACCGCAACCTGATCGACAGCCCGAGCGCGGTCTGGCTGCCCGCCGCCGCCAACGCCTTCACCATCTACATCCTCAAGAACTTCTTCGACCGCGTGCCCGACGAGCTGCTGGACGCCGCACGCGTCGACGGCGCCGGACCGCTCGGCACGATGTGGCGGATCGTGCTGCCGCTGTCCCGGCCGATCCTCGCCGTGGTGTCGATCCTGTCGGTCGTCGCCGCGTGGAAGGACTTCCTCTGGCCGCTGCTGGTGCTGCCGGACCCGGCCGGGCAGCCGCTGAGCGTCTTCCTCCAGCGGGTCGCCCAGGACACCCCGCTCAACAGCCTGGTGGCGGGCCTGGTGCTGGCCTCACTGCCGCTGATCGCGCTGTTCCTGGTCTTCCAGCGGCAGATCGTCGCCGGTCTGGCCGCCGGCAGCCTCAAGGGCTGACCGCCGCCCGCCCCGTACACCGCGTGCCCCTCGTACGAAAGAAAGGACTCCTCCTTTGCCCCGAACGGACTGGTGGCGCAGCGCCGCCATCTACCAGGTGTACGTCCGCTCCTTCGCCGACGGGAACGGCGACGGCACCGGCGACCTGGCCGGGGTGCGCGCCCGGCTGCCGTACCTGGCGGAACTCGGCGTGGACGCACTGTGGTTCAGCCCCTGGTACCTCTCCCCGCTCGCCGACGGCGGCTACGACGTCGCCGACTACCGCGCCATCGACCCGGCCTTCGGCACCCTCGCCGAAGCGGAGCAACTCCTCGCCGAGGCGCGCGCACTGGGCCTGCGCACCATCGTCGACATCGTGCCGAACCACGTCTCGGACCAGCACCCGTGGTTCAAGGCGGCGCTCGCCGCCGGCCCCGGCTCGCCGGAACAGGAGCTGTTCCACTTCCGGCCGCCCTCGCCCGGACCGCCGAACGACTGGGTGAGCGAGTTCGGCGGCGTGCCCTGGTCGCGCACGGAGGACGGCCAGTGGTACCTGCACCTGTTCTCTCCCGAGCAGCCGGACCTCGACTGGAGCCACCCGAAGGTGCGCCAGGAGCACGAGGACGTGCTGCGGTTCTGGCTGGAGCGCGGCGCGGCGGGCGTACGGATCGACTCCGCCGCGCTGCTCGCCAAGGCCGAAGGACTGCCCGACATGCCCGGCGACGGCGGCCCCCACCCCTTCCACGACCGGCCGGAGCTGCACGAGATCTACCGCTCCTGGCGGCGGCTGGCCGAGGAGTACGGGGCCGTGCTGATCGGGGAGATCTGGCTGCCCGACCCCGAACGCTTCGCCCGCTACCTGCGCCCCGACGAGCTGCACACCGCCTTCAACTTCGACTTCCTGGCCCGCCCCTGGGACGCGGCCGGGCTGCGCGCGTCCATCGACCTCACGCTGGCCGCGCACGCCCCCGTCGGCGCCCCCGCCACCTGGGTGCTGGCCAACCACGACGTGACCCGTACGGTCACCCGCTACGGACGGGCCGAGGACACCGGCTTCGCCTTCGAGCGCAAGCGCTTCGGCGTCCCCACCGACCTCGCACTGGGCACCCGCAGGGCACGCGCCGCCGCGCTGCTCACCCTGGCCCTGCCCGGCTCCGTCTACCTCTACCAGGGCGAGGAGCTGGGCCTGCCGGAGGCAGAGATCCCGCGTGAGCTGGTCCAGGACCCGATGCACGCCCGCTCCGGCGGCGTGGACCCGGGCCGGGACGGCTGCCGGGTGCCGCTGCCCTGGCGCGCCGACGGCGACGGCCCGAGCTGGCTGCCGTGCCCGGCGGGCTGGCCGCGGTACGCGGCAGAGCGGCAGGCCGGCGACCCGGACTCGATGCTCGCGCTGTACCGGACCGCGCTGCGGCTGCGCCGCTCCTTCCGGGACGCGGGCCCGCTGCGCTGGCTGCCGGCGGACACGCCGCACGCGCTGTCCTTCGCACGGACGCTTCCGGACGGCGACGGCGACGGCGACGGCGGCGCCTTGCTGTGCGTGGTCAACTTCGGCACGCAGGCGATCGCGCTCCCCGCGCACCGCGAACTCCTGCTGGCGAGCGGCCCCTTGACACCGGAGGGCACGCTGCCGCAGGACACGGCGGTCTGGCTGCGGGCCTGACCCGCGCACGACCGCTGCCCCTCCCCACAGAAGGGAAAGTCATGGGCACCACAGAAGACAGCACTCGGCGCACCACACCACGCAGAAGAGCCTGGCGGCCCGTACTGGCCGCCGCGCTCGGCGCCGGACTGGCGCTGACCGGCTGGCAGACGGCCTCCGCCGGGGCCGCGCCGGGCGGCGGGACGGCCGTCGAGGCGGCCGGCGCAAGCGCCACAACCGACCTCGGCGCCACCCGCCGCCT
The DNA here is from genome assembly GCF_044332485.1 of Streptomyces sp. NPDC017056. Lineage (NCBI taxonomy): Bacteria > Bacillati > Actinomycetota > Actinomycetes > Kitasatosporales > Streptomycetaceae > Streptomyces > Streptomyces sp. NPDC017056. The sequence continues at coordinate 222,298 of NZ_JBIRPD010000008.1, read as the reverse complement.
GGACCGGGTCGAGTTCGAGCTGCCCGGCGGGGCCCGGCAGGTCCAGGTCCAGGGCTCCGCCAACGGCCGCGACTTCGTCGACCTGTCCGACGTCCGGGCCCGCGAGGGCAAGGTGACGCTGCCCCTGGGCGGCACCCCGCTGCGCTACGTCCGCGTCGTCGGCGTACCCCGGCTGGGTCGATTCACGGCGTACGACGCGACGTCCGGCGACACCACACCCCCGAAGGCGCCGCACGGCCTCCGCCTGGACGGTGCGACGCTGCGCTGGGAACACACCCCCGGCGTGTCCGGGTACGACGTCTACGCCGACGGGCGGTTGCGCACCGGGCTGCCCGCGACGGCGACGCACTGGACGGACACCACGGCGCCCGGCGGCACCCGGCAGACGACCCGCTACACCGTGCGGGCCCGGGACGCGGCCGGCAACCAGTCCCCGGACAGCCGCACGGCCACGCGCACCGTCGCGGCGGGCGAGGGCTCCTCCCGTGCCGCGTTCACCCCGCCGCGCGGAATGCCCCGGCCGCAGGGCGCCACGGCCAAGGCCGCGACCGGCGCCACCATGCCGTACACCACCGTCGAAGCCGAGACCGGCGCCCTCGGCGGCGGCGCCCGGGTGGTCGGACCGAACCGGAAGATCGGCGACCTGGCGGGCGAGGCGTCGGGGCGCAAGGCCGTGACGCTGACGCAGACCGGCCAGTACGTGGAGTTCACCACCCCCGTGGCGACCAACACCCTGGTCACCCGGTTCTCCATACCGGACGCGCCGGGCGGCGGCGGAACGGACGCGACGCTGGACGTCTACGTGGACGGCGTGCAGGCGAGGCCGCTCGGCCTGACGTCCAAGTACGCCTGGCTGTACGGCCCCGAGGCGTCCCCGGTCAACGATCCGGGCGCGGGCCCGGCCCGGCACATCTACGACGAGGCGCACCTCGACCTCGGCCGCACCGTGCCGGCGGGCAGCAAGATCCGCCTCCAGAAGGACGCGGGCAACTCCTCCTCGTACGCGATCGACTTCGTCGACTTCGAGAAGGCAGCGGCGGCGCCGAACCCCGACCCGCAGGCGTTCGTGCAACCGGCCGGGTTCGGTCACCAGGACGTGCAGAACGCGCTGGACAAGGCACGGATGGATACCACCGGCAAGATCCAGGGCGTCTACCTGCCACCGGGCGACTACCAGACGTCGAGCAAGTTCCAGGTCTACCTCAAGCCGGTGAAGGTGCTCGGCGCCGGCCCTTGGTTCACCCGCTTCCACGCCCCGGCCGGCCAGCAGAACACCGACGTCGGGTTCCGCGCCGCCGACGGCGCCGACGGCTCCACGTTCGCCGGCTTCGCGTACTTCGGCAACTACACCTCGCGCATCGACGGCCCCGGCAAGGTCTTCGACTTCCAGAACATCTCCGGCATCACCATCGACAACATCTGGGCCGAGCACATGGTCTGCCTCTACTGGGGCGCCAACACCGACCGGATGACCATCAAGAACAACCGCATCCGCGACACCTTCGCCGACGGCCTGAACATGACCAACGGCTCCACCGGCAACCTGGTGACCAACAACGAGGCCAGGGCCACCGGCGACGACTCCTTCGCACTGTTCTCCGCGCTCGACTCGGGCGGCGGCGAGCAGCGCGACAACGTCTACGAGAACCTCACCTCCAAGCTCACCTGGCGGGCCGCGGGCCTGGCCGTCTACGGCGGCCAGCTCAACACCTTCCGCAACATCCGCGTCGCGGACACCCTGGTCTACTCGGGAGTGACCCTCTCCTCGCTGGACTTCGGATACCCGGCGAACGGCTTCGGCCCCGGGCACACCACGCTCGAAAACCTCCGCGTCGAGCGCGCGGGCGGCCACTTCTGGAACGGCCAGACCTTCCCCGGCATCTGGTTCTTCTCGGCCTCCAAGCCCTTCCGGGGCATCCGGGTGAAGAACGCCGAGATCACCGACCCGACGTACCACGGCATCATGTTCCAGACGAACTACGCTGGCCAGCGGCCGCAGAACCCGGTCGAGGACACGGAGCTGACGGGCGTGACCGTCTCCGGGGCGCGGAAGAGCGGCGACGAGTACGACGCCAGGTCCGGCTTCGGGATCTGGGCCAACGAGCAGCCGGAGCCGGGACAGGGGCCGGCCGTGGGGCAGGCGACGTTCCGCGGTCTGACCCTGCGGGACAACGCGGAGAACATCCGCAACACCACGTCCACATTCAAAATCAATATCGGGTGACGGGCGCGCCGCCCACGGTCTGCCGTAGCCGGTCGCCGATGTGGCGGATCAGGTGCTCCAGATCCGCGCAGTACACCGAAGGGTGGTCGAAGCCCGAGCCGTCCACGTAGCGGTCGGTGTACCTGCCGCCACCACAGACGCCGACGACGGGGCAGCGCCGGCAACCCTCGCAGAGCGTGGCCGGCCCCCGCCGTTGGGCGGCCACGGTGCGGGGGTGGTTGAGGGCTTCGTCGAAGTCGTGCCGGAAGACGTTTATACCCAGGTCGGGCGCGCCTGCGTAGGCCGACTTGAGGGAATCGATGCGCTGGACGGAACCGTCGGTGTCGACCACCACTACGGCCAAGGGGGACAGCCCCACCGACTCGGACCGGCTCGCCGCCCCGAGCAGCAACGCCACGATCTCCCCGAACAGGCGGACCGGTACGGGCGGGCGGCTGCCCGGCGACGAGTCCCACCACAGGTCGAAGACGCGGGCCAGCCACTCCCCGTAGGGAACGGCGCGCGCCACCCGGCCCGCGGGGCCGGCGAACGGGCCGATACCGGGCGGCGGCTCGCTCCAATTGCCGTACGGAAGGAGGAAGTCGAGGCTGGCCGGTGCCAGTGCGACCAGTGACCGGTAGACGTCAGCAGGGTCGGTGTCCACGTCGATGGTGCACAGGATGCCCCCGTACGCGGCGGGGGCACCGGCCAGCAGCCCGGCCGCTCGCCGTACCGCGGGCCACGAGGAACGGCCGGCGTGGTCGACGCGCCGGTGGTTGAGCCGGGCGCTGCCGCCGTCGACACTCAGGCCGATGATGAGGCCGGCCGAGGCGAGCCGCCGCAGGGCGTCGGCGGTGAGCAGCGTGCCGTTGGTCTGCACCGAAACGGCCACGGCGCAGTCGTCGGGAAGGGCTTCCCGGACGGTCCGCGCATAGCCGATCAGTGCGGCGGGTCCGGCGAGCAGCGGTTCCCCGCCGTGCAGATCGACGCGTATCGCACGCAGCCCGTGCGCGCTGACGTGTTCGGCGATCCGCTCCGCCGTGCGGCGCATGGTGTCCTCGGGCACCCGGGCGGGGCGCTTCCGCCAGCTCTGGTCGGGGCCCTGGTAGACGTAGCAGTAGGTGCATGCGAGGTTGCACCTGCTGTGCACCTTGAGCACGAACTGCCGGAAAGGAACGGGGGAGCCCACCTCACCCATGCAGGTCCGGGGGCGGCCCGTCGTCGTAGAACGCGACGGTGTCCGAGTCGGCCAGGCGTTCGCGGACGCCGGGCAGAAGCGCGATCAGCACCGGGTGTTCCGTGGCGGCCGCCAGCTCGCCGAGCGGCAGGCCGGTGAAATCGGGAAGCCGTGCGTCACTCGGCTGCACGGGCAGGTACGTCTCGGTCATGCCGGCGCCTCTCTCCCTCGTCGGTCCCCGAAGGATTCCACGCGCCGGAGCCGAACCCACCCCACCGTTCCGGCCAACACCCGCACCGGTCCGGTACGGCCGCCCGGCCGGGGCGACACCCGGAGGGCCGGAACACGTTGACACATGTGGGTACGGACTTGTTGCCACGGCTTGCTCGCGCCTCCGGCCGTGCCCCTTGGGGCAGCCGGCCGGTCACGCTCGCCCACTTCCGTCAGGAGACCACGTTGCAGGCACACACCAGCCCCTCCGCTGCGCCGCCCGTCAGCACTTCCGCGAAGGTCGTCACCCCGGACGGCCGTGCGGTGCCGTGGGAGGGCTTCTGCACCGGCCCGGCCGTGCTGTCGCGGGAGGAGTTGCAGGACATCTCCCACCGGCTGCTCGGCCTCGGCCTGTCCGAGGTACCGGCGGCGGCCCGCGAGGAACTCGAACCGTACGGCGCCCTGCGCTGCGAGGTCCCCGCTGTCGTCATCGGTGCCGCCACCAGCCTCAAATCGTGCTTCGAGGCCGACGTGGCGCACCTCGCCCAGGGCACGTCGCCGGACGACTTCGCGGCGTACAACGAGGCACGCGCGGTGTATCTGGCGGGGCCCGGCGACCTCGTCGTAGGCCGCACCGAACCGTGGCGCCAGGCGGTCGCCCAGGCCGACGTGGACGCGGTCGAGGTGCCGGGGCTGGAGTTCTACTACCTCACCCACGCCTTGCTGACGCAGGCCACGGCGTATGAGACGGCCGGGCTCTCCGCCGGCCTGCGCCGTGTGGTGAGCCGGCTGAGGGAGGCACCCCACAGCGTGGTGCGCCTCTTCGCGCTCGACCTGGAGGCGCAGATCCTGCTGGTCTGGATGCGCCGTACGGCAGGGCTGGCCCGTCTGCGGGTGGACGCCAACGGCCCCGAGATCGGACGCCGGTGGAACCACAAGACGACGCTGTACCCCACCGTCGGCGAGGCCGAGGGGATGTCCGGCGCCGGCCCCCGGACCGATCCCGACGAGCTGCTCGCGGCGGAGTCCCGCCTGACCCCCTTCCACCACGAGTTCGGCATCGCCCTGCCGCGGGTCCCGGGCTACTCGATCAGCCGGTCCGGAGCGTCCCCCGCTGAGGTGGCGGCGCGTGTCGCGGGGGCCGCGCGCCTGTTGCGCGAGCGCTACGGCCTGCCGCTGGGCTGCTTCAAACCGGCCACGGGACTGACCGGCAGCAGGATCAGGACCGGCGTCCGGCTGGACGACGACGAGGCGCTCGGTGCCCTGGCGCGCCAGGCGATGGAGACCGAGGAGGACTACGTCCTGGAGGCGCATACCGACTATCTGCGGCACGCCGTCCGCGGCTACGAGTTCATCCTCGCGCCGTCCACCCACGTCGTCGCCGGACGGCTGGCCGACGGGGCGACGCTCCAGATCACGCGCGGCAGCGTCTGGGAAGGCAGCGTGTACATCGATGAGAGCAGCTGCCGGAACCTCGGCGTGACGGTGGAGCAGTTCCGCTTCGTACGGGAGGGCATGCGGAGCCTGCTGGCGGCCTTCGAGGGCGGCGGCCGCAGCCTCGGCTTCGTCAAGGGGGGAGTGGACTTTGCCATCGCCCGGATCGGCGGACGGTTCAGGGAGCGGCCCGTGGTCGGCATGCAGGACCTGAACCTGTCGTCCAACGGGGCGGAGTACGTACGGGCCTTCCTCCGCGAGGCCCGTGAGGTGCGTGGCGCGGGTGTCCACGCGGCCACGAAGGTGATCCGGCCCACCGGGGGCACGGACCTGCCGAGGCTGAAAGCCGCCGTCGCCGCCGCGGGCGCCGGAGAGTACTCCCGGGCGATCACCTCGGTACCGTCCCGCTGGGGCCTGGTGGCCGTCGCGAGCCGGGAGCCGCAGGAGGCCGCGGAAGCCGTCCTGGCACTGGAGGAACGCCTGCTCGCCGAGGGGCTGGTGCGCAGCGCCCTGCGCCACGCGGGCTGATCGAGGCGGCGCGGCCGCGGGCTCCGGCGGGGCCTCCGGCCGCGGGCCGGTCCGGCCGGGGGCCACCGGTGCCCGGCCGGAATCGCCCGGGGCTTTTGGGGCTCCTGTGCCGGGGGAGTTTCGTTCTCCCGTCGATACCGGCCAACTCCGCGTGCCGTTCGGCGAGGGGTTGACGTTCCACGAGTGAAAATGCAAGCCTAATTCGACGGTCGTGCCGACCCGTGTACCCACAATTCTTTGTGTGATCCCGATACGCATCCCGAATTCTCCGAGGGGCCGTGTGAGCACCATCAGCGGAGCAAGTCGTGACCAGCGTGAAGCGGCGGTCGACGGATTTTCTTCCGGTGGCCCGGACATTTCCCTGACCGAGCTTTTCAGGGCGGTGGCCCGCAAGTACCCGAGCCGGGTGGCGGTGACCGCCGAAGACGGCGAATTCACCTATCAGGAAATCGACGCGAGATCCGAGGTGATCGCCGGAGAACTCGTCGCGGCCGGGGTCACACCGGGCCATCGCGTCGGATTGTGCGTCGCCCGCGAATCCGGAATGGTGGCGGGGCTGCTCGCCGTCCTCAAGTGCGGTGCGGCCTATGTGCCCATGGACGCCGATCACCCGGCCGAGCGCCTGCGGTGGACCCTGCGCGACAGCGGCGCGGCCGCCGTGGTGACCTCGTCGGACCTCGCCGCGTCGGTCGCCGGCTCCGAGGTGCGGACCGTCCGGCTGGACCGGCTGCCGGCGGACGGGCCGCCCCGTGCCGAGATTTCACCCCCGAGAGGGACGGACCCGGCCTACGTCATCTACACCTCGGGCTCCACCGGCGAGCCCAAGGGCGTCCCGATCGCCCACCGGCAGGTCGTGCGCCTCTTCTCGGAGACCCGCGACTGGTTCGGGTTCGGCCCCGACGACGTGTGGACCGTCTTCCACTCGGCCGCGTTCGACTTCTCCGTGTGGGAGATGTGGGGGGCGCTGCTGCACGGCGGGCGGCTGGTCGTCGTACCGCGCGACGTGGCCCGTTCCCCGGCGGCCTTCCACGAGCTGCTGTGCTCGGAGCGCGTCACGGTCCTCAACCAGACTCCGTCCTCCTTCCGGCGCCTGGCCGCGGCCGACGCGCGGGCCACGCGGTCGCCGGACCACCTGCGTACCGTCGTGCTCGGCGGCGAACGGCTCGACCCCACCACGCTGCGCGACTGGATCGCCCGGCACGGCGACGAGCGGCCCCGGCTGGTCAACATGTACGGCATCACCGAGGCCACCGTGCACGCCTCCTACCGGCGCGTGCTGCGCGCGGACCTCGACGCGGGAGGGCCGAGCCCCATCGGGGTCCCGCTGCCGGACCTCACGTTCCACGTACGGGGCCCGGACGGCGAACCGGTGCCCGACGGGCAGCCGGGGGAGCTGTACATCGAGGGTCCGGGCGTGGCGAGCGGGTACCTGGGCAGGACCGAACTGACGCGGGAACGTTTCTCCTCGGATGGTGCCGCACACCGCGTCCTGCGCACCGGGGACCGGGTGGTCCGCCTCGGCGACGGCCAGTACGGCTACCTGGGGCGCACCGACGACCAGATCAAGATCCGGGGCTTCCGGGTGGAGCCGGGCGAGGTCGAGGCCCTGCTGACCGGGCACCCCTCGGTGGCGTCCGCCGCCGTCCTGCCCCGGGACTACGGGGAGGACGACGTCCGGCTGATCGCCTACGTCGTCCCGGCCGGAACGGCCGCCAACGGCGCGTACGAAAAACTCGTCGGCGAACTGCGCGACCTCGCCGGCACCCTCCCCGCCCACCTGCGCCCCTCCGCCTACGAGCGGCTGGACGCCCTGCCGCTCACCCCCCACGGCAAGACCGACCGCGCGGCACTGCTGGCCCTCGCCGGCAACGGCCACCGGCCCACCGGCCGGGCGGGCCTCCCGGCGGACGGCCCGGCAGCCCCGCACGCCACCACCCAGGAGCGCATCACCGCGATCTGGCGCACCGTCCTCGACACCGAGGACGTCGCCCCCGACGCCGACTTCTTCGACCTCGGCGGCACCTCGCTGACCCTGCTGCGCATGTTCGAGCAGGTCAACACGGCCTTCGGAACGGACCTGGACATCACGGTCCTGATCGAGGGAGCGACCGTGGGCAGCCTCGCCTCCCACGTGGACGCCGCCACGGCGCCGGACGCCACCCGCCCACGGACCGAGGAGCACGAATGACGTCGCAGGCCGAGGACTTCGCGCTCGACGCGCAAGAGCTGGCGGACTTCCACGCACGCGGCTACGCCGGTCCTTTCACGCTCTACGAACCGGACGAGATCAAGGACATCTGGCGGCGCGAGCGGCTGCGGCTGCTCGACCGCAGCGCCGCCGTCTACCAGGACGAGGCCGCGGTGTCCGGCACCACCAACATCGCCAACTACGACCGCCACCTGGACTCTGACTTCCTGGCCGGCCACATCACCAGGCCGGAGATCGTCAACCGGGTGAGCCGCATCCTCGGCCCCGACGTGCTGTGCTGGCGCACCGAGTTCTTCCCGAAGTACCCGGGCGACGAGGGAACCGACTGGCACCAGGCCGACACCTTCGCCAACGCCTCCGGCAGCCCGCAGATCCAGTGGCCGGGCGGCTCCGACTTCGGCGGCACGATCACCGTCTGGTGCGCCTTCACCGAGGCCAGCGCGGACATGGGATGCCTGCAGTTCATCCCCGGGACCCACCGCACCATGTTCTACGACGAGACCAAGCGCATGCACTACACCCCGGACAAGGTCAACTCCGTCGAGAAGGACGGCGTCCGCCGCGGGTTCTTCGGCTACGACTACCGCGAGCTCCAGATCGACGAGAACTGGACGCCCGACGAGTCCAAGGCCGTGAGCATGGAGATGCGGGCCGGCCAGTTCATCGTCTTCTGGTCCACGATGATGCACGCCTCCCACCCGCACAGCGGGCGCAGCCGCGACATGCGGATGGGCTTCGCCGCCCGCTACGTCCCCACCTCCGTGCAGATCTACCCGGGCACGGACGTCATCGAGGAGTACGGCGGCCGGGTGAGCCTGGAGCGCTACGGCGCGGTCCTGGTCCACGGCGAGAACACCTACGACCACAACCGCATCGCGACGCACACCACGCGCGGCCGCCCCTTCCGCCCGGAAGCCTGAGGACGTGCCGGGCCACCGAGGGCCCGCGTCGAGGGGAAGGGAACCGGACCAGAGATGACGGACACCACGCCCGGCGCGGCACCGGCGCGGCCGGGCGAGATCACCGGTACCACCCCGGTGCACCGGCTCGCGGCAGCCCTGACCGACCTGGAACCGCTGCTGGGGGCGGTCACCGAACCTCTACGCGTGGCACCGCCCCCGGGCCTGGCCCCCGGTGCCCGCAGCGCGTTCCTGGCAACCGTCGACGCGCTCACCGCCGAGCTGGGCGTCCCCCGGCTCACCCCGGCCGCCCCCGACGACGAACTCTGGTCCGTCGAACTGGCCGTCAGCGCGCACCTCTCCCGCGCCCTGGAGACGGCGTCACCGGTGGCGGCTTTCGGCGCGGACCCCGAGGCGGCGGACCCCGAGGCGGCGGGCCGCGCGGTGGCCGTGGCGCGGGCGGGCCCGCCGGGCCGCCCGGTCGCGCTGCGCTCCCACGACGGCGCACCCCTGCGGGGCTACCAAGCCGGGGCGCCTGACCTGCCGGCCGTCGTGGTGGTGCCCGCCGTCGGCATGCCCGTCGGCCTGGCCGCCCCCTGGCTGCGGGCGCTGGCCGGCGTACGGCACGTGGTGACCTGGGAGAGCCGCGGCATGTTCGCGGGCGCGGACGCCCCGGGGCTGCCTCCCATGAACCGCTACGACCTCGCGGCGCAGGCGGCCGACGTCGTGGCCGTACTCGACGGCTTCGGCATCGAAGAAGCCCACGTCATGGGCCTGTGCGGCGGCGCGGCCATCGCGCTTGCGGCCGCGGCAGCCTCGCCGCGCGTCGCCTCCCTCAGCCTGTGGCACGGCGACTACGAACTGGGCGGCGACGCCGCGAAGACACCCCACCAACGCGATGTGCAGAACCTGCTGGCGATGGCGGGCCGCAGCCCACGCAACGCCCTGGGCCTGCACCGCATGATGCGCAGACCGCAGGCGCTGGACGCCCTGCGCGCCGACATCGCCCACCACCTCCTCCATCCCTACGCCTCGGCGGCGCTGATGCACCGCTACGGGCAGCTCAACGGCGAGATCATGACCACGGACTGCCGGCCGCTCCTCGAAGAGGTACGGCAGCCCACGCTCGTCGTCTCCAGCGACCAGGACACGACCGCACACCCCGAGGGGTCCGTACACGTCGCGCGGCACCTGTCCTGCTCCACGCTGCGGATGATGCCGCACGGCAACCACCTGACCGCGTTCGACGCGGCGCCCGCGCTCGTACGCGTCCTGACGGACTTCACCCGGGCACCCGCGACGCCCACGCGACACGCAAGGGAGGGCGCATGACCGGCCCGGCCGACACCGGCACGACCGCTCTGGCGGAGGCACTGCGGACCCACCCCGCCGTCCTGGACGCCGTCGTCCTCGACGCCCCCGAACCGACCGCCTTCCTCGTGCCCGACCCGGACGCCGCCGCACTCCTGCACCGGTCCGTGCGTGCCGGGGCCGGCGGTGAAGGGGACCGTACCGACTGGCACGAACCGGCGGACGACCTGCGCGTCGCCGGAGTCAACCGCACCGAGACCGACTTCCTGTACCGGGAGATCTTCCTCGACAACGCCTACCTCCGGCACGGCATCACCGTGCCGGAACGGGCGACCGTGGTGGACGTGGGGGCCAACATCGGCATGTTCACCCTGCGCGCCGGTCTGGTGAGCCCAGGGGCCCGGATCATCGCCGTGGAACCCGTCGCCGAACTCGCCGCGGCCGTCGCCCGCAACGCCGAGCTGTACGGACTCGACGTCACCGTGGTCAAGAGCGCCCTCGGCAGCGCGGCGGGGGAGACCGACTTCACCTACTATCCGGGCAACAGCGTCATGTCGGGGCGGTACGCGCGGCCCGACGAGGACATCGACGTCCTGCGGCGCTACCTCGTCACCGGCGACGGCGGCCACGAACCGCAGCTGGCCAGGCTCGCCGCCGACCGGCTGGCCGCGCAGCCCCGCCGCTGCGCCGTCAGTACGCTCACCCGGCTGGCGGCCGAGCAGCGGGTGGACCGGATCGACCTTTTGAAGATCGACGTGGAGAAGGCCGAGGCCGACGTCCTGGCCGGCATCGACGACGCGTTGTGGGACCGCATCGACCGCATCGCCATGGAAGTGCACGACATCGACGGGCGGCTCTTCGAGGTCGTCCGCCTGCTGGAAGCGCGGGGATTCGAGGTCTTCCACGACCAGGACCCCCGGCTCGTGCTGACGCCCTGCCACAACGTCTACGCCCGTGCGCCGCGCGCCCGTGCCGGGCATCCGCCGCCCGCGTCGTCCTTCGGGCCCGGCGGCCCCACCCTGCGGGTCCTGGAACGGGAGCTCCGGGACCTCCTCGCCCGGAGCGCACCGGGTCTCGCCGCTCCCGGCCGTTTCGTCGTCGTACCGGAGCTCGCCGCGGCCCGGCGCGCCACCGGCGCGCGGGACACCGGCGCGCCCCGGCCCGCGGACGGCCCGGGAGCCACCGTGCTGGCCGAGGCATGGGCGGAGGTCTTCGGCGCCGGCACCGCCCGCCCGGACGCCAATTTCTACGCTCTCGGCGGCAATTCCCTCACCGCGGTCCGCCTGCTGACACTGCTGGAAGACCGGCTGGGAGCGGACGTACTGGAACCCGACCTGCTCTTCACCGCCGAATCCTTCGCGGAACTCGCCGCGGCCCTCGACGCCGGTCTCCGGGCGGCGGGCGCCACGGACGGTACGGCGTCCGCCAGCCGGTCAGGGGCCTCGTGACACTGTCGCCGGGCCCGCTCTTCCAGCGGCCCCTGCCACGGCCGCGTGCTGCCCTGCGGCTCGTCTGCGTACCGCACGCGGGCGCCGGAGCCTCGCTGTTCAGGAGCTGGGCCGAGCTCCTGCCGCCGGACGTCGAACTCGTCGCCGTCCAACTGCCGGGCCGGGAGAACCGCGTACGGGAGCGTCCCTTCACCTCCGGGACGGGCCTGGTGGACGCGGTGAGCGGCGCCCTGGCCGGGGAAGTGCGGCCGCCGTACGCCCTGTTCGGGCACAGCCTGGGCGGCATGCTCGCCTACGAACTGGCAACGGCGTCGCAGTCCGGCGTTCACCCCGGCGGCCGGCCCGCACCGCACCCGCCCGAGCGCCTGGTCCTCGCGGGCTGCCGCGCTCCTGACGTACCACCACCGCACACCGGTGACCGCGGCCCGTCCGCCGACGACGTCGCCACCGAACTCGCCGACCTGGCGGGCACACCGCCCGAGGTGCTGCGCAACCGCGTACTGCTCAAGATGCTGGAGCCGATGCTGCGAGCCGACCTGGAGCTGGCCCGGACCTGGCCGTGGCGCCGGCCGCTCCCGCTCGCCGTGCCCCTCACGACTTTCGCCGCCGCCGACGACCCCATGGCGCCGCCCGAAGCGGTCGCCGGCTGGCAGCGGTACGCACCGCAGGGCTTGCGCGCACGCCGCATGCCAGGAGGGCATTTCACCCTCCACGAAGACGGCGGGACCTTCCTGGCGATGCTGTACGCGGAACTGACCGCGGCCCCCGCCATGGCGTCGTGCCCGCACCCCCGTACCTCCGGTGAGACCAAGGACGGCCGATGAGCACCCCCACCTCCCCGTACTTCACCGCCGAGCACGAAGCCTTCCGCCTGCACGTGCGCGCGGTGCTGGCAGCCGAGACCGAGGGCGCCGCCGACACCTGGGAGCGGGAGCGCCGCCTGCCGCGCCGGCTCTGGAAGAACCTCGGCGGCCACGACCTCCTCGGCCTCCTGCACACACGCGAGGACGGCGGCACCGGCCGCGACCTGTTCACCTCGGTCGTCTTCCTGGAGGAGCTGGGCCGCACCGGGTACGGCGGGTTCCGCGCGGCCGTCGCGGTGCACGCCTACATGGCCACGCACTACCTGGCGGCCGTCGGCAGCCCGGCGCTGCGGGCCGCCTACCTGGCGCCCTCCGTACGGGGCGAGCGCGTCGCGGCGCTGGCCCTCACCGAACCCGGTGCGGGCTCCGACCTGTCCCGCATGGCCACCACCGCCGTACGGGACGGGGACGCCTACGTGGTGAACGGGACGAAGAGCATGGTCAGCAACGGCACCACCGCCGACTTCCACGTCGCCGCCGTGCGTACCACCCCCGCGGCCCACGACGGGCACCGCGGCCGTACCGGTCTCTCGCTCCTGGTCGTCGACGCGGGCGCTCCCGGCGTCACCGCGCAGCCTCAGCCCACCCTCGGCTGGCGCGCGGCCGACACGGCGAGAGTGACGTACGACCGGGTGCGCGTCCCCGCGGGCAACCTCGTCGGGCGGCAGGACAGCGGCTTCTACTACCTGATGCGCGGACTCCAGACCGAGCGGCTCGCAGCCGCCTGCCTCGCGCTGGGAGGCATGGACCGCTGCCTCGAACAGACTCTTCGCTTCGCGCGCGCACGACGGCTCTTCGACGGCCCGCTCGCAGGTCTGCAAGCGCTGCGGCACCGGCTCGCCGACCTGTCCACGGAGCTGGAGGCGGCCCGTAGCCTGGTCCACCACACCGCCTGGCGCCTCCAGCAAGGCGAACTCGCGGTCGCCGCCTGCGCGATGGCCAAGCTGCACACCACCGAACTGGCCTGCCGCCTGGCCGACACAAGCCTCCAGCTGCACGGCTCCGCCGGCTACGAGGAAGACTCCGAAGCCGCACGCACCTACCGCGACGCACGGGCCGCGACCATCGCCGCCGGCCCCAGCGAGGTCATGCGGGACCTCATCGCAGGGGAGCTGACGGGACCGGTCTGAGAGCCGGGGTCATGACACGGGCGCCGCCGTCAGGACTGCCGGTAGCCGGCCAGGAAGCGGCCGATCCTGCCGATCGCCGATTCCAGCTCGTCGGCGTACGGCAGGGTGAGGATGCGGAAGTGGTCGGGGGACGGCCAGTTGAAGCCGGTGCCCTGCACGACCTGGATCTTCTCGCGCAGCAGCAGGTCCAGGACGAACTGCTCGTCGTCGTGGATCTTGTGTACGGCGGGGTCGATGCGGGGGAACGCGTACAACGCGCCCTGCGGCTTGACGCACGAGACACCGGGGATCTCGTTGAGCTTCTGCCAGGCCCGGTCGCGCTGTTCGTGCAACCGGCCGCCGGGGGCGGTCAGCTCACCGATGGAGCCGGGGCTGCCGAGCGCGGCCTGAATGGCGTACTGCGCGGGCGCGTTGGGGCACAGGCGCATGGAGGCCAGCATGGTCAGCCCCTCAAGGTAGTTCCGCGCGTGCTGCCGCGGTCCGGTGACCACCAGCCAGCCCGAGCGGAACCCCGCCACCCGGTACGTCTTGGACAGGCCGCCGAAGGACAGCACGACCAGGTCGGGGGCGAGGGAGGCCGCGGGGTGGTGCACGGCATCGTCGTAGACGATCTGGTCGTAGATCTCGTCGGCGAAGACCATCAGCCCGTGGCGGCGGGCCAGGTCGAGCATCGCCTCGACGACCTCGCGCGGGTACACCGCGCCCGTCGGGTTGTTGGGATTGATGATCACGAGGGCCTTGGTGCGGTCGGTGATCTTCGCGGCCAGGTCGTCGAGGTCCGGGTACCAGCCGGCGGACTCGTCGCACAGGTAGTGCACGGCACGCCCGCCGGCCAGGGTGGTCACCGCCGTCCACAGGGGGAAGTCCGGGGCCGGTATGAGGATCTCGTCGCCGTCCTCCAGCAGCGCCTGGACGGCCATGGTGACCAGTTCGGAGACGCCGTTGCCCAGGAAGACGTCGTCGGGTTCGACGTCCGGGACGCCCATCGCCCGGCACCGTCCGGCGACCGCGCGCCGGGCGGAGAGGATGCCGCGCGAGTCGGTGTAGCCGTGGGCCTGCGGCAGCATCCGGATCATGTCCTGGACGATCTCCTCCGGCGCCTCGAACCCGAACAGCGCCGGGTTGCCGGTGTTCAGGCGCAGCACGCTGTGGCCCGCTTCCTCCAGGGCGTTGGCGTGCTCGATCACCGGCCCGCGGATCTCGTAACAGACCTCGCTCAGCTTGCTCGACTGCCGGAACTCCATGCGGTGGCCTCCCAGGGCTTCGTTGCTTACTTGGTTTTACCAAGTAGGAGCTTGGCAAGTCCAATGTTTTCTCTAGACTGCTGTCCATGCCCCGCCGCCGAAGCTATGACCACTACTGCGCCGCAGCCCGGGCCCTGGACGCCGTCGGCGACCGGTGGACCCTGCTGATCGTCCGGGAACTGCTCGCCGGACCCCGCCGCTACACCGACCTCCACGCCGACCTGCCCGGCATCAGCACCGACGTCCTCGCCTCCCGCCTCAAGGACATGGAGCGCGAGAACCTGGCCGAACGCCACCGCCTCCCCCCGCCCGCCGCCTCCTACGTCTACGAACTCACCCCGCGCGGACGGCAGCTCCGGCCCGTCCTGGCCGCACTCGCGGAATGGGGCGCGCCGGCGCTCGCGGAACGGCAGCCCACCGACGCCGTGCGTGCGCACTGGCACGCCCTCCCGCTGCTCGGGCCGCTGGCCGAAGCGGCGGGCGGCCTCGCCGGCGTCGTCGACGTGGTCCTGGAGACGGGAACGTTCCACCTGCGCACCGGCGGCGGTTTCCCGGTCTACGGCGACGGGCCGGCGGAGAAGGCCGATGCCCGGGTCGTACTACAGGCCGACGCCTGCGAAGCCCTCCTCGCCGGACGGCTCTCCTTCGCCGAGGGCGTGCGGTCCGGCCGCGTCAGGGTGGCGGGAGACGGCGAGCTGGCCGACCGCCTTCGCGCGGCGGGAGAGGCCCCGGCGTCCCGCCGATGCGAGCACGACGCCTGATGAGCGCGGAAACAGGCGCCCGGCCCGCGGAGGACGGCTGGCCGGACATACCGGGCGACACCGCGCTCACCATCAAGGTCCCCGAAGCCGACCCGCTGGTCAGGGCCGGATTTCCCGCCCACGTGACCGTGCTGTACCCGTTCGTGCACGAGAGCCGCATCGATGCCGCGGCCCACCGCGAACTGGCGGGCCTCTTCGCCGGGCACGACGCCTTCACCCTGGCCTTCGAGTCGTTCGGCCGCTACCCCGGCGTGCTCTACCTCGACCCGTGGCCCCACGACCCGGTCGTCGCGCTGACCAAGGACCTCACCCGGCGCTGGCCCGAGGCGGTGCCCTACCGCGGGATATTCGGCGCCGGGCTCGCCCCGCACCTGACGGTCGCGAACGGCGAGGGCCCCGCGACCCAGGAGGCCGCGTACGACAGGCTCCAGGCCGAACTGGCCCCCGCGCTGCCGCTGAGCTGTGCCGTCGACGCGGTCCACCTCATCACCTGGGACGGCCGGCGCTGGCAGGACCGGGAGGAATACCGTCTGGGCGCGCCGCGGCCGGCGGCGCCGCCGTACCGTGTCGTTTGACCTTGTCGTTGCGACAACGTTTCTACTGAAGCCATGCGCATCGGAGAGCTTGCCGACATCGTCGGCATCACCACCCGTGCCGTACGGCACTACCACCGCATCGGGCTGCTGCCCGAGCCGCCGCGGCAGCCCAACGGGTACCGCGAGTACTCACTGCGCGACGCAGTCGAGCTGGCCCGGGTCCGCCGGCTGACCGAGCTGGGCCTGAGCCTGGACGAGGTGCGGGACGTACTGGCGGACGACGAGGGCAAGGAGTTCGTCGAAATCCTCACCGAGCTGGACGCCGACCTGGCCCGCCAGGAGGAAGCCATCCGCCAGCGCCGCGCCAGTCTGGCCCGGCTCCTCGCGCAGGCCGGGGAGACCGGCCGGCTCCCGGCCGAGGCGCCCGTCTCGCCCGAACTGGCCGCCGTCTTCGAAGACATGGCCCGCGCCTCGGCGCGGGAGCCGGGGCCGGAGCCGGCGATGGCCGCCAAGGAGCGGCAGCTGCTCGCCCTGCTGGAGACCGGTTCGCCGGGCGCCGACCGCGGATGGATCGACGCCATGACGCGGAGCCTCAGGGCCGACCCGGCGGCCATGCGAAGCGCGTACGCGGTCTACGCCCAGCTGGACGAGCTGGCCGAGGCGGCGGAGGACGACCCGCGGGTGGAGCGGACCGCCCGCGCCATCGACGCGTGCGTCCCGGACGAGGCGCTGCGGATGCTGGCCATTCCGGACGACGCCGGCGCGGGGGAGGGGGACGGTTTCATCGACGCTTTCTTCGCCGACTTCGCCCCTGCCCAGGCCGCCGCCGTGCGCCGCGCCATCGGACTGCTCAAGGAGCGTGCTGGGTGAAGGCGCTGAATGTCCGCGCCCCCGGCAAACCCGCCGAGGCCCGCGCCTTCCGTTTCTACGCCGAGGACCCCGCGTCCACCGTCGCCGCCCTGAAGGCGTGTGCCATGTCCTCCGGCCAGTGACCGGAGCGGGCCGCCACCCGGGGGGACCCCGTCTTCTGGCGCGGCAGGAATGCCGGCGGGCCCGGGGGGTCGAACACCCCTGGTTCGGCGCGGAAGGTACGCCGGTACGTGTCCGGCGGCACGCCGACCGCACGGTTGAAATGGCGGCGCAGGGAGGCCGCCGTGCCCATTCCGGTACGCGCCGCGATGTGCTCGATGCTGTCGTTGGTCGTTTCCAGGAGTTCCCGGGCCTGCTGGATCCGCTGGGCGAGCAGCCATTGCAGCGGCGTCTTCCCGGTGACGGCCTTGAAGCGGCGGCTGAGGGTCCGGGTGCTCATGTTGACGCGCCGGGCCAGGTCCACGACGGTCAGCGGCTCGTCCAGGCGCGCCCTCGCCCAGGACAGCAGGTCCTCCAGGGCGGTGTCCGGCACGGAAGCGGGGAGCGGGGCGCTGAACTGCGCCTGGCCGCCGTCGCGGTGCGGCGGCGTGATCAGCCTGCGGGCCAGCGCGTTGGCCACGGCCGCCCCGTGGTCGAGCCGGACCAGGTACAGGCACAGGTCGATGCCGGCGGTCTTGCCGGCGCTGGTGATGATGTCGCCCTCGTCGATGTAGAGGATGCCGGGGTCCACCGTGACCCCCGGGAACTGCGCGGCGAGGAGGTCCGAGTAGAGCCAGTGGGTGGTGGCTCGGCGGCCGTCCAGGAGGCCGGCCGCCGCCAGCACGAAGGCGCCGGTACAGACGGACACGATGCGCGCACCGGCCTGGTGGGCGGCGCGCACCGCCTCGACGAGTGCGGCGGGCTGCTCCTCGATCACGTCGCGCGAACCCGGCACGATGACGGTGTGGGCCTGCGCCAAGTCGTCCAGGTCGCGGTAGCCGCCGGGCCGGGACCAGCCGCCTACGTGGGCGCTGGTGGATCCGCAGACCATGAAGTCGTACCAGGGGTCGGTGAGGTCGGTCCGATCGACGCCGAAGACTTCACACGGCGCTGCAATATCTATGATCGAGATGCCGTTATCGATCGCCAGTGCGATGGTAGTGGACACCTCAACAGCGTGACGCCTGGGGCGGATGGGGTCAACGCGGTTGTGTTCAACTGCCCTGCGATCGCGGCCTGGACAGCGGGTATGTGCGTTCAACTGCCATACGGTCATTGCCCGAAGAGGCGGGTGTGGAGTAGGCAGTGCCCATGACCGATCTTAGGCAGGCCGAGCCGGAAGTGCTGGACCAGGCGTTCTACACCAGCCTCGGCGCCGGCCGCTACGAGAGCAGTTCCGCCACCGCGGGACCGTGGAGCGCCAAGACCCAGCACGCAGGCCCGCCCTCGGCCCTCCTGGGCAGGGCGTTGGAGAGCCACGAGGCCAGGGAGGGCTTCCGGGTCGCGCGCGTCACCGTGGAACTGCCGCGCCCGGTGCCCGTCGGTGAACTGCACGTCCAGGTGCGCACCGTCCGCTCCGGCGGGCGCACGGAGCTGGTCGAGGGCGAACTGACCTCGGACGGCAGTACGGTGATGCTGGCACGGGCGTGGCGGATCGCCGCCGGACCGGCCGACACCCCGCGGCTGCGGCCGGAAACCGATCCGCCGCCCCTGCCCGCACCGCAGCCGCCGCACACCATGGCCGGCGCGCACCTGGACGGCTACATCGCCGCCATGGAATGGCGGTTCGAGCCGGGAAAGGGCTTCGACACGCCCGGGCCGGGAACGGCGTGGGCGCGTCAGCGCATCCCCTTGGTGGCGGGGGAGCCGGACACGCCGCTGACACGCGCGCTCACCCTGGCCGACAGCAACTGGGCGGTCGCCTTCGAGCTCGACCATTTCCGGCAGCTCGTCATCAACACCGACATCACGCTGGCACTGCACCGTGACCCGGTCGGCGAGTGGTTCTGCATCCGCTCGTCGACGGCCGCCAGCCCCGCCGGCTCGGGCCTGGCGCTCGGGCAGCTCGACGACGCGGCGGGCGACTGCGGCCGCATCCTGCAGACGCTGCTGGTCGCCGACCGCTGACGCGAGCCGGGCGGCCCGCGGGCCGCCGTGCCCGGCTTCTCAGCCCGCCAGGTCCACGGACCGGGCCGACCTCGCGCGGATCTCGCGGGCGATCTCGGTCACGACGTCCGAGGGGACGGCCTGGTCGACGGTCAGGACGACCAACGCCTCGCCCCCTGCCGTGTCCCGGGCCACCTGCATGCCCGCGATGTTGACGGCCGCGTCGCCGAGGACGCGGCCGACGGTGCCGATGACGCCCGGCAGGTCCGCGTAACGGAGGAACAGCATGTGGTCGGCGATGTCCACGTCGACCGCGTAGCCGTCCACGTCGGTGATTTTGGGGATGTTCCTCGGACCGGAGAGCGTGCCGGCGACCGAAACCGTCCCACCGTCGGGGAAGACCCCCCGTACGCTCACCAGTCCGCGGTTCTCCGGCGATTCCGAGCTGGTGGTGAAGCCGACCTTCACCCCGTGCTCCTCGGCGCGCAGCGGGGCATTCACCCATGTCACCGGCTGCTCGGCCACATTCTCGAAAACGCCTTTGAGAGCGGAGAGTTCGAGCGCCGTCACGTCATTCCTGACGATCTCTCCGGACACCTCGATGTCCAGACGGGCCGGCACCTCACCCGCGAGCGAGGTGAAGATACGCCCCAGCGTCTCGGCCAACGGCAGCGCGGGCCGCACCTCCTCGGCCAGGACGCCCCCTTGCACATTGACCGCATCGGGTACGAGATCGCCGGCCAGCGCCAGCCGCACCGACTTGGCCACCGCGACCCCGGCCTTCTCCTGCGCTTCGGTGGTCGACGCCCCGAGGTGCGGGGTGACCACCACGTTGTCGAACCGGAACAGCGGCGAATCGGTGCAGGGCTCCGTCGCGTAGACGTCCAGCGCGGCCCCCGCCACACGGCCCTCTTCGAGCGCCGCGGCGAGCGCTTCCTCGTCCACGATTCCCCCGCGTGCCGCGTTCACGATCCGCACGGAGGGCTTCACCTTGTGAAACGCCTCGTCGCCCAGCAGGCCGACGGTCTCCGGCGTTTTGGGAAGATGCACGGTGAGGAAATCGGCGACGGCGAGCAACTCGTCGAGGGGGAGCAGCCGGACGCCGAAATGCGCCGCCGAGGACGGCTGGACATAGGGGTCGTACGCGACGACCTTCATGCCGAAGGCGGCCATCCGATGCGCCACCAGCACCCCGATACGTCCCAGCCCCACAATGGCGAGCGTCTTCTCCGCCAGTTCCACGCCCGTGTACGCGCTGCGGTTCCACCGCCCGTCTTTGAGCGCGGAATCCGCCTGGGGAATGTGGCGGGCCACATTCAGCAACAGGCCGCAGGCCATTTCGGCGGCGGTGACGATGTTGGACGTAGGGGCGTTGACCACCAGGACCCCGGCCCTGGTGGCGGCGGGGACGTCCACGTTGTCCAGGCCGACGCCGGCCCGCGCGACGACCTTGAGCCTGCGCGCGGCCCCGATGACCTCGGCGTCGACGGTGGTGGCGCTGCGCACGAGGATCGCGTGGGCGTCCGCCGTGCAGGCGAGCAGCGCCGCGCGGTCCGTCCCGTCGCAGTGCCGGATGTCGAAGTCCGGCCCGAGGGCGTCGATGGTGGCGGGTGACAGCTCATCGGCGATCACCACGACAGGCTTGCTCATAGCTCCTCGATTCGTGGCAGGGCAGGGTTCACAGGCCGGGCCGGCGCCCCACGGCGTCCAGGTCCCACACTTCGGCGAGGACGCCGTCCGGCAGGGGCACCATCGCCCGCTGACCGTGGCCCTCGGCGGACGCGAGCAGGGCGACCGCCGCGGCCGCGCCGCCGGCCGGGTCCGGTTCGTCGGAGCCGATCAGCAGCAGGTTGCCGACGAGGGCGAGGGCGAGCGGCCCGGGGCGGTGCTGGTCCTCGTGGACCCGGGCCTCGGTTTCCAGGAGCTTCTCGTAGGCCGCGACGGTCTCGTCGAATGCCGTGCGGGGCACCTTCCGGCGGGCCACGAGCCGCGTACGCCCCGCCCGGTCGCCGCCGGTGGCCTCGGCGGGGGGCCGGGGCTCCTCGCCCGGCTGCGGGCGGTGCTCGACCAGCTCGGCGAGCGAGCCGTCCGGGTACCGGACCCGGGCCCGTGCGCCCGGGAGGATCCGCTCGGGCGGCTCGACGACCGTGCCGCCGGCGCGGCGCACGGTGTCCAGCTGCGCGGCGAGGGAAGGGACGATCAACGAGTAGGCGGTCTGCCGTTGGATCGGGGTGAAGGGCCGGACGCTCGCGATCAGCAGCAGGTTCCCGACAGCCGCCAGCTCCAGGCCGCCGAAGTCGGGAATCGGCATGCGCAGGTCGGCCGGTACGCCGAACAGCTGCTCGTAGAAGCCGATCCGCTCGTCGAGGTCGGCCGCGTGGATCAGCGAGCGGGCGAGCAGGCGCGGGCCGCTGCGTACGGAGGAATCGGGTGTGGTGCGGAACCACCGGTCGGGCAGGGCCGGGATCGTTTGCGGCGCGGTCATCGCTCGATGCCCTCCATCGTGTCGGGCGTGATGTCCCACCAGGGCCTCGCGGTGAGTCCCCAAGCGGCGAACTCCTCGTCGAGGTGGCGGTACAGGGACGCGGAATCACCGAAATGGTCGGGCATTCCGGTAGCGGTCACGGTCATGCGGTCTCCGGTTCGCAGCAGGCACAGAGAGGCCCGTAAGCGCGCCTTTTCGGGTATGACACCCGGGACGTTCATGGTGCGCAGGGCCACGCTGTCCGCGGTGCCGCGGGCGAAACGGACCACGCCGTCCGGGGCGGTTCCGAAATTGGAGGCGACGACGTCGGTCTGCTGCGCTCCTGGTGCTTTGAGCGCGCCCGCCCAGCGGGCCGGAAGCAGATGCCACAGCGGCTCCGGGACGAGCGTGCCGCTGTGCTCGCCGGTCCGCCGCAGGAGGTCTTTCGTCTCCTGCCGGGTCCGGCGCAGGTCGCCGTGGCGCACCGCGCCGCCGGGGACCGTCAGCGGCACGACGACAAGGGCGTTGGCGCGGCCGTCGCCGTCGCCGCGCCGCAGGCTCGTGGGGATGCCGACGTCGATGGCGGCCGGCCGGCCGTTGCGCACGTGGCGACGGACCAGGTTGGCGGCCATCTCCACGAACAGGCTGTTCACCGTGCCCCCGTGGGCGCGGGCCCGCTGCTCCCACGCGCCGGCGTCCAGATCGGCGATCGCCGAGGTGAAGAAGCGGGGCGCGGAGCCGGACGCGGCGGGCGGACCGGCTCCGCGCAGCGCCGTACGGAGCCGGGCGCGGTGCCGGGAGTCGGTCAGCAGGCCGGCGGCCCAGCCGGCGGATCCGGCCAGTGCCCGTGCCACCTGCCCGAGTGCCTCGCCGAGATCGCTCGCCGCCAGGGCCGCCGGCCACCCCTCAGGCGGCCGGTCGCCCGGCTCGCGCGACGCGATGGCGTGGAAGAGCCCGAGCCCGTCGCAGCGGAAGTGCGGCACCGTCAGCGATACGAGGTGGCCGTCGCGGTAGGGGGCGGCGGCCAGCCGCCACATCGACGCGGAGCCGACGGGCAGGGGCGCACGTACCTGGCTGTCGATCCAGTCCGGCACCTCGGCCCCGGTCAGCGGTCGCTGATCCGTGTGCAGGGGTTCCCCGTTGTGCGCGGCGACCCATTTGCGGCGGGCGCAGGGGACTGCCGCCGGGGCGGCCTGGCGGCTGAGCCGACCGCGGTTCAGGCGGCGCCATTCCCGCTCCAGCGCTGCGCGGGACACCGGGGCGGGAAACCTCCAGAGCACCTGCACGATCCGGGACGACCCGAGCGTCTCGCTCGCCGCGTGCAGCATTTCGTCCGTGGCGTTCAGCCGCCAGGCGGCCGTCGCGTTCATCCGGTGATCACCTCTCGAAGACAGCGGGCCGCGCGGCGGCCGATGGCCGGGGCGAGCTTGAACCCGCCCCCGTCCCACCCGGTCGCCGTGACCAGGCCACGGGGCTCCGGCCACGCGGTCACCGATCCGCCGCCCCCGGCGGCCTGGGCGTCGTAGGCGGTGACTCCGCCGACGCCGGGGGCCCACGCGAGCCGCGGGCAGCGGTGGCGTACCACCGAGCGGACGCGTTCTTCTTCCCGGTCCGGCACCCCCGCCCGTACGTGCTCGGGCACGTCGGTTTCCGCCGAGCGCACGCCGGCGAGCACGGTGGTGCCCCGGCCCCACCGGCGCAGCCACGCGCCCGTGGCCGAGTCGACGACCGTCGGCAGGTCCGCCGCGCCTGGCCCCGGGCCCGGATCGAACAAGCAGTAGCCGACCGCGCGGGTACGCAGCGGCAGGGCCACGCCCACCGTCGCGGCCAGGCGGCTGCTTCCCGCCCCGGCGGCGAGCAGGACCGCCCGGGCCCGTACGGTGCCGGCACCGGTCGCCACCCCGGTCACGCGGGTGCCGGTGGTGAGGACGGCCGTGGCGTCCGCCCTGAGCACCCGCAGGTGCGGTCCCGCGTCGCGCAGTACCGCCTGCGCCACCTCCTTGGCGGGCAGCCAGCCACCGCGGGGCTCGTACAGCCCGGTGAAGCCGTCCGGCACCGCCAGGCCGGGGAAGCGTGTGGCCGTCTCCTGGGCGGTGAGGGGCTGGACACAGTGGCCGGCCGCGCGCACGGCGTCGATGCGGGCGGCCATGGACGGTGTGGGGTCGCCGTCGACGAGCGTGAGGCTGCCGTGCTCGTGCACCTCCGGCCAGGAACCGCGCCAGCCGCCCCGGAGGTAGACCTCCAGCCCCTCGGCCGCCCAGGTGCCGTCTTCCCCCGAGAGGTCGAGGGCCCGGATGAGCCCGCCGGAGGCGCCCGTGGCGCCTCCGGCGATGCCGGCCCGGTCCACCAGGACCACGGAGCGGCCCTGAGCGGTGAGCCGCTCGGCGGTGATCAGTCCGACGATGCCGCCGCCGACGACGGCCACGTCCGCTGAGGCGACGGGGTCCGTCACCGCATCGATCCGACGACCAGCGGCTCGTCCGCGGTGAGCCTGGCGTGGTTCACCAGCGAGTTCGCGATGTCCGACGACCGGGCCGACAGCATGGCCAGGGCCCCGGCGTCACCCATGCCGTGGCTGGCCTCGCACAAGCCGTTGAGGTACACGCGCAGGGGCCGCCGGCTGTACTCCTGGGCGTTGAGCTCGATCGAGTAGTCCCGCGCCACGATCGGGATGCCTTCGTCGTCGAGCGGCAGCCGGTGTGCGATGCCTTCCAGCAGCGGGTGGTAGGGCTCGTCGTTCGGCCCGGTGCCGAAGTCGCGGAACCCGGTTCCCAGGATGACGACGTCGGCGTCGATCGTCTGCTCGTCGGCGTGGTTGATGTCGCGCACCACCAGCCGGTGGGCACCGCCGGGCGACCGCGTCAGCTGCCCCGTCTCGGTGAAGGGCAGCATACGCAGGCGGTCGGAGCCGGTGAGGTCGTACTCCCGCTGTATGCCCACGAGGCGGTCGATGACGTCCTGGTCGCAGGCCGCGTAGTTGATCGACCTGAGTTCCGTCCGCATCCGCCGCTTGGTCTCGCTGGGCAGCGGGTGGAAGTAGTCCACGAACTCCGGGAGGAACACCTGCCGGCTGTAGGGACTGGTGTCCTTGAGCCGGAAGCCGATGCCCCGGTGCAGGGACGTGACCTGCTCGACGTTGGGGCGGGCGAGCAGATCGAGGATGATCTCGATCGCGCTCTGGCTGGCCCCCACGACGGCGACGCGGATGCGCTTGTCGGCGAGCCGCTCGACGGACGACAGGTACTGCGTCGAATGGAAGACGGTGGGGCCCAGGGCCCCCTGGAAGGGGTACGGGATGCGGGGGGACCGCCCGGTGCCCAGGGACAGGCTCTCGCCGAGGTAGCGGCGGCCGGTCTCCGTCCGGACCTCGAACAGCTCACCGCCGTCGTCGCCGTCGACCAGCGAGATGGCGGCCGCCGACTGCCCGTAGTCCACCGAGCCGCGGAAGGACTCGGCGACCCAGGCGAGGTAGCCCGCGTACTCGCGCCGCAGGGGGAACTTGGCGTTGAGGTGGAGGTAGTCGGTCAACGCGCCTTGCTCGGCGAGGTAGTTGACGAAGGTGTAGCGGCTGTACTGGTTGCGCTGCATCACGAGGTCGCGGAACGGGTTGTTCTGGATGTCCGCGCCGGGCAGCAGCTGTTGTTCCTGCCACTGGAAGCCGTCGGACCGCTCGATGAAGCGCGCGGTGCCGAAATGGCCGAGTTCTTCAAGCGTGACCGCAAGGGAGAGGTTTGCCGGGCCAAAGCCCACTCCCAGTACGGGATATACCTGTGGTTTCGTCACGTTTCAGGGTCCTCTTGGAGGATGCGGGTACGCGGAGGGGGGAGTGGTGTGCGAGCGCCGTGCGGCGGGTGGTTCAGTGGCTCTGGAGCACGGAGTCCGTGATCCGGTTCTCGTCGTCCACGTGCACGACACGGGACTTGTGGTCGGCGAGCTCTTCCTCGGTCAGCTGCGCGTAGCTGATGATGATGACCTTGTCGCCGGTCTCGACCAGGCGCGCGGCGGCACCGTTGACCACGACCTCGTTGGCGCGGGGAGCGCCCAGGATGGTGTACGTCTCGAACCGGGCGCCGTTGTTGACGTTGACGACGGCGACGAGTTCGTGCAGGCCGATGCCGGCCGCGTCGAGCAGTTCGGGGGAGATGGTGATCGACCCGACGTAGTTCAGGTTGCTGTCGGTGACGGTGGCGCGGTGGATCTTCGAGTTCATGAAGGTGCGCAGCATGGCAAAGCTCCTTGACGAGGTGAGGTGAGGTGAAGCGGGGTGGGTCGGGGGAGAGTGTGGGGATTACCGGGCTGCGAGGCCCTGGAAGCGGCCCGCCGGGGGTGTCGTCGCCTCCTGGAGAAGCGGCGCCCGCCCTGCCGTGGAGGTGGCGCCGAACGCGGCGGACACCTGGTCGGAGAGGTCCGGCGTGACCGGCCAGGCGAGCGTGCGCAGGGACCAGAGGAACTGCAGGACGCCGGCGACGTCGCCCGGATCGTCGGCCCGGACCTGCTCGCTGCGGAGCGCCAGCACCTCAAGGTGCAGGGAGAGCGCTTCCGCCGCCTTGCGGATGCTGAACGTCTCCAGGGCGTACGCCTCTTCGAAGCGCTGCCGGGACGCCTGCAACGCAGCGGCCCACCAGGGCGACGGCGCCGCGTCGACACCGCGGCCGGAGAGAGCGGCGTTCAGGGCCCGCGTGACGGCCGCGACCGGCGCGTCGAACCGGTTGGCGATGGTGGCCTGGGCGATCGGCTCGCTGAACTCCGACTGCTGGAGCTCCGGGCTGGTGAGGGCGAGGACGAAGCGCGCCCGGTCCCGGCCGACGCTCTCAAGGTAGTCCTTCGCCCACCGGACATCGCCCTTGCTGGTGGAGAACTTCCGGCCCTCCAGCATGAAGTACTGGTTGGTGAGGGTACGGGTCTTCGGCAGCGACACCGGCAGCCCGTGCCGCTCGGCCAGCAGCGAGAGCGTCACGTAGACGAACGCGTTGTAGAACCCGTTGTCGATGCCGATGAACTGGACCAGCTCGTCACAGTCGCCCAGCCCCTGCTTGCGGGCCTGCCGGAGCCAGTAGAGGTGGCCGACGTAGATCTCCGGCCAGGCGTTGACGGCCTGCGGCGGGCCGTTGGGGTCGCCGTCCCAGTCGACGGCGATGCCCCAGCTGCTCGGGTAGGTGATCGGTATGTAGGGGAGCCGTTCGGCGGCCAGGGTGTCGGAGACGACCCGGTCCAGGTCGGGCCGCAGCCGCACGTCGGTCTTGTCGTACCACTCGGTGATCTCCGCGCGGTACCGCTCCAGGTCCAGCACCCAGATCCACGTCGAGCGGCGCGGCAGGGCCGAGGCGGTGTCGGCCAGCGGCAGCAGGGCGCCCGGCAGGTTGTAGCGGCCGCAGGCCTCGCAGACCCCGGCGCGGGCGTGCGCCAGGCAGATGGGGCAGCGTCCGGTGACGAAGGCCTCCGCCCGGTACTCGCCCGCCTCGGCGTCGTAGGGCAGTTCCACTTCCCGCCGGTCGAAGGCGCCGTGCCGCCAGAGGTGGGTGAAGAAGCCCTCGACGAACCGCGTGTACTCGGCGTCGGGCCGTTCGAAGAGGTCGACGTCGACGCCGGCCAGTTCCAGCGAGGCGGTGACGCTCTTGAGCGCGTGCTGGATCAGCTCCTCGGGTTCGGTGCCCAGGCGTGCGGCCGTGGTGACGACGTAGGTCTGGTTGTCGTCGGTGCTGGTCGCGAACGCCACGTCGTTGCCCAGGACCTTCTGGGAGCGGGCGCAGACGTCACTGGCGAGGACCGGGCCCGACAGGTGCCCGAGGTGCAGGTCCCCGTTGGGCGTCGGTGGCGAGAAGGTCACGTTGACGCGTCGTCGGCCGTGGCCGGCGCGTGGTGAGTCGGTCATGGGGGCCTTTCCTCACGCAGACGGCTGGAGCCAGTAGATGCTGACGAAGTCCAGCGGGGCGGAGTCGCTGGTGTTGGTCACGATGTGCCGGGTCCCGTGCGGGATGTAGATGACGTCACCGGTGACGACGGAGCGCTCCTCCTCGCCGATCCGGACGCGGCCCTCGCCGCTGGTGAAGATGAACGTCTCGTCGGTGTCGTGGCCGTGCGGGGTGCTCGACTCGGCCGGGCGGATCGAGCACAGCGTGCTGTTCCATGGCGGTACGACGACGCCGTCCCAGGGGTACAGCTGGCGGATGTCACAGCCGTTCTTGCGGATCAGGTCGTCGGTTGCCGCGGACTTCACGTACATGGGGTCCCCTCATTCGCTGGACTGTGCCGGCGCGGGCGTGCGCCGGCGAGTGGGTCGCTGTGGACGGCGGCCGCCGTGCCGCCGCGGTCATCCAAGGGCGAAGAGCCGCTTGATGGTCTCGGGCGCGAAGGACTCGGGCGGTACCTGGTCCGTGCCCTTGAAGGTGGCGAGCCGGGAGCCGGCCAGTACCGGATCGGTGTGCCAGGTCCTGGCGTACGCCTTGCGGCGGGCGGCGCCCTCCGGGGTGAAGGTCATGTTCATCGTGGTCCGTACGGAGCCGGAGACCCGTATGCGGCGCATCCGGGTCTCCCGCTCCCCGGCGTAGGACGCGAACGCCTCCGGGGACCAGCGGGAGTGGGAGCGCAGCGCGTCCCAGACCATGCGGGCGTCCCGCAGGGCGATCGACAGCCCCTGTCCGACGACCGGGTCGCTCCACCCCGCGGCGTCCCCCACCAGTACGGCGCCGGGAGCGACCGGGGTGTCGGCCCAGGCGTCGTTCATCGGGTAGAAGGCGCACGAGGCGGACGGTGTGGCCGAGGCGAACATCTCGCTGTTCGGTATGCAGCGGAGCTGGAACGCCTTGAGGAATTCCGCCTGCCGGTCGGGGCCGGAGAACCGGCCCTTCTGCGCGACGTCGTGCAGAAGGTACAGCCGGGCCCGTGCGCCGTCCCGGGGGAACACGAAGTACAGCAGGTCGCCCTCGGTGCCGATCGAGGTGACGTTGACCGGCCAGTCGTGCAGGTCCTCGACCAGCATCCCGCCTCCGAGGGAGTTCGGCGGCGTCTGCCGGAGTCCGATGCCCAGTTGCCGGCGGACCGTTGACATACGGCCGTCGGCGCCGACGACTATCCGGCAGGAAACCTCGTATTCGACGTCGTTGTATTCGTATCGGACATTGGGGTTGGGTCCGCCGGTCACGGTGACCTCGCCCACGCCGCGGATCACTTTGGCGCCGGACTGTTCGGCTGCGGTGGCGAGCGCTTCACAAGCCTCGGGGTGCCCCACGTCCAGCACTCCGGGAATTCCTGGGAGCATCTCGTCCAGGTGCAGGGCATTTGCTTGTGCGGTTTCCGGAGTGACCGTTTCGTCAAATCCGACAAAGCGGTTCACATACGTGCCGCCGGCTTCCAGGAGAACCTTCTCCAGCCCCAGTTGTAGCAGCTCGACAACGCCCCAGCAATTGATTACTTCGCCTCGGACCTTGTCCCGGTAGACCGTCTGCCGTTCGAGGAGGAGGACGTCGTAGCCATCGCCGGCCAGGGCTGTGGCCAGGGCGGATCCGGCGATTCCACCGCCGACCACTACGGCGTCGATTGTTTCGGCTTTCGCCATGGAACCCTCCCGGGAGAACTGGGTGAGACGCAGGCAGTCGGACTGTTTGGAGAGGTGTCCGCGTCGGGTGCAGAACTCATCTTGGGCAATCGGGGGAGCCCGGACGAGGCGCGTAAGGGACACGCGCCGCCAAATTTCGGTCAGGGGTGACCGGCTGGGACGGTGATGACTGTGGGTGGGCGCTTTTTACACCCCGAGAGGACGGGAAAAAGTGTGACCTCCGTTACGTTCAATGCGGAATGTTGAATTCCATTCACTGGGGTGGTGTGATCCGGTGCACAGGGCGGCGGGGCCCGATGAAAAGGTCCCCGTACGGTATTGAATTGCCCGCGCGTGATGGTGATCATGGAAGTTGAACGCCGCTTGCGCCGGTCGGAGCGATACGCCCGATAAAACCGCGTCATAGCGGACCCGTACATGACGAAAGGTTTGATTGACCGTGCAGCAGAGTGGAAACGCCGGGG
Source organism: Streptomyces sp. NPDC017056 (assembly GCF_044332485.1). Classification (NCBI taxonomy): domain Bacteria; kingdom Bacillati; phylum Actinomycetota; class Actinomycetes; order Kitasatosporales; family Streptomycetaceae; genus Streptomyces; species Streptomyces sp. NPDC017056. Next base: position 192,907 of record NZ_JBIRPD010000008.1, on the reverse strand, counting down.
CGTGGCGGGTCGACGCCCCGAAGGAGGCGGACTACGCCCACTGGCGGAAGCTGTACCAGGGCTACGCCGACTTCTACCGCCGGGAGATGCCCGACGCCAACGCCGAGCGCGTCTGGTCGTGGATCATGGACCCGGACCACGAGGTGAACGGCCTCCTGGTACGCGACGCGGACGGGGCCCCCGTCGGCCTCGCCCACTACCGGCCGTTCGCCCGGCCGCTCACCGCGACGACCGGCGGTTTCCTCGACGACCTGTTCGTCGACCCCCGCCTCAGGGGCACCGGCGCGGTGGACGCCCTGTTCGACGCGCTGCGGCAGATCACGGCGGAGCGCGGCTGGAGCGTGCTGCGGTGGATCACCATGGACGACAACTACCGGGCCCGCGGCAAGTACGACCAGGTCGCCCAGCAGACGAAGTGGGTCACGTACGACATGGCGCCGCCGGCCTGACGGGGCGGTGGGCGGTGTGCGCACCGCCCACCAGGGCCGGGGTCCTCAGCCGGCCGGCCTCATCTCCCGGGCCAGGGCCACGGTGAGCGCCCGGAAGATCCGCACCTCCGGGTTGGTGTCGGCGGCCCGGGTGGCGAGCACGCTGTGCGCGCAGGGTGCGTCCAGGACCGGTACGTATCTGGTCCCGGGCCACGGGTAGTAGCGGGCGAACGATTTCAGCCCGGACCCGGCCCCGCGCCCTGCCGCGACACTCGTGAGCACGTCCTGAGGGGTCAACGCGTAGTCGGGGGCGCGGTTCTCGGCGGTGTCGAAGTACAGGTAGTCGGTGAACGGCCGGGGCGTGTGCCGGGGGAGCCGCAGATAGGGCAGGTCGATGATGTCCGCCACCCGGACCCCGACCCCCGCGGCGTCCGCCAGGGACGATCCCGCGGGCACCGCCACGATCCGCTGTTCCGTCGTCAGGATGTCGATCTCGATGCCGTCGGCCTCGATGGCGGGCCGTACGAAGGCCACGTCCACCCGGTTCTCGCGCAGCGCGCTGACGTGCTCCGTGAAGGTCAACTGGACCAGTTCCAGCGGAATGTCGGGCCGGGCGCGGCGGAAGGCGGTGACCGCCGCCGGGGTCACCTCGGCGGACCCGTGGCCCATCACGCCCACCCGCAGGGTGCGCGCCGTGGTCATGGCGGCGTTGGCGGCCTCGGAGACGTCCTCCATGGCGGCGTTCGCCGCGGCCAGGAGGGTGCGCGCGTGCGAGGCGAGCCGCTGTCCCGCGACGGTCGGCGCCACCGGGCTCTGGCCCCGGTCGAGCAGCTTGGTCCCCAACTCCCGCTCCAGCTGCTGCACATGCAGGGTGACCGAAGCGGGTGACAAGAACAGCCGCGACGCGGCCCGGCCAAAATGCGCCTCCTCGACCACGGCGAGGAAGGACGACAGCTTCCGCAGATCCATGTGCCGATGCTAGGGCGGGACTTGGCGGCTCCCGGGGCGCCGTTCAGGATTCCTGAACGGGCCTGCTGCCGGGGTCCTCGGTCGTCGTACAACTCTCGTATGAGCAAGCACGCCGCCTCGGCCAATCCCATCGCACCACCACTCGTCCCCCCACCGACGGATGCGCCGACCCACCGCTACTGGCTGCGGGCAGGCTGGGTGATGACGGCCTCCGGCTGGAGTGCCAACCAGTTCTCCGCGCTCCTCGGCGCCTACCGCAGCGACATCGGCCTGACCACGGCCACCACCACCGCACTGTTCGCCATCTATGTGCTGGGCATGATTCCCGGCCTGCTGCTGGGCGGGCCGCTCGCCGACCGCCGGGGCCGCCGCCCGGTCGTCTTCTTCGCCCTCGGGACGTCCGCCCTGGCGACCTGCCTGCTGATGGCCGGGCCCGCCGCGTCCGCGCTCCTGTGGCCCGGCCGCTTCCTGACGGGCATCGGCGCGGGGGCCCTGCTCGCCGCCGGCAGCGCCTGGATCAAGGAACTGTCCGTTCCGCCGCACGGCCAGGCCCCCTCTCCCGGGGCCGCGGCCAGGCGCTCGGGCCTGTTCCTGTCCGCCGGCTTCGCCTCGGGCGGCCTGGTGGCCTCACTCATCGCCCAGTGGGCACCGCAGCCCATGGTCACGGCCTACATCCCGCACCTGGTCCTCTCCGCGGTGGCCGCGCTGTGTGCCGCACGCGTCCCCGAGTCGGTCCCGGCCCGCACCGCGGCCGCCCCCTCCGCTTCCACCGCGCACGCCCCCGTCCCCGAGCAGGGCGACCTGTCCTCCGCCTCCACCTTCCGCCGCCTGGTCGCACCGGTCGCGCCGTGGGTGTTCGCCGCCCCCGCCGTGGCCTTCGCCACCCTCCCCGGCCTGGTCGACGGCGACTTGAAGGGCTGGGAGACGGTCTACGCGGGTGTGATCACCGCCGTCACGCCCGGCGCCGGGCTGCTCGTCGCCCCGTTCGCCCGCCGGCTCGCCGCCCGCCACCGCATCGCCACCGGCGTCATGGGGCTGCTCGCCGTCGCCCTCGGCCTCGTGCTGGCCGCGGTCGCCGCGGGGAACGCGCAGCCCGCGGTGGCCCTGGTGGCGTCGGCGGTGCTCGGTGGCGGATACGGCCTGTGCGTGGCGTACGGCCTGACCGAGGTCGCCGTGCTGGCCCCGCCCCACCAGCTGGCCCGGCTGACCTCCCGCTTCTGGACACTGGCCTACCTGGGCTTCGTCACGCCCTACGTCATCACCCTGCTGACGGAGTACTTCACGCCGGCTTCCATCCTCGTCGGCGGCGCGGTCCTGGCGCTCGTGACGACGGCGGCGCTGTCGTACCTCGGTACGCGGCACCCGCACGGGCACCACCCGGGCTGACCGGCGGCCCGGCCGGCGTCCGCGGTCCCGCGGCCGCGTGCCGGTGCCGGCCGAAGGCGTCACCGAACGGGGGAGTTCCACCGTCTGGACAAGACCACCGGGAGCGGAGGGCCGTGAGCGGGGCGAGCCGGTCGCCCGCCTCGCCCGCTCCGGCCGCCCGGTCTCATTCCCCTAGCCACCTGGAAGGTGTCCCCACATGCCCTGGGACGAGAACTGGTTCACCGACCCCGAGGTGATCCGAGCTCTGGGAAAGCTCGAAGCGCACTACGCGATTCTGGGCACCGGCCTCGAAGATCCCCGGTTCGACGCCTTCCTCCGGGACATCCGGCCGTACCAGACCGAACAGGCACGGGACACGCTGCGCCCCGCCTTCCAGGCCCTCTCGGCGGCGGGCCTCACCGAGCACACCGCCTGCGAGCTCGCCTGGGGCAGCCTGCTGACGTTCCTCGAACCGGCCACCGACTTCGCGGAACTGCTGGACTGCTACTGCCTCGCCGACGACGCCGTGGCCCGTCCCGGAGCCTTCGGCCGCGAGTGGGCCCGGCGGGTCTGCGACGCCGCCTGGACCGTCTGGATCGCGGCGGCCGCTTCGGAGGAGGGACGGCGCCATGCCGACCGGTCACCTCACCAAGAGCGAGACGGAGACGCGAAATGCCGGACGACGCGAGTGGCGGCGGACACGAGGGAAGAATCCGGGCGTTGCTGGAAGCCGTCGCATTCCACCGCATAGTGATAGCGGAGTACTGCCAGGAGCTGTCGGTCTCACAGCTCACGGCGGACTCGCCGCGCCGGCTGACCGTGACGGTCGTCGGAATCCTGCGGCAGATGACCCATATCGAGTTCGCCTGGCTGAGCGCCGTCGACGGACCCTCGCTCCCGGGCGCCGGCGGCCTGTACGAACAGCCGCCGCACGACATCGACAGCGGCGCGGACGTGTTCGCCACCTGGGAGGCGGCATGTGAGCGTTCACGTCTTAGCGCCGAGCACCTGACGTCGCTGTGCCGGCAAGGACTGATGGACCCGAGGAAGCTGCGCTCGGCACTGAGCCCGCTGGCGTCCGCTTACGCGCGCTACGACGCCCAGCTCCAAGTGCTCCGCTTCGAGGAAGGCGGCCACACGAACTGAAGCCCGTTCCGCAGCCCGCGCTCGCGCATCCCCTTCCCCGCCGGCCGATCGGTCGGCCGAAAAGAATCGGAGATCAGTTATGACCACGTCACTGCAGGGCGCCAAGGCGGTCCTGCTGCTGGACCCGGTGCGCAACGGAGCGCACTTCAAGCCCGAAGTGCGGCGGCGCGGCCTCGCCGTCGTCTCGGCCTACACGATGCCGCGCGACCACATCGCGGCACGCTGGCCCGAACACGCCGCGGGTGACGACGCCGGCTTCTACGCGGACGACGTCGCGGGAATCCTGCACCACGTCGAGGGCCTCGGCGTCGAGGTGGTGGCGGTGGTGGCGGCCTCGGAGTCGGCCGTACACCTCGGCGACATGCTGGCGGACAAGCTCGGCCTGGCGGGCAACGACCCCGCGCGTTCGCTCGCCCGCCGCAACAAGGCCGCCATGCGCGCCGCCGCCCTGGAAGGTGGCGTGCGCGTCCCGAGATTCGCCCTCGTCAAGGACGCGTCCGAGATCGCGGCCGCCGCGGCGGAGATCGGCTTCCCGGCCATCGCCAAGCACACCGCGGGCGGCGGCTCGCACGGCGCGCGGCTGCTGGACTCCGCCGCGGACGCGGCCGACACCTCCGCCCTCGAACAGCGCGACCACTTCGGCCGGCCGGTCGAGGAGTGGCTCGTCGAGCAGTACGTACGCGGCCGTGAGCTGGCGGTCAACTGCTTCAGCCACGACGGTGAACACCAGGTCATCGACATCTGGGAGTACCGCCAGCCCGACGCGGGGGACTACTCCTTCCCCTACTGGGAGCTGGTGCAGCTCTCCGAGGACGACCCGGACCGGGCGCGCTCCGTCTCGTACGTGAGCGAGGCGCTGACCGCCCTCGGCGTCCGCCTGGGGCCCAGCCACACGGAGGTGAAGGTCGCCGAGGACGGGGTGTACCTGATCGAGACCGGCGCCCGCCTGCCCGGCGGCCCGCTGACCGAGCAGTGGCTGGCGCACAGCGACTTCGACCCGTTCGCGCAGGCACTGGACTGCTACCTCGGGCTCCGCCCGGCCTGCCTGGACAACCCGCCGCGGTTCGACGCGCTCAGCGGCAACAGCGTCATCAGGAACGACGGGCCGGTCGGCCGGCTCGTCGAGATCCGGGGGCTGGACGAGCTGATGCGCAGGCCCGGGGTCGACCAGGTGGCGTGCGTCTACACACCGGGAGACCTGGTCCCCGTCACCGACAGTACCAAGAACATTCCGCTGTTCATCTCGCTCTCGGCCCCCGGCAGCCAGGAGCTGCTGGCACTGATGGCATGGGTGCGCGCGACGGTCCACCTCGTGATCGAGCCGGTTTCCGAGAGCGCCTGACCACACACCACACTCACGAAGACTTGGGGGGAAGCCTTGATGCAGACGTTGCCGGACCAGGTGCCGGACCGCGGAAGACCGGCTCTGGGACCGCAACTCCGCGCTCTCCGCCTGGCGGCCCGGCTCTCGCAGAAGCAGCTGGCCGACGTCAGTACGCTCAGCGTGCGAGCCATTCGCGACATCGAGAACGGCCGCGTCAGGCAACCGCGCAGGGACACCTGCCGGCTCCTCGTCAAGGCGCTCGACCTCAGGACGGGCCGGCGGGACGCGCTGCGGGTCTTCGACTCCGCGGACACCCCGGGCCCCGGCGCGGCCGCCCCGGCCGGCCCGGAGCCCCTGGCCCCGCCCGTCGGCAACGGCCCGGTCATCGGACGGCGCGACGAACTGGACACCCTGGTAAGGCTGTTCAGGACCGAGCACCGCCGCCTGATCACCCTCACGGGCATCGGGGGAGTCGGCAAGTCCAGGCTGGCGCAGGAGCTGGCGCGGACGCTGTACGAGCGGGACGGCACGTCCGTCCTCTGGGTACGGCTCGACGAGGCGGCGGGCGGCGGTCGCCCGCAGGGCGGCGTGACGGCAGCGGTGTCGGCGCGGGCGCGCGAGTTCGTCCACGCGGGTCCCGAAGGCGCCCGCCGGATCGGCGAGCTGCTGGGCGACGGCGACACCTTGCTCGTCCTCGACGGCGCGCGCAGCTCCGGGGAACTGGCGGGACTCGTCCCCCTGCTGCACGGCGAGTGCCCGCGACTGCGCGTACTGATCACCGCGAGGAACGCCGAGGGAACCGCCGCCAACGCGGTGTTCCCCCTGGCGCCGCTGCCCGTACCGATCGCCGAACCCCGCCCGTGCGTCGCCACGACGGAAGCGAACGCCTCGGTCCAGGTGTTCCTGACGTACGTACAGCACATGCGCCCCGCGTTCAGACTGAACGGCGCGAACGTCTCGGCGGTCGTCCACATCTGCCGCGCCCTGGACGGACTCCCGATGGCGCTGGAAGTCGCCGCCCGGTGGAGCCTGGTCTACTCGCCGTGGCAACTGGCGCGGCAGCTCGCGGCCGACCCGTTGCGGCTGACGAGGCCGCCGGAGGGCTGGGCAGGGGGCGTACCCGGCGTCTTCGAGTCGGTACGCGCCGCCGTCGACGCGCTGACGCCCCGCCAGGGCGCCTTGCTGGCAGCCATGCTCAAGCGCGGCGGGTACTGGACGATGGCCGAGGCCGCCGGGGCCGTCGGTACCGGCATCGCGGAAGCCGCCGACGACACCTACGCGCTGCTCATGCACGGGCTGCTCCGCCGGACGGACTGCGCGGGCCAGACGCTCTTCGAAACCCTGAACATCGTGCGCAGCCTCCGGGCCGGCCGGCACGCGGTCGCCACGTGACGCCCGGCCCCTCGTCACCCCTGATCGCCCGAACGCTCCACGCCCGCACGACCGTTGACACGAACGAAGGAGAGAGAACACCGTGAGGCTCTGCACTCTGAGGACCACCGGCGGTGAGGACGTCGGAATCGCGACGGCCGAGGGCATCGTCCTGCTGGGCACGCTCAACAAGGTGCTGGGTACGGACTTCGGCCCCACCCTCCACGACATCGTCACCGGGGACCAGCGCTCCGGACTGGAAGCCGCGCTGACCGACCCTGCCGTGCGGGCCACGGCCGTCCAGGCCGGTGATTTCGCCTTCGCCCCCATCTACCGCGACCCCGCGAAACTGTGGGGCGTGGGCCTGAACTACACCCGGCACGCGGACGACCTGGAGGTCCGGCAGCCGGAAGGAGTGCCGGGGTCCTACCTCAGGCCCAGCTCCACGATCGTCGGTTACGGCGACGACATCCTGCTGCCCCGGCAGTCGGACCGGGTCACCGCCGAAGCCGAACTGGGCGTGGTCATCGGCACGACCTGCAAGGACGTGCCGGCCGCCGAGGCGGCATCAGTGATCTTCGGCTTCACCACGCTGCTGGACATGACCGCCGAGGACGCGATCCGGATCAACCCGCGCTACATCCCGTGGTCCAAGGCGTTCGACACCTTCTGCAGCCTCGGCCCGTGGGTGGTGACGCCCGACGAGATACCCGACCTCGCGGCGGTCCGCATCTCCACCGTCGTCAACGGCCGGACGATCGCCACCAACCAGGTGTCCGCCATGATGTGCGACCCGTACTGGCAGGTCGCCTACTTCTCCGGCGGCATGGTGCTGGAGGCGGGCTCGGTGATCGCCACGGGCACGCCGGGCGCCGGCGTCATCCGGCACGGCGACGTGGTGGAAGCACTCGTCGAAGGGGTCGGTGACCTGCGCAACCACGTGCGGGCTGGTGCGGCCCCCGGCCGGTAGGGAGCGGACCGATGGATCTCGGCATAGCGGGGAAGACCGCCGTGGTGTGCGCCTCCACGTCCGGTCTGGGCAGGGCGACGGCCGAGGCGCTGGCGGCCGAGGGCGCCCGGGTCGTCGTGTGCGGCCGCCGCGCCGACGTGGCCGCCGAGGTCGCCGCCGGGCTGCCGCAGGCCGTCGGGGTGGGCGTCGACCTGATGGCGCCCGAAGGACCCGCGGCCCTGCTGGCGGCGGCCCGTACCGCCTTCGGCCCCGTGGACATCCTCGTCCTCAACGGGCCGGGGCCGCGGCCGGCCCGGGTCACGGAGATCCACGCGGAGGAACTCGGGCCGGCCGTCGACTCCCTGGTGACCGTCCACCACAGGCTGGTGACCGGGGTGCTCGGGCACATGCGCGCACAGCGCTGGGGCCGCGTCCTCGCGATCGGCTCCAGCGCCGTCGCCGCGCCCATCGGCGACCTCGCCCTGTCCGGCATCGGGCGTACCGCGCTCGCGGCCTACCTCAAGATGCTGGCGGGCGAGGTCGCGGCGGACGGTGTCACGGTCAACATGCTGCTGCCCGGACGGATCGCGACCGACCGGGTACGGGCCCTCGACGCCACGCGCGCGTCGCGGTCGGGCCGGGACGTCGCGGAGGTGCACGCGGAGTCCGTGCGGCGCATCCCGGTGAACAGGTACGGCGAGCCCGCGGAATTCGGGGCGACCGCGGCCTTCCTGTGCGGCGGCCCCGCCTCCTACCTGACCGGGAGTGCGGTGCGCTGCGACGGCGGGCTCGTCCCGGGGATGTGAGGTGCCCTCGGAAACGGAGGCGGGCGCGGCCCGGGGGAGTTCCCCGGGCCGCGCCCGATGCCGCGCGGTTCCGTCAGAAGCGTCCGAGGCCCGCGGCGGTCTGCATGACCAGTTCCTCCGTCGGCCGGGCCCGCTCGACGTCGGCGACCGCCACCATCAGCTCGAAGATGTCGACCTCCTGCGCCTCGGCGCACCGCGTGATCAGCGGGAAGAAGCTGGAGTGCGTCTGGCTGAGGCCGCCCACGAGCTGGTACGTCCGGTCGTCGTGCAGGCGCGGAAGCGGACGTACCGCGGCCTCGCTCAGCCGGCCCAGGCCCCGGTAGTCGTACCGCTGCCCGGCGCCCTGGCTGCGCAGGATCGTGGCGAAGGACTCGGTGACGGCGTTGCCCGCGCCCCGGCCGATGCCGTCCAGCGTCGTGTCGACGTACGTCGCCCCGCCGTGCGCCGCGGCGAGGGCGTTGGCGTTGGCCAGCCCGAGGTTGTCGTGGCCGTGGAAGCCGAGGGGCACGTCGGTCCACTGCGCCACCTGGCGGAACAGCTCACCGGTCTCGTGCGGCAGGTAGCCGCCCACCGAGTCCACCAGGTAGACGCCGTCGGCGCCGTACTTCACGCACTGCTGGACCGCGCCGACGACGCCGGGCGCGTCGAGCAGGTTGGTCTTCATGAGGTTGGCGAACACCGTGAGGCCGAGTTCCTTCGCCAGTCCCACGAAGTCCTCGGCGGGAGCGACATCGGTGATGTCCACGCCGATGCGGACGAACCGCATGCCCGCCGCCGCGGCCCGCCTGAGGTGCCCGGGTGCGGCGATCCCGGGGATGCAGAACATGCCCCAGTCCGCGGTGGTGAGCGTGCCGGCCGCGAGGGCGAAGCACCGCTCGTCGGAGACCAGGGTCGGTTTGGACAGCGCCTCGGCCGCGTTGAGCCCCAGCCCGTGCCCCAGCTCGACGAGGCGTATGCCCGCCTCCTCAAGGCCGGACAGAACGCTCGTGATGGTCTCCTCCGTGAACTGGAAGTCCACGGAATAGCTGCCGTCCCTGAGCGTGCAGTCGAGAATCTCGACCGCATCCATGTCTGCGCTACCGGCGGTCTCCTGCTGCAGGATTTTCATCTCACACCTCGGCAATCGGAAAGAGCGGGGATCGCGGCGAGCAACGCGAAAAGGGATGCCGTGTCCGGCGCGAAAGCGGGGAGGCCCGGCGGCCGCGGCTCACCGGCTCCCGGGCTCTTCGTGACGTGGCTGCGCCAGGCGGCTGCGGCACTCAAGATTAGCGCCAACTCCCGTGCTGGCGGCGGCAGAAGCACCGGCAGAACGAGGGGCAGGCGCCGGGTGAAGGTGCCTCCCGCTCCGGCCCGTGATCCCTTGCGGCCCGCGATCCGGGACTGTCAGGATCTGGTCCGAGAATCACCGGGTGATGATTCACGTGCGGCCGTTCGGCCGTTCCGCCGAGCCGACAGGAAGGCAGGGGCAGCGCAATGGGAAACGTCCTCTCCAGCACTCAAGTGAAATCGTTCCGCGAGAACGGTTTCTGTGTCGTTGAAGGCATTTTCGAGAACGGCGTCATCGACAGGGCGCGGGCCGTCGTCGACGCCCTGCTCGCCGATCCCGGCCTTTCGGACCTGGCCGAGACGGAGCCCGAGGACGCCACCAAGGCGCGCCGCATCTGGGCACCGACGGCCCGGAACGAGGTCTTCGCGGACCTCGCCGAACACCCCCGGCTGATCGACGCCGTCGCGCAGCTGATCGGCGAGGACGTCGTCCTTCAGTACTCGAAGCTGAACGTCAAGCCGCCGCAGGTCGGCAGCGTCGTCGAATGGCACCAGGACTTCGCCTACTACCCGCACACCAACCAGGACCTGCTGGCCTCGCTCATCTACCTCGACGACGCGACCCGTGAGAACGCCTGCCTGCGCGTCGCCGCCGGCTCCCACCGGCAGGGGCTGCTCAGCCACGAGAAGGACGGGTACTTCGCCGGCAAGATCTCCTCGCTCACGGATGTGGGCGTGGACGAGTCCACGGTCGTGGACTGCGAGGGGCCCGCCGGTTCGGTGGTCTTCCTGCACCCGCTCGTGGCGCACTCCTCGGAGAAGAACCTCTCCGACATGTACCGGCGGGTGTTCATCCCCGCCTACCGTGCCGCTGACGCCTTCCCGATCTACTACGGACCGCACGCCGCGCACAACGAGCCCAACGCGAAGCTGCTGCGGGGCAAGCCGGCGAAGGCCGCGCGTACCGAGGGCGGTGTCTGGCCGCTGCCGGTCGCGGCAGCCGAGTTCAACTCGCTCTACGAGATCCAGGAGGGCTCCCACCTCAGCGGCCGCAAGGCGTCGACCGGGTACTTTGCCCACGAGACACCCGCCGAGCCGGAGGCCGAGACGGCCTCCGCGTGACCATCCCGTAAGGAAGCCAGCTGTGCCGCTCGTCACGACCCCGGACGGGGTCCGTATCGCCTGCCAACTCCGTGGTGACGGACCCGTGCTGGTCCTGCTCGCCGGCCAGGCCAACAGCCACCACTGGTGGGACGGGGTACGGGAGGACTTCCACGCCGCCCGCGCCACCCTGACCCTCGACTACCGCGGCACCGGCGGCAGCGAGGCGCCCGATGCGCCGTACAGCACACGGCAGTTCGCCCAGGACGTGGTCGCGGTGCTCGACGCGCTGGACATCGACCGCGCGGACGTCTACGGCACGTCCATGGGCGGCCGGGTGGCGCAGAAACTGGCCGCCCACCACCCGCGGCGGGTCCGTTCGCTGGTCCTGGGCTGTACGTCCCCCGGCGGCCGGTTCGGCGTCGAGCGCAGTGCCGCCGTACGCCGGTCGCTGGCCGTCGCCGACCCGGCCGCCGCGCGGCGCGCCCTGGCCGAGCTGATGTACACGCCCGCCTGGCTCGCCGCCCACCCCGGCCCCCACCAGACGATGGGGGACCCCGCCATGCCCGCCCACGCCCGGCGCGGCCACCTGACCGCCAGCCGGGACCACGACGCGTGGGAGGAGCTGCCCGGCATCCGCGCCCGCACCCTGGTGCTGCACGGCACCGAGGACCTCCTCAACCCCACCGCCAACGCGTCCCTGCTCGCTGACCGCATCCCGGACGCCCGCCTGCACCTGCTGCCCGGCGCCCGGCACGCCTACTTCGAGGAGTTCCGCGGCACGGCGAGCCCCCTCGTCCTCGACTTCCTGGAAAAGGCGGCGCCGCCGGAATGACCTCCACCGACGAGACCTCCGTCCGCGGGGAGACCCCCGCCCGCGACGAGCTACCCGCCCGCGACGAACTGCGCGGCAAGACCCCGTACGGCGCCCCGCGCACCCACGCCACCGTACGACTCGACGTCAACGAAAGCCCCCACCCCCTGCCGGACTGGCTGGCCGGGCGGATCGCCGAACGGGTGGGGGAGACGGCCCGCGGCCTCAACCGGTACCCGGACCGGGACGCGGTCGAGCTGCGCGAGGCACTCGCGCGCCACCTCGTCCGCACCACCGGCCGGGCCGTGGACGGGACCCAGGTCTGGGCCGCCAACGGATCCAACGAGATCGTCCAGCAACTGCTACAGGCGTTCGGCGGCCCCGGCCGCACGGCGCTCGGCTTCGAACCCTCCTACCCGGTACACGCGTTGGCCGCCCGCGGCACCGGCACCCGCTGGATCGCCGGCTCCCGCGGCGCCGGCTTCGCCATCGGCGTACCGGCCGCGCGGGCGGCCATCGCCGCGCACCGGCCCGACGTCCTCTTCGTCACCTCGCCGAACAACCCCACCGGTACCGCCGTGCCCGCGGAGACCGTCGCGGCCCTGTACGAGGCCGCCCAGGCCGCGAAGCCCTGTATGGTCGTCGTCGACGAGGCGTACGCGGAGTTCTCCCGCCGGCCCTCCCTGGTGCGGCTGACCGAAGGGCGCCCGCGCCTGGTGGTCACCCGCACGATGTCCAAGGCGTTCGGCGCCGCCGGGCTGCGGCTCGGCTACCTCGCCGCCGCCCCGGCCGTGGTGGACGCCCTGCGGCTGGTCCGCCTCCCGTACCACCTCTCCTCCCTCACCCAGACAGTCGCCCTCACCCTCCTGGAACACTCCGACGTGCTGCTGGCCTACGTCGACCGGATCACCGGCGAACGCGACCGTGTGGTACGCGAGTTACGCGCCATCGGCTACGACGTCACCGACTCCGACGCCAACTTCGTCCAGTTCGGCCGCTTCGAGGACAGCCGCCGGGCCTGGCACGCCTTCCTCGGCCACGGAGTGCTCGTCCGGGACAGCGGAGTGCCCGGCCGGCTCCGGGCCTGCATGGGCACCCCGGCGGAGAACGACGCCTTCGTCGACGCGGCGCGCGCCGTCAGGAAAGAGCGGTGGGACGCATGGGCACGGTAGCCACCTGGCGGGAGTCGTCCCCCGTGGTGCGCCTGCTGATGGTGAACCAGTTCGGCGTGATGCTCGGGTTCTACCTGATCCTGCCGAACCTGTCCGCCCACCTCAGCGGTGACCTCGGCCTGTCCGCCGCCCTGGTCGGGCTGGTGCTCGGCGTGCGTACGCTCAGCCAGCAGGGCATGACGCTCTTCGGCGGTACCGCGGCGGACCGGCTGGGCTGCCGGTGGCTGATCCTCAGCGGCTGCGCCCTGCGGTCGGTCGCCTTCGTGATGTTCGCGATGTTCGACTCGCTCCCCGGCATCATGGCCGCGGCTGTCGTGACCGGCATCTCGGGTGCCGTTTTCACCCCCGCGACGCGTACGTACCTCACGCGGGCGGCCGGCGAGAACAAGCTGGCGGCCTACGCCCTGTTCAACATGGCGGGCAATACGGGAGCGCTGTTCGGCCCGCTGCTGGGCAGCGTGCTCCTGTTGTGGGACTTCCGCGTGGTCGCCGCGGTGTCCGCCGGGGTCTTCGCCGTCCTGACCGCCGCCCAGGCGTTCCTGCTGCCACCGCAGCCGCAGGCGAAGAGCGGCCGGTCGGTGTTCGGCGACTGGCGGTACCTGATGAGCGACCGGCCGTTCCTGGTGTTCGTCGCGGCCGTGTCCGTGCTCTTCGTCGCCTACAACCAGCTGTACCTGCTGCTGCCGATGGAAATCACCCGGGTGACCGGCAGCGCGGGCTCGGTCAGCCTCATCTTCGTCGTCATGGCGGTGATCGGCATGGCCGGCAGCGTCCCCCTGGCGACCCGGGTCCCCAGGAGGCTGGGGCGGGGCCGTGCCGTCGCCCTCGGAGTGGCGCTCTGCGGGCTGGCCTTCGTACCCACGGCGTTCTCCGGAGCCCTGCAAGGGGGCCGGCCGCCCGGAGAGGGCGTCTCGTCGGCGTCCGTGCCCGGCATGCTCCTGTCGGCGCTGCCGGTACTCGCCGCCACGGTCGTCCTGGCCGTCGGCCACACGATCGCCATCTCCCTCTCCCAGGAGGTCGCGGTCTCCTACGCGCCGCCCGGCCTGATCGGCACGTACATCGGCATGTTCTCCATGGCCGCAGGGCTGTCGGCCGCCGGCGGCAACTTCCTCATCGGGTACCTGTCCGACCTCGGGAACCGGTACGGCATGCGCTGGCTGCCCTGGCTGTTCCTGGTCGTGCTCGGCGCGGCCGCCGCCTGGGCCGTCACCCGGATGCGCCACATCCCCGAAGGCCACGAGAGCATCCCGGCACGAAGGGCCGCGGCGAAGCGGCCGCCGCGCGTCGAGGAAAGCCTGCCGTGACCGGGCGGCACACCCGCCCGCCCACGCGCCCCCGCCGCCGTACCGGCCGGCGGGGGCGCGCTCGGCGTCATCCGGCCTGCGGCCGGTGTTCGGCGGCGCGCAGCTCGATCTCCCTGGCGAACTCCAGCCACTGCTCGGCGCACCGGCGAGCGGCCCTGGCCACGTCGGACACCCGGTGCGAGGGCACGGCGTCGGCCAGCCGGCGCCGCTTCGCGGCGTCCAGCGACTGGGCGCTCAGCAACTGCAGTATCGTCCGCCCCGCCTCGGTGAACCGGAGCGAGGGGTCCCTGCGCAGATTCGGCACGACGGAAGGCGCCGCGGCACCCGACGCCGGCAACCGGCCGAGCGCACGCGGAACCTCGTCGTGCGCCCGCGCCTCGGTGTCGTCGCCCTCCTGCGCCTCGGCACCGGACGCGTCCCGCCGTTCGGCGCCGCGCAGCTTCGCCGGCACCGGGTCGGCGCCGAGGCGCAGCCGCTCCCGTACGTCCCGGGCCGTGGCGACGGCGATGCCCGTCGCCGCGGCGATCTCGCGCAGCGACGCCTCGGGCCGGTCCAGGATGATCTCGGCCGCGTGCCTGCGCCGTTCGGCCGCGTTGAGGGGACGCACCCGGCCGTCGCGTCCCATCCTGGAGTCCAACCGGACGTCGGGGCCCGTGCACCGGCTGCGCAGCGAGGCCACCGTGGCGGGCGAGGTGCCCGCGGCCTCCGCGATCCGGCGGTCCGACCACTGCGGGTGTCTCTCGATGATGCGCGTGGCCTCGGCCATGCGGTCGGTGTGCGGAAGTGGCGTGCGGTCCCCGGCGTTCAGCTGGGCGGCGCGGACGAAGGCGCCCTCCACGGTGCCGTCGACGAAGACGACCTCGACCTTTTCCTTGTTCCGCAGCAGGGCCGTGCACAGGCGGTGCAGTCCGTCGACGACTCTCATCGTGGGGCGGTGCACGACGACGGGGGAGGACGGGGTGTTCTCTTCGGTCGGCGACCGGCCGTTTCGCGCCTGCTCGCCGGCGATCTGCACGGGAGCGGAGAGCCGCAAGGATTTGATGGGCACGAGCTCTACCCGGCGCTGCTCGCGCTGCCTTCGTCCCCTCGCACTGGTCACGGCGTCAACTAACGCGTCAGACATGTATGCCTCTCTCTGTGGCCCATCGCTTCCTTATACGCCGATGCACCCATCCCCTGTTGACATAACACCTCTTCAGTCAGTGCGGCCGGCTCTCCTTACGCAGTTGCGGTCCCGGCTCGCGTCCGCGCAACCGGCCTTCTCAAACGGGGAGAAAACATATGCAAAGTGACCAATATGGTGGCAGCTTGAACAAAGGGGAGTCAAGGGGACTTGGGTACTGGCCGGCGCCGGTCACGGTCGGGTGGCCGGTCGCCCGGGAGAGCCCCGAGGACGAGCAGTTGCGGGTCAGGAAAGAGCGGCGCCCGTGACCCGGTCCACGGCTACTTCCGGCCGTTCTGCTCGTGCCGGGGGCATGACCGCACGAGACGGGAGTTGAATCGGGAACGTTCCCGGGACGGCGTACCGGAGCCGGTACCCGATGTGAGGGTGTGAGGCGGATGGACGAAAGACGCAGACTGAGCCGCAGATCTCTGTTACAGAGCGGGCTGGGGGCGGGCGGGCTGGCCGTGACCACGAGCCTGCTGCCGGGGTTGTGGGGGCGCGCGCCGGGCTCGGCGTGGGCGGCCTCCCCGGCCTCCCCGGCCACCACGGCGGCCGGCCCACCGGCGGCAGCCCCCGGTGCGGCGTTCCCCGACTGGGCCAGGTTCGCCCGCGTCGCCGACGGTACGTTCGACGACGACGCCGACCCGGCCCGCGACATGAAGCCGGTGATCGACAAGCTCAAGGCGCAGCACGTGAGCGTCATCGAGGTCGACACCATCCTGTCCAACTGGCTGCCGGACGCCGAGTTCACCGCGCACATGGCGCAGCTGAAGCGGTTCTCCGACCTGGCACACGCCGCCGGGATACGGGTGGTCGTGTACTACCCGTCGCTGGAAGTCATCAGCGCCGGCGGGGAGAAGGGCAAGTCCTTCTACAAGGACAGCGACGGCAAGAACTGGGTGCAGCGCGGTCTCGACGGCAAACCCAACGTCTTCTACGGAAGCCTGGTGGTCTGGGTCGACCCGGGCGACGAGAGCTGCTGGGTCAGCCCCAACTCCCCCTGGCGCGACTACTACCTCACTCGTATCAAGGCCCTGGCCCGTACGGGTGTGGACGCGATCTGGCCGGACGTACCGATCTACTTCGACGGCGCGCTGAGCTGGTGCGACGCCTCCACCTGGGCGGCGGCCGCCTTCAAGGCGGACACCGGCCTGGCGCTGCCCACCAAGGTCGACTGGACCAACCCGGGCTTCCGCCGCTACGTCGAGTGGCGCCACCGCAACCTCAACCAGTTCCAGCTCGACATCGCCGCCGCCGGCCGCTCGGTCAACCCTGACCTGGTCACCTTCGTCGAAACCGTGACCATGGACTACAAGTACGCCACCACCGTGGGCCTGGACGGCGCGCACCTGCGCCGCGCCGACGGCGTCAGCCACGTCTGGGAGGTGGACGTCCTCGGCAACTACGACGGGATGCGCCACGCCACGGTGTCCGACTGGACCTGCCTGATCTCGATGTACAAGTACGCCCGCGCGGCCAGCGGCACCAAGCCCGCCTGGGCCTTCTCCTACGGCTGGAAGGCCGACGACGCGTCGCTGGTCATGGCGGAGACGCTGGCGGCGGGCTGCAACCCGTACGAGGTCAAGAGCCCCTTCAAGACCGACAGCACGGACACCGCGATGCGGACCCGGATGTACGGCTTCGTCGCGGCCCACCAGGAGGAGCTGTTCGCCGCCGCCCCCGGCGCCACGGTCGGCGTCTACCATTCCTCCGCGTCGCGCGACTTCGTCAGCCCGGTCGAGGGCAGCGGCATGTACGTCAACACCAAGCCGCCCGCCGGCGTCAAGGACTGGTGGAGCTTCGACACGCCGGAGGAGAGCTGCACCAACCAGAAGTGGCTGGGCGAGTTCCGCGGCACCGTCAAATCCCTGGTGCTCGCGCAGATCCCCTTCAACACCGTGCCCAGCCCCGGCCTCAGCGCCGGCGACCTGGCCGGATACCGCGTCCTGTACCTGCCCAACCTGCAGGCGGTCGCCACCGCCGAGGCGGACGTGCTGCGCTCGTACGTGGCGGGCGGCGGCACCGTCGTGATCACGGGGCCCGCGCCCACCGGCCTCGACGAGCGGGGCGACACCCGCGCCGAGTACGCCCTCGCCGACGTCCTCGGCTTCCGCAAGGCGGACCCGGTGCCCGCGACCAAGCGCACCGCGTTCGGCCAGGGCACCTGCTGGTTCTTCAAGGACCTGCTCGGCCTGAAATACCTCGCGCGCACCCAGCAGCCCACCGCCGACACGCTCCTCGGGCCGGTCCGCGCGGCCGCCCCGCCCGCCGTCACACTGACCGGCGATCCGCGCGTCCACCTGGAGCTGAGCTACCTCGGCGACGCCGCCATCGTGCAACTGGTCAACTTCACGGTCTTCGGCGACACCCCCACGGCCTTCACGACCAAGCCCACCACCTGCACCGTCGGCCTCACCGTCCCGGCCGGCCGGCGCGTACGGGCGGCCACGGTCAGCTCGCCGGACGCCTCCGACCCCGGGCCCAGGCCGGTGGCCTGGAAGACGGACGGCGACAAGGTGAGCGTGGAACTGACGGTGGCGCAGTACGCGCTGCTCAACGTCACCGTCAACTGACCGGGCCGGCCGGCGGCCGTCACGGTTTCCCCGGAGCGGGGACCCGCCACAGCGACGTGGGCCGGTCCTCGCTCCCGGGGTGGGACTCGAAGGCGATCCAGCGGCCGTCGGGCGACCAGCTGGGCGCCCCGTCGTACGTACCGCGCTCCCGCGTCACCTGCACCGGCCCGCCCCCGCCCGCCACCGGCATGACGAAGATCTTCGGCAGGTCGAGCCCGCCCGCGGTCGAGGAGAAGACCACCGACCGGCCGTCCGGCGACCAGCTCGCGTCCGTGTGCTCCCCCTCCGGGGCGGCCAGCCTGCGCACACCGCTCCCATCGGCGTTCATCACGTACAACGCCCAGGCGTCGCTGCCCAGTTCCCGCCGTTGGAAGACGAGCCGGTCGCCGCGCGGCGACCAGTTGGGCTCCCGGTTGTCCGTACGGCTCGCGGGGCCGTCCACCAGCCGCGTCTGCCCCGTACCGTCCCGCCTGACCTTCCACAGGGACCCGGCAGCCGCCCGGTCCGCGAGCGCCGCGCTTCCGTCCGGGTCCTCCCGCTGCACGCTCTCCTGGAAGACGATCCACTCCCCGTCCGGCGAGAAACTCGGTTCCAGGTATCCCGAATCCCCGTAGTGATCAGTCACCCTCCGGGGCCGCCCGCCCGGCCGCAGCACCCAGATCTCGTCCTTTCCCGAGCGGTCGGAGGCGAACGTCACCCCCGCCGACGGCCGCCAGCTCGAACCGGGCAGGTTCACCGCCGCCCGGTCGTCCTCGTCCAGCAGGTCACGCGCCCCGCACCCGCCCCGCCTGTGCCGGCTCTCCAGCGGAAGCACACGCAGCGCCGCGGCGCCCTCGTTGTACCCGCCGTGGAAGGCCGTGAACAGCACGGACTTCCCGTCGGGCGCGAACGCCGGGTTCTGCGCGCTGCCCTTCCCGCGCTCCCGGTGGACCAGCGCGGCCCCGTCCCCGCGCACCGTCCCCGACCGCGCGGACGGCGACCCGGCCGGACCCGAAGCCCCGCAAGGGTACGAGGGCTGCGCCGACTCCGACGGAGGGCGCGGCGTTCCCGCCTCACCGCCACTACACGCCGCCAGCACCAGAACACCGACGCCCAGCCATGCCGCGCCCATTCCTCGTCTGCTCACGCGGCCACGCTATGTACGCCGGCCGCGCGGCCTCAACAGGGGTTTGCGACAGTGGCGATCAGGGCTTTCGGTGCGCCCCCGGGCGGCGGGGTCACGAGATCGTGGACAAGGTGTGGCTGCTGCTGCTGGGGGTGCCGGGGCGCCGTCCCAGACGCACACAAGTCGGGTAGTCATGTCTTCCGTTGTGATGCCTCGGGGTAGTCTTTTACCTACTTGCCGTGCGGCAAGGTCACGAGGTGCCGGCGTGGGGCACGGGCGTGCGCGCCTTTGCGGGCAGGCAGGGATCACAGCACCGTCGTGCCTGGCGCAGGGGGACCGGTAAGTGGAACGAGGTTGGGTCATGGCTGCTGAGACGGCGGGCGAGGACACACGTCCGGCGTCGCGGACGAGGTCGGCGCGTACCGGGGGCAAGGTCGGGGAGCCGGAGCTGCGGCAGCTGCTCGCGGGGCTCACGGCCGTACGCGACGGGAACTTCGGAACGCGTCTGCCGGACGACGCCGACGGGCTGCTCGGTGAGATCGCCACCGTCTTCAACGGAATGGTCGACCAGCTGTCCGTGTTCACCTCGGAAGTGACCCGGGTGGCGCGCGAGGTGGGCAGCGAGGGCCGGCTCGGCGGGCAGGCCCGGGTCCCGGGCGTCTCCGGCACCTGGGCGGACCTGACCGACTCGGTGAACGCCATGGCCGGCAACCTCACCAGCCAGGTGCGCGACATCGCACAGGTGGCCACCGCGGTCGCCAAGGGCGATCTGTCGCAGAAGATCACCGTGGACGCCCGGGGCGAGATCCTGGAGCTCAAGACGACCATCAACACGATGGTCGGCCAGCTGTCCGCCTTCGCCGACGAGGTGACCCGCGTCGCCCGTGAGGTCGGTACGGAAGGGCGGCTCGGCGGTCAGGCGCAGGTGCCCGGGGTGGGCGGCACCTGGCGGGACCTGACCGACTCGGTCAACTTCATGGCCGGAAACCTCACGTCGCAGGTGCGCTCGATCGCGGCGGTCGCCACCTCGGTGGCCCAGGGCGACCTGTCGAAGAAAATCACTGTCGATGCACGGGGCGAGATCCTGGAGCTCAAGACGACCATCAACACGATGGTCGACCAGCTCTCCGCCTTCGCGGACGAGGTGACCCGCGTCGCCCGTGAGGTCGGTACGGAAGGGCGGCTCGGCGGCCAGGCCGACGTCAAGGGCGTCTCCGGTACGTGGAAGGACCTGACCGAATCCGTCAACGTCATGGGGGACAACCTCACGGCGCAGGTGCGGTCCATCGCCGAGGTCACGACCGCCGTCGCGCAGGGCGACCTGTCGCAGAAGATCCGCGTGGACGCCCGGGGCGAGATCCTGGAGCTGAAGAACACCATCAACACGATGGTCGACCAGCTCTCCGCCTTCGCCGACGAGGTCACGCGGGTGGCGCGCGAGGTCGGCACCGAGGGCAATCTCGGCGGCCAGGCCACCGTACGGGGCGTGTCGGGCACGTGGAAGAACCTGACCGACAACGTCAACGTGATGGCCTCCAACCTGACCGGCCAGGTCCGCTCCATCGCCCAGGTGGCCGCCGCGGTCGCCAAGGGCGACCTGTCGCAGAAGATCACGGTCGAGGCGAAGGGCGAGGTGGCCGCGCTCGCCGGGGTGATCAACACGATGGTCGACACGCTGTCCGCCTTCGCGGACGAGGTCACGCGGGTGGCGCGCGAGGTCGGCACCGAAGGGATGCTCGGCGGCCAGGCGCGCGTACCGAATGTGGCCGGTACGTGGAAGGACCTGACCGACAACGTCAACTCGATGGCCAACAACCTCACCGGCCAGGTACGCAACATCGCCCAGGTGACCACCGCGGTCGCCAACGGTGACCTGTCGAAGAAGATCGACGTCGACGCGCGGGGCGAGATCCTGGAGCTCAAGACGACCATCAACACGATGGTCGACCAGCTGTCCTCCTTCGCCTCCGAGGTCACCCGCGTGGCCCGCGAGGTCGGCAGCGAGGGCAGGCTCGGCGGGCAGGCCGAGGTCGAGGGCGTGTCCGGCACCTGGAAGCGGCTGACCGAGAACGTCAACGAGCTGGCCGGCAACCTCACCCGGCAGGTGCGGGCCATCGCCGAGGTGACCAGCGCGGTCGCCGAGGGGGACCTGACCCGGTCCATCACGGTGGACGCCTCGGGCGAGGTCGCGGAGTTGAAGGACAACATCAACTCCATGGTGCGGTCCCTGCGGGAGACCACACGGGCCAACCAGGAGCAGGACTGGCTCAAGAGCAACCTGGCGCGCGTCTCCGGGCTGATGCAGGGCCACCGCGACCTCGCGGTCGTCGCCGAGCTGGTCATGGACGAGCTGACGCCCCTCGTCTCGGCCCAGTACGGCGCCTTCTACCTGGCCGAGGAGACCGAGCAGGGCACCGTGCTGACGCTCGTCGGCGCGTACGGCCGCTCCGCCGAAGCCACCGGGAACGACCGCTTCCGGCTGGGCGAATCCCTGGTCGGCCAGGCCGCGCGCAGCCGCCGTACCATCGTCGCCGAGGGAGTGCCGGGCGACTACATCAGCATCTCCTGCGGCCTGGGCCGGACGGCGCCGGGCAGCCTGATCGTGCTGCCGATGATCGTCGAGGACCAGGTCCTCGGCGTCATCGAGCTGGCGTCCTTCACCTCCTTCACCCCCGTGCACCAGGACTTCCTGGAACAGCTCATGGAGATGGTGGGCGTCAACGTCAACACCATCGTCGCCAACGCGCGTACCGACGAGCTGCTGGACGAGTCGCAGCGCCTGGCCGGGGAGCTGCAGGCCCGCTCCGGAGAGCTGACCCGGCAGCAGGAGGAACTCCAGCGGTCCAACGCGGAACTGGAGGAGAAGGCCGAGCTGCTCGCCTCCCAGAACCGCGACATCGAGACCAAGAACCTGGAGATCGAACAGGCGCGGCAGGAGCTGGAGGACCGGGCGCAGCAGCTGGCGCTGGCCTCGAAGTACAAGTCGGAGTTCCTGGCCAACATGAGCCACGAGCTGCGCACCCCGCTCAACAGCCTCCTCATCCTGGCGCAGTTGCTGGCGCAGAACCCGACGCGCAACCTCACGCCCAAGCAGGTCGAGTACGCGGGCATCATCCACTCGGCCGGCTCGGACCTGCTCCAGCTCATCAACGACATCCTCGACCTGTCGAAGGTCGAGGCGGGCAAGATGGACATCAACCCGGAACGGGTGGCGCTGCGCCAGCTCCTGGACTACGTCGAGGCGACGTTCCGGCCGCTGACCACGCAGAAGAGCCTCGAATTCGCCATCGTGGCCGCGCCAGGGGTGCCGGTGGACCTGCTGACCGACGACGCGCGGCTGCGGCAGGTCCTGCGCAACCTCCTGTCCAACGCGGTCAAGTTCACCGAACAGGGCAGCGTCGAGCTGCGGATCGAGCCCGCCGCCGACAGCGAACTGCCCGACACCGTGCGCCGCGGCGGCCCCGTCGTCGCCTTCCGCGTCAAGGACACCGGCATCGGCATCGCCGAGCAGCAGCTCGCGGTGATTTTCGGGGCGTTCCAGCAGGCGGACGGCACCACCAGCCGCAAGTACGGGGGCACCGGCCTGGGGCTGTCCATCAGCCGCGAGATCGCTCACCTCCTGGGCGGCGCGGTGACCGCCGAGAGCACGCCGGGGCAGGGCAGCGTCTTCACCCTCTACCTGCCCGTCGCGCGCGCCGACTTCCAGGAGCAGAAGCCGTCCGGCGGCGCAGCGGCCGTCGAGGATCCGGCAGGCGAGGCGGGGGAGGAGCACGAGAGCCGGCCCGTCGCCGTACCCGCGCCGCCCCGCCGGCTGCTGGTGATCGAGGAGCGTCCCCGCGGGCTGCTCTCCCACGTGGCCGAGAGCGCGGTCGCCGAGCTGACCGGCGGCCAGGACCTGGGCGACCGCCCGGACACCATCGAGGTCGTCTCCGCGGTCGGCGCTCAGGAAGCGGCCGGCGCGCTGGCCGCCGAGCCGTTCCACTGCGTGGTCCTCGACCTGGACATGGCCGACTACGAAGCCCTGCGCTTCCTGGAAGCGATGGACGGCGACGCGGCCGTACGAACCGTGGCCGTCCTCGCCCACAACGGCAGGCGCCTGGACGCGCAGCAGGAACGCGTCCTACAGGCGCGCGCCCGCACCCAGCCGCTGGAACTCCTCTCCAGCCTCGACGAACTGCGCGAACGCATCGCCCTGCACCTGTCCGCCGAGCAGCCGGGCGACGTACTGCCCCTGGTGCGCCCCGAGGAGACCGTCCAGCAGGCACCCCGGCCCGTCGACCGCAGCCTCAGCGGCCGCACCGTCCTGGTCGTGGACGACGACGCCCGCAACCTGTACGCGCTCAGCGGCATCCTCGAAGTACACGGCCTCAACGTCCGGCACGCGGACAACGGACGCAAGGGAATCGAGGCACTCACCGAGCATCCGGACATCGACCTGATCCTGATGGACGTGATGATGCCCGAGCTGGACGGCTACGCCGCGACCGCGGAGATCCGGCGCACGCCGGCCCATGCCCACCTGCCCATCATCGCCGTCACGGCCAAGGCCATGCCGGGTGACCGCGAGAAGAGCCTCGCCGCGGGAGCCAGCGACTACGTCACCAAGCCGGTGGACGCCGACGACCTGATCAACTGCGTCCGCCGGTGGCTGACCTCCTAGGAGCGCCCGCCCGCCCGGCCGGGCGTGCCCTTCCAGTCCCCTCTGACGAGACGCACCCACCGCATCGAGGAACCGGCAGCATCATGAGCACTTCCGAGCACGTCGGCACCCCGGCCGGGGACGGGGTGCCGCCGACCCCCGTACAGGCCCTGCCGGGGCCGGCGGGCGCCCGCCCCGACCACACCTCCGCCGTCGGCCGCCTGGCCGCCACCGTCGAACGCCTGCGCGGCGAGGTCCAGGCGGCGCACGCGGCAGCCGACGGCCGCGCCCTGATGGAACTCGCCAAGGGCATCATGGTCGAACGGCTCCACTGCGGACCGGCCGAGGCGACCCGGCAGCTCGCCGAACTCGCGGAGAAGGCCGCCGTCTCCCAGCTGGAGCTGGCCGTGGACATCATCAACCAGGCGGCCCGCGACCGGGTGACGGAAGTAGCCGGCGCCTTCCTGGAGCGCACCCGGACCGGACACGCCGAAGAGGACCCGGCCGTCGGAGTGCGCCTGCGCACGGCCGAGAGCGCCGCCCTGGCCGCCGGTGACGCCCAAGCCGTCGCCGACTCCCTCCTGCAGCACGCGCTGGCGCCGCTGGGGGCCACGGCCGTCGCCATCTGGTCGGCGGGCAGCGACACCTCCCTCACCCTGTCCGGCCACGCCGGATTCCCCGCGGACGAGGCGGTGCGCTGGCGGTACGTGCCCCCGGGCGTGGTCACCGTCGCCCGCCAGGCACTGACCGAACGGGACACGGTCAGGTTCGCCTCCCTGTCCGAGACGGGCATCCCCTCGATCGGCCGCACCCACCACCCGCACGGCGGCCGCGTGGCCCTGCTCGCCGGCACCGGCGGCCGCATCCACGGCGTCCTGGAGATCTGCTGGCAGCAGCCGCTCCCCCCGCAGCCGCCCGTGATCATGCGCCAGATCGAGGCCCTGGCCGAACTGTGCGCCACCACCCTGGAGACCACCTCCGCATCGCGCGGCCACGGGCCGTCCGCCGCCCGGCACGTACCCGCCGTGGCCGAGCTGGTGGACCTGGCCGACGGGCTCTACGACCCGGCGCTCGTCCTCACGCCCCACCTCGGAGCCGACGGGCACCTGACCGATTTCCGTATCCACCACGTCAACGAGCGCTTCATGGACCCGGCGGGCCGCCCCCGCAGCTCCGTCAACGGCGCACTCCTGCTCGAGGCGTACCCGATGGCCGCCGACGAGAGCGAACTGTTCGACAAGGTCCAGCGCGTCTACGCCACCGGAGAGCCCTTCCGCGCCCGGCGGATGACCCTGACCGCCCTGGTGGACCAGGTACCTCTCGCCGCCGTCGCCGACATCAGCGTCAGCCGCCACGGCGACAGCGTGCTGCTCATCTGGCGCATCGAGGACGAGACCGCCCGGCTCGCCAGCCTCCTCCAGCACGCCCAGCGCCTCGGCCGTATCGGCGGCTTCGAAGAGAACCTCCTGACCGGCGAGATCACCTGGAACGGGCAGCTCTTCGCCCTGTACGGACGGCCGCCCACCGGCACCCCCGTGCCCCTGCACGACCTGGCAGCCCACGCGCACCCGGACGACGGCATCGCCATCGGCCGCTTCGTGCGCGCCGTCCTCCACCACCAGCGCTCCGCCTCGGCCGCCTTCCGCCTCCGGCGCCCGGACGGCGTCACCCGGCACATCCGGGTGATCGCGGAACCCGTACGGGACGCCGACGGCAGGCTCCTCGCCGTACGAGGCGCCTACCAGGACATCTCCGCCCAGCACTGGACCGAGGTGGCGCTCGCCGCCACCCGCGACCAGCTCGCGCACACCGAACAGGAGTCAGCCGAGCGCAACCGCCTCGCGCTGCAGCTCCAGCAGGCCATCATGCCGCCGACGCGCGGCCCCATCGACGCCTCCGGCCTGCAGATCGCCGTACGCTACCGGCCCGCGGAGACCGAATCCCTGGTCGGGGGCGACTGGTACGACGCGGTCGTCCTGCCCTCGCAGCGCGTTCTCCTGTGCGTCGGTGACATAGCGGGCCACGGCATCGAGGCCGCCACCGGCATGGTGGTCCTGCGCAACGCGCTGCGCGGCCTGGCCATCACCGGGGCAGGCCCGGGCCAGCTGCTGTCCTGGCTGAACATCGTGGCCCACCACCTCACCGACCAGGTCACCGCCACGGCCGTCTGCGGCCTGTACGACCCCGGGACCCGCACCCTGCGCTGGGCCAGGGCCGGCCACCTGCCGCCGGTACTGGTCCGAGGCCGCGAAGCGACCAGGCTGCCGCTGATAGGCGGGCTCCTCCTGGGCGCCCTCCCGGAAGCGACCTATCAGGAGGCCGAACTCCAACTGGAGCCGGACGACACCCTCCTGATGTACACCGACGGCCTGGTCGAGCGGCGGGACACCGCCATCCACGACTCACTGGCCCAGCTCCTCGCCACCGCGCAGACCCCCGCACCCTCCCTTGAGCACCGGCTCGACCGCTTGCTGACCCACAGCAAGTCCGACACCGACGACGACACCTGCCTCATCGGCGTGCAAGTGGCGTAGCCGTGCCGAGAGTCGGGCATCTCCGCCGACGCGTTGACGGCTCTGCCCTCATACGGGATCGCGGTAGGCGGCGGTCGCGATCCGCACCAGCGAGCGGACCAACGGATTCGTGTCGCCCTCTCTCCACGCCGCGACCATGGGGCTCGGCGGCATGTCGGCCAGCGGCACCACGGTGAGCCCCGCTCCCGGTTCGTGATCCAGGAGAGTCATGCCGACCGTGCCGTTCCAGAGCACGGCCTGCCGGCACTCCACGACGGCGCGCACCACGGGGCCCTCGCGAGGCAGCCCGCCGCTCCAGTACGACTGCCAGAGGGGATCGGTGCCTTCGGGGAAGACGAACCAACGGCGGTCGGCCAGATCGGCCAGTGTCAGGCTGCCGCGGGACGCCAGCGGATCGTCGGCGCGCAGCAACGCCCCCACCGGGTCGGTGCGCAACTCGCGCACGGCCAGGCCGGTTTCGTCGAAGGGCCGCCGGGTCAGGGCGACGTCGACCCGGTCGGCGTGCAGCCCGCAGGCGGGGTCGGCCAGGTCGGTCTCGCGGATACGGACCTCGACGTGCGGGTGCCGCCTGCGATAGGCGGCGGCGAGCCGGGTCGCGACCGGGTCGGTACTGTCGCCGAGTACGCCCACGGTGACGGTCGCGGAACCGGCCGCGGCGGCCACGCGTACGCGCAGCGCTTCGGCCTGGTCGAGCAGGGCGCGGGCCTCGTCGAGCAGCACCGCCCCCACCGCGGTGAGCGTGACACCGGCGGACGACCGGACGAACAGCGCGCCGCCGACCTCGCTCTCCAGCCGCTTGATCGCCCGGCTCAGCGGCGGCTGGCTCATGTGCAGCCGGGCAGCGGCCCGGCCGAAGTGGAGCTCTTCGGCAACCGCTACGAAATAGCCCAGCGTCCGTAGCTCCATGCTGTAACGATACCCGCACGGTATCGACGCGACGGAACGGGTCTTGGACGGCGGCAGTGCCCCGGCGGTGGAATCGGAACATGACTGAAAACGTGACTGAAGAAACGAAGACCGGCACACCGACCGCCTCGCCCGCCGTAGCGGTGGTCGGCCAGGACGACGGCGAAACGATTGTCCTGGGCACCACGCACATGCGTGTCCTCGAAGACGGCAGCAACACAGGGCACCGTCTGGGAGTCACCGAATCCGTCCTCGCGCCGCACACGCCCGGGCCCCCGCAGCACCGCCACGCCCAGCACGACGAGGGTTTTTATGTCCTCTCCGGCACCGTGCGATTCACGGTGGGCGACAAGGATTTCGACGCGGTCGCGGGCACGTTCGTATTGGTTCCGCCGGGTGCGCCGCACACCTTCGCCAACATCACCGACCAGCCGGCCACCATGCTCAGCATTTTCACGCCGGACCTGTACGTCCAGTACTTCCGGGACCTGCGGAACACGATCGCCACCGGCCGGACAATGTCCCCCCAGGCCCACATCCAAACGATGCGCCGGTACGCCACCGAGCCCGCCGACGGCCCTTCCCACTAGCGCCAAACGATTCTTCTGAATTTCGTACGTGAGTACATTCATGTGTTATATGCACATGGCCCGCAGAGCCATACCGGCCCCGCTATGCTCACTGCCGCGCAGCGAGTTGTGACGGTTACGGCACGTCGCCGGTGGCCGTCGTGATGTCGCCGCCGCACGAGGACTCCGGGCGTCCCGGAACCCGGCTCCGCGCGCGGCACGTCGGCTTGGCGTGCACTGCGGCAATTGATTGGTGTGTGCGAACCAACGATCGCCCCATGCGTTTTCGCTGCCATTTTGACGTCCGTGAATTCCGAGTATGACGCCCTGTCCCTTCCCTTAGTGCTCTGAGGATGCCGATGGTTCGTGCTGATGTGTCACCCGGAAGGCCGGGGCCGGCCTCTACCGCAATGTGGTTGCTGCCACCCGCGCTCCTCGCCATATGCGCGGCCGTGACTGTTCCGTTGCTGCCTCCGGCGGCCCGCACCCACGCCGTCTGGATCGGCGTCCTCGCGACCGCGGCAGTGGCAGTCGCGGCCGGCAAGGCAGCGCGCCGTGGCCGTGCGATCGACGAGCTGCGCAGGCAGTACGCCGAGCGGGAGGCCGCCCTGCAACGGCAACTGGCCGAGCAGGAGACCGAAACGGTACGGATGGCCAAGGAGACCCTGCCCGCGGCCATGGCCCGGCTCCAGCAAGGCATCCAGATCGAGGACGTACTGCGCAGCACCGGCCAGACGTCCCGGGTCAGCCCCCGGTTCGAGACCGCACACCTCGCGGTGCTGCGCTACG
Organism: Streptomyces sp. NPDC017056; assembly: GCF_044332485.1. Lineage (NCBI taxonomy): Bacteria > Bacillati > Actinomycetota > Actinomycetes > Kitasatosporales > Streptomycetaceae > Streptomyces > Streptomyces sp. NPDC017056. Next base: position 164,612 of record NZ_JBIRPD010000008.1, on the reverse strand, counting down.
TCCTCCAGGCCGTGGAGGCCGAGGAGGACCTGCGCGACTCCGCCCAGCGGGCCTTCGTCAACATCGCCCGCCGCGTCCAGGCCATCGTGCACCAACAGGCCCTGGAACTGCGCGAGATGGAGGACCGGCACGGACAGGACCCGCAGGTGTTCGGCGACCTGCTGCACCTCGACCACCGGACCGCGCTGATCGGCCGGCTGGCGGACAGCATCGCCGTCCTCGGCGGCGCCCGGCCGGGGCGCCAGTGGCAGAAGGACATCCCGCTGTTCAACGTGTTGCGCGGGGCCATGTCCCGGATCACCGACTACCAGCGCGTCGACCTCCACTCGGTGGCCGACGTCGGTGTCCTCGGCCGGGCGGCCGAACCCCTGATCCACGCCGTGGCCGAACTCCTGGACAACGCCACCCGCTACTCACCGCCGCAGACCCGCGTCCACCTGACCGCCACCGAGGTCCAGTCCGGTGTCGCCGTCGAGATCGAGGACGCCGGGCTCGGCCTGACCGACGAGGCCCGCATCCGCGCCGAACGCGCCCTGGCGCAGCACTCATCCAGCGGCCTGGACCTCGACGACCTGGGGGAGTCGCCACGCCTGGGCCTGGCGGTGGTCGGCCGGCTGTCCCACACCAACCACTTCAAGGTCTCGCTGCGCGTGTCCGCTTACGGTGGCGTGCGCGTGGTCCTGGTCGTACCGCCGGACCTGATCACCGTGACCCCGGTGCCCGGCGGCGCTCTGGCCAAGGCCCCCGTCCTGCCGCCGCCGCGCCGCCCCAGCGGCCCGAAGCACCGGGCCGAAGCGGCTGCCGAGGAGCCGGCGCCCGCCGCCGTTCCGCGCACCCCCAACGGGCTTCCGCAGCGCAAGCGGCGCCGCACCGTGATCCCGGCCGCGCGGCCGCAGCAGGCCGCCCCCAACGCCGCCGACCGCCGTCCCCCGGCGTCGGCCGACCGGCCACCGACCGCCGGGTTGTGGATGTCCGCCTTCCTCGACGGCGCCTCCGGCGCGTCTTCGGACGGGCCCCCGGCGCAACGTCCCCTGGCACCGAGTGATGAAGAGCCCGAACAGTGACCGAGCCAGTAGACAAGGATGAGTGAGCAAGTGGCGACAAAGCAGCGGCTCAACATGGACTGGATGCTGGAGGAGTTGGCGTCCAGTGTTCCGCAGACCCGTAACATCGTGGTGCTGTCCTCGGACGGCCTGTGCATGGCGCAGTTCGGCGCGGACAACGACACCGCCGACCGCCTCGCCGCCGCCTGTGCCGGACTGCAGAGCCTGTCGGCGGCCATCGCTTCGGAATTCCCGCGGGGCGACGGGCACATGAAACTCGTCGTCGTCGAGGTCGACGGCGGCTTCTTCTACCTGATGGCGGCCGGCGCCGGAGCCTACCTGGCGGTGCTGGCCGACGACGACGTGGACGCCGGCCTCATGGGGCAGCGGATGCGGGACCTGGTGGCCAGGATCGGCCAGCACCTCACCACCCCGCCGCGGTCCGACCGGCAGGCCCCATGAGCGATCCGGAGCAGGAACAGCAACGGGCCTGGGAAGAGGGCGGTCCCGAACGGCTCTACGTCATCACGTCCGGCCGGAACCTGCCCGACCGGCACCCCTCCCTGGACATGGTCACGCTGATCGTGAGCCGCGGCGAGGCCGGTCCCGGCATGCAGCCCGAACCCGCCGCCATCGTCCGTATCTGCGACTACCCGCTGTCCGTGGCCGAGGTCTCCGCGTACCTCCACCTGCCGGTCAGCGTGATCACCGTACTGCTCACGGACCTTCTGGCGAGCGGTCATGTCGAAGCCCGGGCGTCGGTCCTCACCCAGTCGCTGCCCGACGTGGAACTCTTGGAGGCGGTGATGCATGGACTACAGAATCTCTGAACCCGTCGTCGGCCCCCGGTGTGAGGACACGCTGCCGGCCTCGGTCACCACAGCGGTCAAGGTGGTGATCGTCGGTGGCTTCGGGGTCGGCAAGACCACCCTGGTCGGATCGGTCAGTGAGATCAAGCCGCTCACCACCGAGGAGATCATGACGCAGGCCGGTGCCGGCGTGGACGACATCGCCGGTGTCGAGCGCAAGAACGAGACCACCGTGGCGATGGACTTCGGCCGGATCACCCTCAGCGACGAGCTGGTGCTCTACGTCTTCGGCACCCCGGGCCAGCAGCGCTTCTGGTTCCTGTGGAACGGCCTCTTCGAAGGAGCGCTGGGCGCCGTGGTCCTCATCGACACCCGGCGGCTGGAGGACAGCTTCGACGTGATGGGCCGGCTGGAGGAACGCGGAGTGCCCTTCATCGTCGCGATCAACGCCTTCCCCGGCGCCCCCTCCTACCCGGCGTCCGAGCTACGGGAGGCCCTGGACATCCCCGACGGGGTGCCGGTGATCGACTGCGACGCCCGCGAACGCGTCTCCAGCCGCGACGGCCTGCTGACCCTCATGCGCTACCTGCACGCCCTCACCACGACGAACCCGGAGCGACGGTGACCTCCTCTACCCCCGAACAGCCCCGCACCGCGTGGGCACCCACTCCGCCTCCGGGATGCCCGGCCTACGCCCGGTTCGGCGCCGCGGACGGACTGGCACGGCTCTTCGGCCCCGAGGCGGCCGAGGACCCCATGGGCCTGTACGAGCGCCTGCGCGCCCGGCACGGGGCCGTCGCGCCTGTCCTGCTGGACGGCGACCTCCCGGCCTGGCTCGTCCTCGGGTACCGCGAGATCCTGGAGGTGGCCGGTACGCCCGCCCGGTTCAGCCGCGACTCCCGCAACTGGCGCTGGTTCAGGGAAGGGCGGGTGCCGCCGGACTCACCGCTGCTCCCGATGATCGCCTGGCAGCCGGTCTGCCTGTTCCTGGACGGTGACGAGCGCACCCGGCTGCGCCTGGCGGTCACCGACAGCCTGGAGCGCTTCAACCGCCGGGGAATCCGGCGGCACATCACCCGCTTCACGCACCAGCTGATCGACGGCTTCGCCGAGCGGGGGGAAGCGGACCTGGCCGAGGAGTTCTGCGAACACCTGCCCATGCTCGTCCTGACGCAGCTCCTGGGCATGCCCGACGAGTACGGGCCGCGGCTGGTCGCGGCCAGCAGGGACATGGTGGCCGGCACCGAGACCTCGGTGGCCAGCAACGCGTTCATCGTCGAGACCCTCAAGGAGCTGGTGCGGCGCAAGCGCGGGGGCCGCGGCCACGACGTCACGTCCTGGCTGATCGAACACACCTCGGGGCTGACCGACGAGGAGGTGTGGAACCACCTGCGGGTCATTCTCATCGCCGCGAACGAGACCACCGTGAACCTCCTCAAGAGCACCCTGCGGATGGTGCTGACCGACCCCCGGTGCCACGCGTCGCTGGCCGGCGGGCAGATGACCCTGCCCGACGTGGTGGAGCAGGTGCTGTGGAGCGAACCGCCCCTCATGACCATCCCCGGCCGCTGGGCCGCCGTGGACACGGAGGTCGGCGGCCAGAAGGTCGAGGCGGGGGACATGCTCCTGCTCGGTCTGGCCGCAGGCAACCACGACCCGGCCGTCCGGCCCGACCCCTCGGTTCCCCTGCACGGGAACCGCTCGCACCTCGCCTTCAGCAGCGGCCCCCAGGAGTGCCCCGGCCAGAACATCGGCCGGGCCATCGCCGACACCGGCATCGACGCTCTGCTGGCGCGGCTGCCCGACGTGCGGCTGAGCGTCCCCGAGGAGCAGCTGCGCTGGCAGTCGGGCTGGATGACCCGGCACCTGACCAGCCTTCCGGTGACGTTCACCGCGCCCCGGTCGCCGGGTCGCACCGCGTCGGACGGCCCGGCCCGTACGTCCGCGAAGAGCGGGCGGCCGTTGCGGAGCGCCCCGGACAGCGGCTCGGGGCACGCCGCCGAGCCCGTCGTGCCGTTCCCTTCGGTGGTGTCCCCGCTGGTTCCCGTCCGAAGGAGGCGCACATCCTGGTGGGTCTCGTTCAAGGCATGGCTGCGAGGGTGATGTCCGGGTGAGGGTGATGCCCAGGTAGGGGAGGTGGCGCCCTACTGTTGCATTCCGGTGGCCTGGAGTGGGGCCGGGCCGCCGGCAACGCGTTCTTCGACGGCTTCTGCGATGCGGTGCAGTGCCTCTTCCATGACCGCCCGGGAAGTGGCGTAGCTGATACGGATATTGCCTTCGGCGGCCGGGCCGAACCACTCCGGCGTACCGGGGACCACTGCCACCCGGGCCCGTGCCAGCAGGAATTCGCCCATCGCTCGGCTGCTCAGCCCGGTGGCGGACACATCGGGAAACAGGACGTATGTGCCGTCCGGGCGGTTGCAGGAGATCCCCGGTATCGCGTTCAACCGGTCCACGCAGTAGTCCCGTATCTCCCGCAGGTGTTCCAGGAAGGCGTCCCTCCAGGGCCAGCCGTGCCGCAGGGCGGCCAAGGCGCCGGCCTGGGTGAACGGGGTCATGCTGTATGCGGCGCCGAGACGTTGGAAGGCGAGCCGCAGAGCACCCGCCTCCCGCAGGGTCGGGGCGATCACGAATCCCATGCGCAGTCCCGGTAGCGCGAACGTCTTGGAGAGGCCGGTCACCGTGTAAATGCGCGGGCTGCTTCCGGTGTCCAGGCTCGCCATGCTGACGTGCTTTCCTGGCGGGTACACGATCTCGCTCCAGACTTCGTCGGAAAGGATCGGGATGCGGTGTTCACCCGCTGTCTCCGCCACCGCCCGAAGAATTTTCTCGGTGAAGACCGTGCCCAGCGGGTTGTGCGGATTGCACATGCAGATCAGGGCGGTGCGCGGGGTGATCAGGGAGGCGAGCCGGCCCGGGTCCAGCCGCCCGGTGCCCTTGTCCATCGGGCAGTAGACCCGCCGGGCCCCCGCGGCATCGACGGCCTGGCCGAACAGCAGGTCGACCGGGTCCAGCAGTATGCATTCGTCGCCTTTCCCGCACAGGAGGCGCACCACGCCCCAGAGGGCGGCCGCGGTGCCCGGAGCCGGCACCACGCGGTCGGGGTGGTTGCCGATCCCGTAACGGGTCTCGGCCACGTCGGACAACGCCTCCCGGAGCTCACCGCATCCCGTGGGTGACGCGTAGGGGAAATAGCCGTCGGCGACCGTCGCGAGGACGGCGTCCGTGACCACCGTGGGCCCGGGGAAGTCCGGCTCGGCTGCCGTCAGCGGGATGACACCGGGCGGGTACGCACCCCATCGGAGGGGCGATCGCTGCCGCAGCCGGCCGGGTCGTACCTGCGCGTCGTCGAACAGCGGGCGGAGCGCGTCGTGCAGCGGCATGGCGTTCACCCTCGCTGGTAACGGGCGGGCGGATACCGGTCGTAGAGTTCCGGGGACCAATAGGTGGTCAGGCGGGGCCGGCCGCGTTGCACGCGTGCCGACGCGTAGGTGTGGATGCCGCGGCCGGCCGAGAGCGGGCGCCGGGCCACCTGGTTGAGCAGCGACCGATAGCCGCTTACGGGCAAGCCCATGCCAGTCATGACCGCGCTGATGCGGTCCCGCACGGTCCGGTCGCTCGCCGTGTGGAGCCACAGCGGGACGTACAGCGTCGCGGACACCGGCAGGTGCCCGCCGGCAGTCGTGAACGTCAGATTGCTGACGAGTGGTTGGGGCCGTACGTCGCTGTCGCTGCCGGTCAGCTGACGGCAGAATTCCCCGAGGAATCCTTTTTCGTGTTGCTGCGATATCTCCATTCGGTCGTCGAGTTCCGTCGGAGAGACGTCGTAGTGGCGGAAGTACACCTTCACGCGCGATTCGGGACCGTCGGCCAGGTCGAGACCGAAGTAGACGATCCTGTCGAGGTCGAATCCCCGGCCGGCGTATTCGCCGACCGCGGCCCACGCCTTTCCGAATCCCAGGCGGTCCAATGCCTCGCGCGTCCGCTCGACGGCGGTCATGCCCTGATGGGCGTTCGGGTTGAGGTAGACCTTGAATGCGGGTCCACCGGCCGACGCGAGGGTGGCGGCGTGCATCATGGCGAAGCCGGCCGGGTCCTCGTCCGGCAGGAACAGGTCCGACACCTTCGCCAGCCGGTTGCCGTCGGCGCCGAAATCCCTGGTCAGTCCACGGGTGAGAGCACGCGCCGCCTCCTGTGCCGACGATGTGCTCAGCCGTTCCGGAAGGGCCTCCACGAGCACCCGTAGCTGTAGCCCCTCCTGCGAGAAGGCGGCGGAGAACTCGATCGGCGAACCGTCGGCGCACACGTCGGAGTGCCAACCGGGGCGCGTACCGATCTGCCTCGCCCCCCACGGCGACAGCATCCTGCGCAGCACCCTCGTTCCCTGTTCGACGTCCACGCCCGCACTGCCGAGAAGGCGTGTGGCGGTGGCGACCGCATAGTCCGAGAACGTCGCGTTCGCAGAAACCTGTGGAACCGACCGCAGAGACGACATGGAATTCCTCCCCTACCTCTTGCCCGGTCTCGCCGTACCGCACGCTTTCTCCGCCGGCCGATCGGCCAGTACCAATAGGGTGAGAAGCTCCTGACTACCGTCCGATAGGAGATCGACGGCTTGATCGGCCGTCCCCGCTTTCCCGCGTCCGTCTGCGCCCCGGGCCGGTCGCTCGGATTCCGCCCGTTGCCTCCGTCGGCCGCGGCCGTTTCTGAACCCGGGGTACTTTCACAATCAACGATGCTTCCTCCGGACGCCACCGGCGTACTCGGGGCGTGCGCGGCGTTCGCCGTGCTTCGGCGTGCGCCCCCGACGGACGGATGCGCACGCCGGCGCTCGGAAGACCGGGTTGACGGAGGCGGCGGCGCCCCCGCAGGAAACCGGAACCTCAGCTGTTGCCGAGGGCGCGGTCGAGGAGGGGAAGCAGGCGGTCCCAGTGGCGCTGTAGCCCGGAGGGGCTGAAGGCGTCGGTGTCGGTCATGGTGAAACCGTGAATGGTGTCGGGGTAGACCTCGGTGGTGTACTCGACACCCGCGGCGCCCAGGGCCTGGTTCAGCTCGCCGAGGGCCTCGGGCGTCATGTCGCCCACGGCGAGCCCGATGTGGACCCTGGCGGTGAGTTCAGGGATGCGGTGGTGCGGGCTGTCGGGCGCGTCGGTGACCAGGAAGCCGGGGTGGAATCCGGCGACGGCGGCCACCTGGCCTGGGTGCGCCGTCGCGGTGCGCATCGCCAGGGCGGCGCCCATGCAGTAGCCGATCGTGGCGACCGGTCCGGTACCGACCTCGGGCTGTGCGGTCAGGAAGCCGAGGTAGGCGTCGGCGTCACGCAGGACACGGTCGGTGGTGTGCGCCTCGACCAAGGGCAACAGCTGGGCGAAGATCGTGGGCCTGTCCTCTTCTCCGATGTGCTCGGGAAGGTCGAACACCGGGGCCGGGCCGTTCCGGTAGAAGAGGTTGGGGACGAGCACGTAGTACCCGTGGTCGGCCAGTTCGCGGGCCTTCTTCTCCAGCTCGGGCCGCAGGTTGAGGGCGTCCGGGTACAGCAGCACCCCCGGGTGCCGCTCGCCGCGGTCGGGGAAGGCGGCGAACGCGTCGGCCCGGCCGTCCGGGGTGGGAATCTGCAGGGTCTTGGTGGGCATGGAGCAAGATCCTTCCTTGGTCTGCTGCCGGTGCACAAGGGATGAGGGCGGGCCGCCGGCCGACTCAGTCGTCGAGCAGCCGCCATGCGGTGAGGGCGAGCCTGGCCCGCATGAGGCCGGTGGGCTCGGTGAGTTCGAAGCCGAGGGTCCGGCCGATCTGGTCGAGCCGGCGGGCGACGCTGCTGTGGTGCAGGTGGAGTACGTCGGCGGCCCGGCGCAAGGCGCCGGTCGCGCAGTAGGCGTCCAGGGTCTCCAAGTCCTCCGGGGTGCCGGCGAGCCGGGCGATCGCGGCCACGTCGGGGTTGTCCCGCGCGGTGTCCTGCGGCACGTGCGCGAGCAGCGCCAACGCCCCCAGGTCGTCGTGGTGGACGACGGGCCGGCAGCGGGTGGTGAAGCGGAGAGCGGTGCGGGCCTGCCGCCAGGACCGGTCGGGGCTCCCGGCGGCGCCGATGCCCGCGCGTACGCCTGCCGGAAACAGGGCCGGGTCGATGGCGGTGGTCAGGAGGACGCCCACGTCGGCGAGCAGGGCCGCCTTCACGGGCCGGGCCGGGCAGACCAGGCTGCCGACCTGGTCGAGCGGAAGCCGCGACCGTACGGCGGCGACGCGGACCGGCAGGCCGGCGGAGAACCCCAGGAGCCGCAGTGCCCGTGCTCTGGCGGCCTCGTCGCTGTCGGAGCAGATGACCAGTTCGACGAGGGCGGGGTCGGCCATGGTGGTGCCGGCCGGGCCGTACCGCTCGGCGACCGCCGCGGCGGCGATGGCGAGCCGGTCGAGGACCGCCTCGTCGAGCGGACCGGGCGGGCCGGGGCGCTCCAGCCACACCGTGCCGATCTCCTCCGCGTCGAGGACGATCGGCGCCGTGCCGGACGCCGGGGGCGGCGGAGCGGGCGCCTGCCTGCCGTCGGGCGTCATGCGGATCGCCTGGCCGGTGCCGTGCAGCCGGATTCCGGCCACACACTCGGCCAGGCCCGCCGAGGCCCGGGCGAGCGCCGGGAGGTCCACCCGTCGGCGCATCAGCGTGTCGTAGAACATGATGACGCGGATCGCGCCTTCGACCTGCGAATCGAACCCCGACAACCGTACGGCCAGTGCCTCCATGCCAGGAGGATAGAGCCTGTGTTGCAGGGGGGTGTGCGACGTCCGGCGCGTGATCGGAGCCGGATACCCGACGGGTGGCGGACGATCCCGGGGGCCGGAACGGTGAGGATGGCCGGCATGGATCCCGAACTCGAAGCATTCATCCCGTTGCTCCCCAGCGCCGACCTGACCGACCCGGTTGCCTGCCGCAAGATCTACGACGAGGTGGCCGCCGCCAGGCCGGCACCGGACACCTCGGACATGGAGGTCCAGGACCGCACGGTGCCCGCCGACCCGGACGTGGCGGTGCGGGTCTACCGACCGCGCCAGGCCCGGGGCGCCGTCATCTGGATGCACGGCGGCGGCTGGACCGTCGGCACCCTGGACACCGAGCAGCACTGGGCCGCCCGTATCGCGGCCCTCTCCGGCGCGGTGGTGATCTCGGTGGCCTACCGGCTGTCCCCCGAGAACCCGTACCCGGCCGCCCTGAACGATGCCTACGCCGTACTGGCCTGGACGCACGAACACGCCGCGGAACTCGGCGTCGACCCGGACCGGATCGCGGTCGGTGGGCACAGCGCCGGTGGCAACCTCGCCGCCGCGGTGGCCCTGCGGGCCCGCGACGAGCAGGGGCCGCCGATCCGCTTCCAACTGATCAACGAGGCCATTCTCGACGACCGGCAGCAGACCTGGTCGGCACGGAACTTCACCGAAACGCCCTGGAACACGCGCGCCGTACGCGCCGCGGCGCTGCGGCACTACCTGGGCACCCAGTCCGCCACCCCGTACGCCGCACCGGCGCGCGCCGAGGACCTGTCCGGACTCCCGCCGGCCTACGTCGCCACCGCGGAGTTCGACCCGAACCGCGACGAGGGCATCGACTACGCGCGGCGCCTGCTGGAGGCGGGCGTGTCGGTCGAGCTGCGCCAGTGGCCCGGCACCTTCCACGGGTCGATGGCGATCCAGTCCGCCGATGTCTCGCAGCGGCAACTCGCCACCCTCGGCGAGGTCCTGCGCCGGGCCCTGGCCGCGTGACGCCGTGATGGCTGCTACGGACCCTGCCGGAACACCGGGTCTGGCGGTGCTGCTGCGCCCCTACGGACGGAGCTTCGCCACCATCATCCTCTTGCAGGTCATCGGCGCTGTCGCCGGCCTGGCGCCGCTGCTGGCGGTCGTCGAACTGGGGCGTGCTCTGCTGTCGCCCGACCCGGTCGACCGCGGCCATGTCTGGACCGTCGTGATCGCCGGCGCGGCCGGCCTGTTCGTCCGGCTGCTCTTCACGGCCGCGGCGTCCGGGATCGGGCATGTCCTCGACGGGCGGGTGCAGTTGGCATTCCGCAGGCAACTGGCCGAGCGGCTGGGACGGGTACCGATCGGCTGGTTCTCCCGGCGCAGGACCGGCGAGCTGGCCAAGGTGGTGGGGGAGGACGTCGGCGCCGTGCACCCGTTCATCGCCCACGCTCCCGGCGAGCTGGTCTCCGCGTTCGTGGTGCCGCTGGTGTCGCTGGGCTACCTGTTCACCGTCGACTGGCGGCTCACACTGATCACGTTGATACCGGTCGTGCTGGCAGTGGCGCTGGTCCCGTTGATGATGACGCCGGCCAGGCTGCGCGAGCAGGAGGAGTTCGACGCGGCCATGGGCCGGATATCGAACTCCGTCATCGAGTTCGTGCAGGGCATCTCGGTGGTCAAGGCGTTCGGCGGGGCCGGGCGCGCCCACCGTGACTTCCTGACGGCCGCGGACGCTTTCGTCGGCACCTTCCGCCGGTGGGTGCACGGCATCTCCGGGATCGCAGCGGGGATGCAGCTTGCCTTGTCGCCGCCGTTCGTGCTGCTGGTCGTGCTGATCGGCGGCGCCGCACTGATCACGAACGGTGACCTGCCCCCGGCCGACCTGCTGCCCTTCCTGCTGCTCGGGCTGGGACTGACCGCTCCGGTGGCGGCCCTCGGGCACGGCTTCGACGACCTGCAGGCCGCCCGGCGCGCGGTCGGCCGGATCCGGGACGTACTGCAAGAGCCGCCGCTGCCCGAGCCCTCGCACCCGCTCGCGCCACAGGGGCACCGGGTGGAACTGCGGGGCGTCCGGTTCGGTTACGAAGCCGGTCACGAGGTGCTGCGGGGGATCGACCTGGTGCTGGAGCCCGGCACGGTCACCGCGGTCGTCGGGCCGTCGGGAAGCGGGAAGTCCACGCTGGTCCAGTTGCTGCCGCGGTTCTTCGACCCGACCCACGGTTCGGTCCGCCTGGGCGGCGTCGACCTGCGCGAACTCGGCAGCCGGGAGCTGTACCAGAAGGTCTCCTTCGTCTTCCAGGACGTCCGGCTGCTGCGTGCGTCGGTCGCGGAGAACATCGCGCTGGCGGTACCGCACGCCGACCGCGACGACATCGTGCGTGCCGCCCGGCTGGCGAACATCCACGAGCGCATCCTCGAACTGCCGCGCGGGTACGAGACGGTGATCGGTAAGGACGCCGGGCTGTCGGGTGGCGAGGAACAGCGGATCGCGCTCGCCCGCGCACTCCTCGCCGACACCCCCGTCCTGGTGCTGGACGAGGCGACCGCCTTCGCCGACCCGCAGACCGAACAGGCGGTGCGCCGGGCCCTGGCGACGCTGGAGGGGGACCGGACCACTCTGGTCATCGCCCACCGCCTGGAGACGATCACGGACGCCGACACCGTCGTGATGCTGGACAACGGGTCGATCGTCGAGCGCGGCAGCCCTGCCGAACTGCTGGCTCAGGGTGGGAAGTTCGCCGACTTCTGGCGATCACACCAGTCGGCGGGCGCCCGCGAGGCCGGCCCGGACGGCGTACCGCAAGGAGGCGGACCCCGATGATTCGTATGCTGCTGCGCGTCCTCGGCCACGAGTACGCCCGGCCGACACGCCGCACCGTGGCCCTCATGACGGCGACCGCGATCGCCGAGGGGCTGTCCTACGCCCTGCTGGTCCCCGTACTGCGGGCCCTGTTCGGCGGCACGCCCGCGGATGCCCGGCCCTGGCTGCTCGCGTTCGGGGCCGCGGTCGCGGTCTACGCCGTGTTGCGCTACGTCAGCGACCTGTCCGGCTTCCGCGTCGGTACCGCGCTCCTGCGCGGCACGTACCACCGGCTCGGCAACCACCTGGCCCGGCTGCCTCTCGGCTGGTACCGCGCCGACCGCGTCGGCGAGGTGTCCGTCCTGGCCAGCCGCGGAGTCCTACAGGCGATGAGCGTCATAGCGCACCTTCTGGCGCCGCTCGTCTCCGCCTGCGTGACCCCGCTGACGATCGTTGTCGTGATGCTCGCCTTCGACTGGCGCATGGGGCTGGCCGCGTTGGCCGCCGTACCGGTCGTGGCGGCGATCCAGGCATGGGCGGGACGCTCGATGGCCGCAGGCGATGCCGAGCGCGCCGAACGCGACCACGAGGCCACCGGGCGGGTCGTCGAATACCTCAGGGCCCAGCCGGTGCTGCGGGCCGGCGGCCGGACCACCGAGCGCTTCCGGCTGCTCGACGACTCGCTGCGCGAAGTCCGGCGGGCCTCCCGCCGCTCCGCACTGTCGGCGCTGCCCAGCGCGTTGGGCTTGACGCTCACGGTGCAGGCCGTGTTCACCGTACTGCTGACCCTGGGCGCCCACCTGGCGCTCGGCGGGGACATCGGCGTGGCGGAGGTGCTGACGATCCTGGTGCTGGCCGCCCGCAGCGCGGACCCGCTGCTGTCGCTGACGGACATCGGAGGCAAGCTCCGCGGCGCCCGGTCCGTACTGACGAGCCTCGACACGATTCTGCGCACCGCACCACTACCGGAGCCCGCCGAACCGACCCAGCCCGTCGGCCATGGCCTGGAGTTCGAGTCCGTCGCCTTCCGGCACGGCGACCGCGGGGTGATCGACGGCCTGTCGTTGTCCGTGCCGGAGGGGCAGCGGCTGGCCGTCGTCGGGCCCTCGGGCGCGGGCAAGAGCACCTTGCTCCAACTGCTCGCCCGGTTCCACGACGTGGACGCGGGCGCGGTACGCGTAGGGGGCGTGGACGTGCGCGCGATCACCACGAAGACGCTGATGGAGCAGCTCGCCATTGTCTTCCAGAACGTCTACCTCTTCGACGGCACGATCGAGGAGAACGTACGGCTCGGCCGCCCCGACGCCGACGACGCCGAGGTGCGGGCGGCAGCCGCAGCGGCCCGGCTGGACGAGGTGGTCGAGCGGCTGCCCGGCGGATGGGCGGCCCATGTCGGCGAGGGCGGCGCGCTGCTGTCGGGTGGTGAACGCCAGCGTGTCTCGATCGCGCGGGCACTGCTCAAGAACGCGCCCGTCGTGCTGTTGGACGAGGTGACCTCCGCACTGGACCCGGTGAACGAGGCGGCCGTCCACGAGGGCATCGAGCGCCTGATGGCGGGCCGGACGGTGGTGATGGTCGCGCACCGGATGCGTACCGTCCAGCGCGCCGACCGCGTCGTCTTCCTGGAGGGCGGCCGGATCGCGGAGGAAGGCAGCCACGACGAACTCCTGCGAAGCGGAGGCCGCTACGCCCACTTCTGGAACCTGTCGCTCTCTTCCACGGGCCCCCACCCGATGGAAGATTGTCCAGGGTGATCAGACAGCTCCGCCTGCATCTGACGGCCGCCACGCTGCTGAGGGTCTCTGCCGAGGGCGCCGCGACCGCGCTGGTGCTCACCGTCGAGGCACGTACGGGGGACGCGGCGAGCGCCGGATTCGTGCAGACCGCGATGACGCTCCCGTACGTGCTGAGCGGGCCGGTCATCGGCCACACGCTGGACCGGACCAGCCGCCCGCGGCGTCTGGCGGTCGCGTTGGCCGGTGCTTACGCCCTCGCGACGGCCCTGCTCATGGTGTCGGTGGGGCGCTCGCCACTGGCGCTCGTGCTGATGGCGGCCGTCGTGGTCGGTTGCGTCGAACCGGTCGTGACGGCGCTCACCGGCCTGCTGCCGAGGTTCGTTCCCGTCGAACGGTTGCCGCGCGCGTACGGGTTGGAGGCGTCGAGCTACAACGTCGCGGCCATCGCCGGACCGGCGATGGCCGCGATGGTCGCCGCGCTCGTGGGCGGAGGACACACCGGAATCGTGACCGTGGCCGCCGCCGTGCTCGGCCTTCTCTTCCTCCCCATGCTGCCGTTTCCGGCGCCGGAGGCCCGGCCGGAGCGGACGCGGCCGGGCGTCGGACAGGTCGTGGTGGGCGGGCTGTCCGTACTGGGCGCCAACCGGGTGCTGCGGGCCCTGACGGTGTCGACGACGTGTGCCTGGTTCGGGTACGGCGGGTTCGCGGTGGCGGCGGTGCTGCTCAGCCAGGACATCGGGGAGGGCCCCGGGGCCGGCGGGCAACTGCTTGCCTGTTTCGCCCTGGGCTCCCTCGCGGGGTCGCTGGCCTCGTCGCGGTGGCTGGCGCCCGGCCGGGCCGAACGGGCGGTGGCCGCAGGGCTGGTGGGCTTCGGTACGGCGCTGGCCGCATTGGCGATGGCGCCGTCGCTGCCGTGGGCGTGGACGGTCTGCGTACTGGCGGGCCTGGCCGAGGGACCGCTCTTCGCCGCGACGCTCATGCTCCGCCAGCGCGAGTCGCCACCGGACCGGCTCGGCCAGGTCAACACCACCGGCGGCAGCCTGAAAATCGGCGCCTCGGCCGGCGGCGCCGCACTGACCGGAGTGTTCGCCGGCCAGCTCGGCGCGGACGGACTGATGCTGAGTATCGCCGCGTTCCAGTTCGCCGGGGCGGCGCTGTGGCTGCGGCTGCGGAGACGGCCTGGGAACTGCCCCCGACCGTGACCAAAACCGGGTCCGGCCCCCGGGCGGGGCGCAGGACCGGCAGGACTCTGGCGTGACGCGTGGACAACTGACCGGCGAACTCCAGATCACAACAGGAATACACAGCCTAGGACTGCGCCGCCCTGAACCAGGTGCCCAGTGCTTCGTGCAGGCCGTCGTCCGTGGTGCCTTGCCAGGCGACGTAGCAGTCGGGGCGGAGGAGCAGTGCGGTGTCGAGGGCCGGGGCGGTCACGGTGTCGATGTGGGGTGCCCAGGCTCCCGCGTCGAGGGTGCCGGTGGGGTCCAGGAGGAGTGGGCGGCCGGTGCGGGTCAGTTCGCGCAGGCCCGGCAGGTCCGGTGCCCATCGGCCGACGAGCGGCCCGGTCGCCGGGCCCATGTCGTAGGTGATGTCCGCGCCGGCCAGCAGATGCGCGATGTGCCGCCGGGCCGTGGGCTGGGCGAGCAGTTCGCCGAACAGTTCGCGCAACGCCGTCACATCGCCGCCCGGGCGCGTGAGCAGCGACTGTGCCTGGGTGTGCATGGCGACCCGGCGCGCCACCGGGGCCCGCTCCGATTCGTAGGTGTCCAGCAGCCCTTCCGGCGCGTGGCCGCGCAGCTCGGATGCCAACTTCCAGCCCAGGTTCACCGCGTCCTGCAAGCCCATGTTGAGCCCAGGGCCGCCGATCGCCGAGTGCACGTGCGCGGCGTCCCCGAGCAGGAACACGCGGCCCGCGCGGTACCGCGCCGCGATCCTGGTGTTGCCGCCGAACAACCGCCTCATCAGGTGGGGTCCAGGCCCGGTGGGCGGGGCGAGCGGTACGTCCACGCCGAGCACCCGGGAGGCGCCGGCCCGCAGCTCGTCGAGCGAGGCCGCGCCCTCGGCCGGCCGGCCCCACTCCACCGTGGTGATCAGGGGGGCGCCGTCCGGGAACGGCCCCCAGGTGATCAGGCCGCGTTCCGTGCGCAGGTGCCGGAACGGCGGTACGACGCCGAAACCGGGTACGGTCAGGCCGCCGTCGGCGCCAACCAGGTCCGGCGGCACGCTCACATGTCCGGTGAGCGATACCGAGTCGTCCGCGGTCACGCCCGGGAACTCGATGCCGGTGAGCTTGCGTACCGTACTGTGCCCGCCGTCGGCGCCGACCAGGAACGCCGCTTCGACCGGCGCCCGCCCGCGCAGCTCGACCGTCACCGACTTCTCGCCCTGCGCGAGGCCGGTGACCTCGTGCCCGCGGCGGACTTCGACGCCCAGTTCGGCGGCGCGCTCGGCAAGCATGTGCTGGATCCGGAGCTGCGGCACCATCAACGTGTAGAGGGGGTTGTCCGGCAGGTCGTTCAGGTCCAGAGGGAACGCGCCGAACACGAAGGCGGGTGCCGGTTCGGGTATCGCACCGGGCGCGGTCAGCCGCTCGTACAGGCCGCGCCGGTCGAGCATGCGGACGACCTGGCCGACGAGGCCGTTCGCGCGCTGCTCGGTGGTGGGTTCGGTGAGGCGTTCCAGGACGAGCGGGCGGGCGCCGGCCAGGGCGAGTTCGCAGGCCAGCATCAAGCCGTTGGGGCCGGCGCCTGCGATGACGACATCGATCACGGTGGGTTCCTCGGCGGTCAGGGGGTGGGCAGCCCCGCCGTGATCCGGACGAGGGCCTCTGCGAGCAGGCGCCCTGCCGGTACCGGCGGTTCGGTGCGGAGGTGGTGGGCCATGGCGGTGTTGATCGCGGCCATGACCGCGGAGGCGACGAGGTGCGGGTACAGGTCCTGTTCGAGGTCGGTGCCGGTGCGGCCGGCGACGGCCGCGGCGATCTCGGCCTCGGCGATGGCTCCGGCCCGCAGCAACTCGCCTTGCAGGGCCGGTTCGGTGACCATCACGCGCACGCCCGCTGTCCACTTCGCCGCGTCGGGTGCCGGGTGGGGGGCCGCCGCGGCGTTCGGTGGGAACTGCGCCAGCACCGCGCGGGTGATCGCGTCCCACAGCGGCTCCGCCGTGGGTTCGCGCAGCGTTTCCGCGATGCGCAGGCAGCGGTCGAGGTGGTGGGTGGCGATCGCCTCGCCCTTGCTGGAGAAGTAGTTGTTGAACGTGCGCGGCGAGACGCCTGCCGCCTCGGCGATGTCCTCGACCCGGACGCTGTCGAGCCCGCGCTCGACGGTCAGCCGTATCGCCGCCCAGCTGAGCGCGGCACGGGTCTCGGCCTTCTTGCGTTCTCGCAGTCCCATGGGGCGACGGTAGCAAATTGTGCGCGTTACGCAAATATGCGTGGCGCGCAAGTTTAGGTGGATTGGCCGTCAGGCCAAGGAGCGGCCCGTTGGTTTGTGCTCCGGGACCAAGATCCCGGCAGCTCGCCGTACGTACGCTGCGGCCGCCGGGCCTCGTCCGTCCCCTTCCCTGCGAAAGGCTCCGCCGTGTCTTTGGACCTGCACCGCCGCGCCGTCGTCGCCGATGCCCACAACGACCTCCTCATGGCCGTTGCCGCCCGCTCCCCGGAACGCTGGGGCGGCTTCTTCCGCAACCGGTGGCTGCCGCAGCTGCGCGAGGGCGGTATCGACATCCAGGTCCTGCCGGTGTTCATCGACGAGCAGTACCGCCCCGAGGGGGCACTCCGGCAGACCCTCCGCATGATCGAGTGCGCCCACGTTCTCGCCGAGGCCAACGCCGGAGAGGTCGCCCTGTGCGCCAACGGCGCCGGCATCGAGGCCGCCCTCGCCGAGGGCAAGATCGCCCTCGTGCTCGCTCTGGAGAGCGCGCCGGGCATCGACGCCTCCGTCGAACTGTTCTCCACCCTGTTCCGGCTCGGTGTGCGGATCGCCTCGATCGCCCACTGGGGGCGCACGCCGCTCGCGGACGGCAGCCGGGAGGACGCCACCGGCAGCCGGCTGACCACCGCCGGCGTTCACGCGCTGTACGAGATGGAACGCCTGGGCATGCTCTTCGACATCTCCCACCTGGGGGCGAGCGGCGTCACCCATGTCCTGGAGCTCGCCACGCGCCCGCTGATCGCCACTCACTCCTGCGCCCGCGCCCTGCGGGATCACCACCGCAATCTCACCGACGACCAGATCCGCGGTGTGGCCGGTACGGGCGGCGTGGTCTGCGTCAACTTCGTCCCGGACTTCCTCACCGACGACGAGTCGAAGGTGAGCGCCGACCGGGTCGTCGACCACATCGAGCATGTCGTCTCCGTGGCCGGGATCGACCACGTCGGCCTCGGGTCGGACTTCCTCCGCGAGGTCGTCGCGGACGTGACTCCGCCCTGCTGCGAAGACGCCGACGACGAGGATCCCCGGTTCGCCTTCCCCGGCCTGGAAGGCCCGGCCGGTATGCCGCTGGTCACCGAGTCGCTGGTCCGCCGGGGACTGTCCGAGGAGGACGTCCTGAAGGTGCTCGGCGGGAATCTGCGGCGGCTCATGGGCGAGCACATGGGCTGACGGGGCCCGCCAACGCCTCTGTCGTCACACCGGTCCCTGCCGGGGCCGCCCGACACCACACGCCCACACCTCCCCCCCCCGCATCTCACGCCCGGCACCTCACGCCCGACATCCCACGGAGGACTCACCCGTGCCGCACGACCCCGCACGCCTGTCCGCGCAAGCGCGAGCGGAGCAAGCGCCGGCCTTGGACGCCATGCTCGCCGACCTCGAAGAACTGGTGACCTGCGAGTCCTACTCGGCCGACTATGAGGCCGTGGCCCGCAGCGCCCAGGTGGTCGCCGCGCAGGGCGGCCGCCTGCTCGGCGCCTCGCCCCGAACGCTGACGACCGAAGGCGTCACCCACGTGCAGTGGACCTTCGGAACGCCGCGCATCCTGTTGTTGGGCCATCACGACACCGTCTGGCCGGCCGGCTCCCTCAAGACCCACCCCTGGTCGGTGGAGCAGGGCGTCGTCCGCGGCCCCGGGGTCTTCGACATGAAGGCCGGCCTGGTCCAGATGTTCCACGCCCTGGCCTCGCTGCCCTCCCTCGACGGCCTCTGCGTCCTGGTCACCGGCGACGAGGAGACCGGCTCGGCCACGTCCCGCTCGCTGATCGAAGACACCGCCCGCCGGTGCGCGGCCACCTTCGTTCTGGAGCCCTCCGCCCCCGGGGGAGCTTTGAAGACCAGCCGCAAGGGCGTGTCCCTCTACGACATCACCGTGCACGGTCGCGCCGCCCACTCCGGGCTGGAACCGGAGAAGGGCGTCAACGCGGCCACCGAACTCGCCCACCAACTTCTCGCCCTGCCGGGCATCGCCGCCACCGTCACGGCCTCCGCCGGGCCCGGGACGAGCGTCACGCCCACCATGATGCGGGCCGGCACGTCGAACAACACCGTTCCGGCGGAGGCCGCACTGAGCGTGGACGTCCGCGTGCCGAACGCCGCGGCGCAGGCAGCGGTCGACCGGCTCGTCAAGGCCCTGGAACCGCAGACACCCGGCGCCCGCGTACAGATCGACGGCGGCCCCAACCGGCCGCCCCTGGACCCCGACGCCTCCCGGGAACTGTTCGCCCTGGCCGACGAACAGGCCGTACGGCTCGGCCTCGGCCCGCTGCGGCAGGCGGCGGTCGGCGGGGCCTCCGACGGCAACTACACCGCCGGGGCCGGGTGCCCCACACTCGACGGGCTCGGCGCGGTGGGCGACGGCGCGCACGCCGACCACGAACACGTCATCGCCGCCGCCATGCCGGCCCGCGCCCGGCTCCTGGCCCACCTCGTCGGAGCGGTGCGATGAAGCAACCCACCATCAGGGAACTGCACCGCATGGAGGACTTCGACGCCGTCAGTCTTCTTTACGCAGACATCTGGGGCACCGAACCCGGCAACCCGCCCATCACGGCCGAGCTCATGCAGGCCCTCTCCCACGCGGGCAACTACGTGGCCGGAGCGTACGAGGGCGACCGGCTGGTGGGGGCGTCCGTCGCCTTCTTCGGCGAACCCGTGGGCACCAGTCTGCATTCACACATCACCGGTGCCGTCATGGGGCGTGGCGTGGGACTCGCCCTCAAAACACACCAGCGGCGGTGGGCGAAGGACCGCCGGCTGAGGCGTATCACCTGGACCTACGACCCGCTCGTCCGCCGCAACGCCTACTTCAACCTGGTCAAACTCGGTGCTCGGCCGGAGGAGTACCTGACCTGCTTCTACGGCGCGATCAACGACGTCATCAACGGCGGTGACGAGTCCGACCGGGTGCTGGCCGCCTGGGACCTCGCCGCACCCGCGCCGCCCGAGGTGACCGAGCTGCCCGCCGGCGCCGCCCACGGCCTCCGCAACCACGAAGGCCGCCCCGAGACGGTGCCGACCGACGCGGAGACCGTGCTCGTCGACCTGCCCGACGACATCGAAGCCCTGCGCCGCACCGATCCGGGCGCCGCCCGTGCCTGGCGGCTGGCCGTACGGCACACCCTGGGCGGCCTGCTCGACGAAGGCGCCCGGGTCGTCGGCTTCCACGCACGCCGCCGCTACGTGATCCAACGTCCCGCCACCACCCGTGCCTGACCGCCTGTCTGCGAAGGAGCCCCCAGCCGTGAAGCCGAAGATCTCCGGTGTCGAGCTGCGCCGGATCGCGATGCCGCTCGTCGCCCCGTTCCGTACCTCCTTCGGGGTGGAGACCAGCCGGGATGTGCTGCTGGTCCGCGTCGTCACCTCCGACGGTGGCGAGGGGTGGGGGGAGTGCGCGGCCATGTCCGAACCCCGCTACTGCTCGGAGTACGTCGACGGCGCCCAGGACGTCCTGCGCAGGTTCCTCGTCCCCGCCCTGCCGAAGGACGGCCTGGACGTGCACGCGGCGGGGCGGGCCCTGCAACCCTTCACCGGCCACCGCATGGCGAAGTCCGCACTGGAGACAGCGGTGCTGGACGCCCGGCTCCGCAGCGACGGCGAGTCCTTCGGCTCCTACCTGGGGGCCGCCCGCGACCGGGTGCCCTGCGGCGTCTCGGTCGGGATCATGGACTCGGTGCCCGAACTCCTCGACGCCGTGGCGGGGTACCTCGCCGAGGGCTACGTCCGGATCAAGCTGAAGATCGAGCCCGGCTGGGACGTGGCTCCCGTACGAGCCGTACGCGAGCGCTTCGGCGACGATCTGCTCCTCCAGGTCGACGCCAACGCCGCCTACACCCTGGCGGACGCCCGGCAGCTCGCCGCACTCGACGACTTCGGCCTCCTGCTGATCGAACAGCCACTCGCCAACGACGACATGGTCCAGCACGCCGAACTGGCCAGGCTGCTGCGGACCCCGGTCTGCCTGGACGAGTCCATCGAGTCCGCCGCCGACGCCGCGGCAGCCATCTCACTCGGCGCCTGTTCCGTCATCAACATCAAGCCGGCCCGGGTCGGCGGCTACCTCGAAGCCCGTCGCATCCACGACCTCGCCCGCGCCCACGGCGTGGCCGTCTGGTGCGGCGGCATGCTGGAAACAGGCATCGGCCGGGCCGCCAACGTCGCCCTGGCGGCCCTGCCCGGCTTCAACCTCCCCGGCGACACCTCGGGCTCCCACCGCTACTTCGCCACGGACATCACGGAGCCGTTCGTGCTCGGCGACGGCCATCTCGACGTTCCCACCGGTCCCGGCCTCGGCGTCGAGCCG
The DNA here is from genome assembly GCF_044332485.1 of Streptomyces sp. NPDC017056. Lineage (NCBI taxonomy): Bacteria > Bacillati > Actinomycetota > Actinomycetes > Kitasatosporales > Streptomycetaceae > Streptomyces > Streptomyces sp. NPDC017056. Next base: position 143,767 of record NZ_JBIRPD010000008.1, on the reverse strand, counting down.
CTGTCCGACGTCCTCGACGAGGTCACCACCTCCAGGGAATGGATCACACTGTAAGCGCGCCGACGGCCGGCCCTGCGGATGGTGGAGAGGGCCGGCCGGGCCGTACGTTCCACCGGCGCGGTGAGGAGCACCTATGGACGCCTGCACACTCGGCGCCCTGATCGACGCCGTCGGCAGCCCGACCCTGCGGCTGCACACCGCACCCGCCGGCCCCGCCGTCCCCGTCACCGAGGCGCTGCTGTACGACGCGCACGCCCCGCTGCCCGACGCGCCCGGAGCCCTGCTGCTCGCGGTCGGCGTGCGGGCGGCCGCGGCCGGTCCGCTGGTGCGGGCCGCGGCGGAGGCCGGGATGGCCGGGGTCGTGGTGCGGGGCGGGGACGGGCCGGTCGGCGAGGCCGAGGCGCACGGCATGGCGCTGCTGGCCATCGACGAGGACGCCGCCTGGCACCACGTGCACCTGATGCTGGCCTCGGCGATCGGCGCCGGTGCCGCCAACGACGCCGGGCTGGGGGACCTGTTCGCGCTGGCCGACGCGATCGCGGCGGCGACCGGCGGGGCGACGTCCGTGGAGGACCCGCGCCAGCGGATCCTGGCCTACTCCACCGTGCCGGGACAGCCGGTCGACGAGGACCGCCGCCAAGGCATCCTCGGTTTGCAGGTCCCGGGCAGCGTGGACAACTCGGAACAGGTCAGGTTGGTGTGCGCCGCGGACGGGCCGGTGCGGCTGCCCCCGCTCACCGCGGGCGACCTGCCGCGGCTCGCCGTCGCGGTGCGGGCCGGTGGGGAGACTCTCGGCTCGGTCTGGGTGATCGACGGCGGCACGCTCGCGCCGGACGCCGAGGAGACCCTGGCCCAGGGCGCTTCCACGGCGGCGCTGCTCCTGCTGCGCGCCCGTGCGGCCAGGGAACTGGCCCGCCACCAGAACACCGACCTGGTACGCCGCCTGCTGGACGGTTCGGCGGACGCCTCGGCGGCGGCACACCGCCTGGGCTGGGACGCGGTCCGCGTGGCCGCGTTCGTGCTGGACTCCGCGGCGAGCGTGCCGGACGCCGAGCGGACCTCCCTCAGGCTGCTGGACGTCGTGCGCCTACAGTGCGAGGTGCGCTACGGGCGGCATGCGTGCGTGCTCCTGGACGGGGTGGTGTACGCGTTGCTGCCCGCGCCCGGCGAACACGGCGGGCGCGGGCAGGACGTACGAAGGACGGCCCACCAGCGGCACCGGCAGTTGGCGGAGGACATCGTGCGCCGGGCCGAGCGGTCGCTCCGCGTGCCGGTACGGGCGGCACTCGGCGGAGTGACACCCGACCTCGGCGGTGTGGCGGGCTCGCGGGCGGACGCGGACGCGGTCCTGCGACTGCTGCACGACGCGCTGCCGGTGGCCACGGTCGACGAGCTGCGTCCCCGGGTGACGCTGCTGCGGCTCGCCGAAGTGATGCGGGACCGGCGGGAGTTGAGGGCGGGCGCCTGGCGCCGGGTGGTGGCTGCGGACGCCGAGCACGGCACCGACTACGCCCGTACCCTGGCGTCCTGGTTCGACGCGGGCTGCGACGTGGCAGGCGCGGCGAAGCTGCTCTCCGTCCACCCCAACACCTGCCGCTACCGCCTGAAGCAGGTCGGCCTGCAACTCGGCATCGACCTCGGCGACCCCGACGAACGGCTCGTGCTCTGGCTCCAGTTGAAGGCCCTGGCGGGCTTCGGCGAGGTCACCGGAGATCGCGGATGAGGTCGCCGACGATGGAGTCCACCTTGTCCGAGTCGAAGGTCTCCGAGCCGATCAGCAGGGTCACGGCCCGTCGGCCGTCATCGGTGACGGCGTTCCTGAACTTGTGGCCGCTCTCCATGTGGCCGCTGTGCCCCCAGGTGACGAAGCCCGGGGCGCGCTCGTAGCGCTCGACTCCCAGGCCGTAGCGCTCGCCGGGGAAGCTGTCCGCGACGGTCCGTTTCATCTCGGCGAGCTGGGCCGGGCCCAGCAGCTTCCCGGCCAGCAGCGCGGTCCAGAAAGCGGTCGCGTCGGCACCGGTGGAAACCAGCGCACCCGACGCGTCGGCCCCGGAAGTGTTCCATTCCGTCCGGTCCGCCAGGGTCCCGTTCCGGTCCACGTAGCCTCGCATGTCCGGCTTGGGGAGTGTGGTCCGGTCGCCGGGCCAGTACGTCTCGCGCAGCCCGAGGCGCTTGATGATCCGCTGCTCGATCTCGGTGCCGATGCCGCGGCCGGTGACCTTCGTGACGATCAGGCCGGCGAGGTTGTAGTTGGTGTTGGAGTAGGAGAAGCCGTCGGGAGTCCGGTCGTCGGGCGGCGGCAGGGCCAGCGCCTGCTTGACCGTCTCCAGGGGCTCCATGTGCTCCCACCGGTGCGCGTCCAGGTCCTCCCAGTAGGGCGCGCTCAGGTAATCGGGCAGTCCGCTGGTGTGCTGCAAGAGCTGCCGGACGGTGATGTTGCGCCCGTCGTAAGGCCCGGTGCGTATGAGGCCGGGCAGGTAGTCGTCCACGGTGTCGTCCAGCTCGATCCTGCCTTCGCCGACGAGCTGGAGCACGACCGTGGCCGTCCAGGTCTTGGTGTTGCTGGCGATACGGCTGTGCTCATTGCCGACGGCCTTGCGGCCCGTCCTGAGGTCGGCGAGTCCGACGCCGGCGTTGCGGACACCGCAGCGCGGACTCTTCACCGTGACACTGATCCCTGAGGCGCCGACTCCTTCCAGTGCCTTCAACGCCCTCTGGATGGGTGCGGTGTCACACCGCGGCGACGCGGCCGCCGCGGTGGTCGCTGTCAGCAGAGAGGCGGTGAATGCCAAGGCCACGGCACCACTCGTCCTGTATCGCGTACTCGCTGGAATGTGCATGCGGACAGCGTTGCTCCTGTCCTGGCCCGGCGCATGCGACGGTCGTCCAGAGATGCCGTGCTCCCTTTGTGCTTCCGGCTAAAGAGGCGAAGCGGGAGGCGGGTTGTCGAGGAGCGTCACTCCGTACTGCGTGAGGATGTCGGTGTGTTCGGCGTCGCTCCGCGCGTCGGCGGGGCCGATCGAGTGGAAGTAGCCTTCGATGGCTCCGGGATTGTTGATGACGAGAACTTCCGCGGTCGGCGTGATGGCTTGGAAGGTGTGGGGCACTGACCGGGGACCGTAGACGTAGGCGCCCGGCTCGGCGTCGCGTACGTCGCACGCGCCGAGCGAGGCCGCCCCGACCCAGAACCGGACGCGGCCGGCCAGGACCACCCAGCTCTCGTCCTCCCGGCTGTGGCTGTGCAGGGGCGGCGCGTCCGCGCGGCCCACGGTGAGCCGCATGACGGTGACCGTTCCGTTCGTCTCGGCGTCCGACACGACCTGTTCGATCGCGCTCTTGTAGTAGCGGAACTCCGGTCCGTCGCCTGGGTTCCGTACGAGGGCGATGCTCATGTGAGGTTCTCCTCCCGACGCGGCCCCGGAAGGTGGCCGGTTCGACGGAGTCACGTGATTGAGCCTTCAATTATGGCTGGTGCCGGGAGCCCGCACCACACGCCGAAGCAACGCAAATGTCGCTTCCGGCCGAGAACCTGTCGGCCGTGCCCGTCGTCTCCCAGACGTGAGAGCAGTCAGGAAGGCACCGGTCGGGGCGCAGACCTGATCCCCTACGAACGAGATCGTGAGAAAGCCTCTAGCAATGGTGAGTCGGAGGACGGTTCCGGTGCAGCTCGTGGCCAGACATGCAGAACGGTGTGAGTTCGATCGCTTAGTGAATTCGGCCGCCGCCGGGCGTGGCGGGGCCCTTGTGGTGGCAGGGGAGGCGGGAATCGGCAAGTCGGCGCTGGTGGACGCCGTGGTGGGGGCGCTGGACGGATTCGCGGTGCTGCGGGCCGCCGGTACGGAGTTCGAACGCGACCTTCTCTACGCGACGCTGCACCAGCTGTGCGCCCCGGTCCTCGAACACCGGCGGAAACTTCCCGCGGTGCAGCAAAGGGCGCTTGAGGCGGTGTTCGGCCTCGGGACGGCGCAGACCTCGCCCGACCCGTTGACGGTCGGCCTCGCCGTCCTGGGGCTGCTGCACGAGGCGGCGCAGGACGGGCCTGTCTGCTGCGTGGTGGACGACGCCCAGTGGGTCGACGACGCTTCGCGGCGTGCGCTGGTGTTCGTGGCCCGCAGGGTGGCCTCCGAGCGGATCGCGGTCGTGTTCGCCGCGCGCGACGTCGGCCCGCCCTCCGGACTCGCCGAGCTGCCGCGCGTGGCTCTCGCGGGCCTGGGGGACGAGGACGCCAGGACCCTGCTGGGAGCGGCGACGCACGTCGGGCTGGATGCCGAGGTCATCGACCGGATCCTGGCCGAGGCGCACGGAAACCCGCTGGCGCTGCTGGAGTTCGCCCATCACGCGCAACCGTTCGGGGTCCCCGGCCCACCGCGTTTCCGTGCCAGCGTGGTGGACGCGCTGGAGGAGCAGTTCGTCCACCGCTTCGAGCGGTTGCCGGACCCGACGCGGACGCTGGTGGTGCTCGCCGCGGCCGAGCCGGTCGGCGATCTGGACCTGCTGCGCCGCGCGGCGCGGCTCCTCGGCCTGGACGCCGCGGAGCTCACGCTCGCGGAGAACGCCGGACTCCTGACCCTGGGACCGCTGTTGCGCTTCCGGCACCCGCTGGTGCGCTCCGCGGTCTACGCGTCGGCCACCCCCGAGAAGCGCCGGAGCGTGCACGGTGTCCTCGCGGAGGCGACCGATCCGGGCACCGGCCCCGACCGCCGGGCGTGGCACCGGGCCCACGCGGTCATCGACGCCGACGAGGAGATCGCCGCCGAGCTGGAACGGTCCGCCGACCGGGCGCGTCTGCGCGGCGGGTTCGCCGCGGCCGCCGCGTTCATGGAGCGCGCGGCGCAGCTGACTCCCGCTCGTGCCCGCCAGGCCGGGCGGCTGCTCGTCGCGGCCCAGTTGCGGCTGCAGGCCGGGGCGCCCGAGGCGGCCCGTGCCCTCGTCACCCGGGCGGAGCGGCGCCCGACGGACGACGAGGGCCGCGCCACGGCGCGCCTGCTGCGGGCACGGATCGACTACCAGCTCTCCCACGGCCCGGAGGCCACCGCCAGGCTCGTCGACGTCGTCGCGGAGCTGGCTCCGGAACGGGCGCGGGAGACCTTCCTGGAAGCGTTCGCGTCGTTCATGTACAACGACAACCACCCGGGCCTCCTCAAGGAGCTCGGCGCCCAGATCCGCAGGCGGGCGCCCCAGCGGGAGCACGCCCGGCCGGTCGACCTGCTGCTCGACGCCCTGCTGGACCAGTCCATGCTGCCCGCCGAGCAGGCGGTGCCCGCGATGCGCGCCGCGGTGACGGCGTACCGTACGGCTGCCCGCTCGTCGGGCCCGTGGCGGATGAACCTGCTCTGCCAGGTCGTCATCGACCTGCGGGACGACGAGGCGATGGAGGAGATCGCGGACGGCCAGGTGGACTTGGCGCGCGGCCAGGGCTCCCTGGCCTCGCTGCCGCAGGCGCTGCGGTACCAGGCGGTCGCCAGGGTGTCCGCCGGCCGGTTCGACGAGGCGGCCGTCAGCCTCAGCGAGGCTCGGTCCGTGGACGAGGCGGCGGGCACGGTGCCCCTCCTGGGGCCCGAGCTCGTCCTCACCGGTTTCCGCGGTGACGAGGACCGGTTCGCCGAGCTGCGGGAGCTGGTGGGCCGTGACGGGCGGCCGTTCGAAGCCGCCGGCGAACACTACGCCAGGGCGGTACTGCACAACGGGCTCGGCAACTACGAAGCGGCTCTGGACGCCGCGCTGACGGCCCAGCGCCGGCACCAGGCCGGGTCCTACTCGATCTGGGCCGTCTACACCGAACTGGTCGAAGCCGCCGCGCGGGCCGGGCGCGGCGAGGACGCGGCCGTGGCCATGAAACACCTGGAGGCGCTGGCCCGCACGTATCCCGTCCCGTGGGCCGTTGCCGAATGGCTGCAGGCACAGGCACTCCTCGAATGGGGCGAGGACTGCGACGCGCTGTACCGGCAGGCCATCGACCACTTCTCCCGTACACGGGTACGGGTGCTCCACGCGCGCGCCCGGCTGACGTACGGGGAGTGGCTGCGCCGTGCGAACCGGCGGGCCGAGGCCCGTGCCGAGCTGCGGGCGGCGCACGACATGCTGTCGCGTATCGGTGCCCGCGCCTTCGCCGAGCGCGCGGCGCGCGAACTGCGCGCCACCGGCGAACAGCCGCGCCGGCACGGGGAGGACCCGTTGGGCCGGCTCACCGCGCAGGAGCGGCTCATCGCCGGGAAGGTGGCCGGCGGCGCGACGTCCAAGGAAGTGGGGGTGATGCTGTTCCTCAGCCCCCGCACCGTCGACACACATCTGCGCAACGTGTACCGCAAACTGGGCATCTCCTCGCGCCGCCAGCTCCGCGAGATGCCCCTGTGACCGTTGCGACCGCTGTGACCGCCCGGTGCCGCGGTAGGTGAACCCTCTTGCCGCGTCGCCGTGTTCGCCGCGCGCCGCTCCCCGGGGAGCGGCGCGCGGCTCGTCACCGTTCAGGACCGGTCCCCGCCGGACCGGCCGAACAGCTCGATCTCGGCGATCGCCACCTGCTTGTCGGCGGACGCGGCGTGGGCCGACTCCACGGTGAAGCGGACCCTGGTGACCTCGCCGACCCGGAACGCGCGGCGCTGCCCGCCCGCGCCCGGGTCCAAGGTGAGGTCGCGGGTCTCGGTACGGCCGTCCTTCTCCGTGATCGTCGCCTTGACCCGGTGCGGCAGGGCGGACTTGTCGAGCTGATCGGCGCGGGTGGACGTGCCCGGCGTGATGATGACGTCGAGCAGCCGCGCCGGACGCGCGAACCGCACCTCGATCCACTCGCCCTGGCCCGACTGCGACACCCCCGGCCCCCACCAGGTGTTGTTGAGCTTGTCGAAGAGCAGCTTCGGCTCGTGGCCCGGATAGGAGCGGGAGGCCCGGATTTCGTCCGGCTCGACCGGAGCGCGCTTGGCGAAGTGGTCGCGCGTGGCGTCGATGCCGTCGGGGAGGTACAGCACCCCGAAAATGACCAGCGTCACGGCGACGGCGAGGGTGACCCAGGTGCCGACACGGTCGAAGGCACGGCGCAGGCGGGGGCGGTCGCCGGCCCACGGGGTCTCCTGTCCTCCGGGCCCGAAAAGGCGGCGCCACCAGGGGCGGCGTCCGGGTGCGGGAGCGTCGCCGCTCTCGGCGAGGGGCATCGCGCAGCGGTTGCAGAAGTGGCGGTCCGGGTGGTTCGGCGTGGAGCACCAGGAGCAGGGCGGGCCGTGCGCCGTCCCCTGCGGTCCGGGGGCGCGTACCTGCGGCCGTTCGGTGTCGGGGCGGCCGGGCAGGACCGGGGCCACGGCGGGCGCCGGTGCGGCCGGGGCGGCCTCGTGCTCCGGGACGGGTACGACGAGGGAACGGGCGCGGTCGTCCCCGGGGGCGTGTGGAGGGGAGTCGTTGCGCGGCGTGGTCGGCGGGATGCCGGGGGCGGTGTCCTCCAGGTCCGGGGAGCCGGACGCGGACCGGGACGCGCCGGGGGCCGCCGGCACGCCGACTGCGGGGCCCGGGGCGGGGCCGGGGGCCGGGCCGGCGCCGTCGGCGCGTGCGGAGGCGCCACGGGCGGCTCCGGCCTGGGCGACCGCCGGGGAGCCGGCGTGGCCACCGGCAGAGTCCCAGCGAAGGACGGCTCCGCAGGCGTCGCAGAACGACTGCCCCGGCTCCGCGCGGGTGCCGCACTCACCGCAGTCCGGCGTGGTCATGTCTCCGAGGTCCTTTCGATGGAGGGCACCGTGGTGGTGGTCACGGTGACGGTGTAGGGCATGTGCGCCGGACGGGCCGCGGCCACGAGCGTGTCGAGGCGGTGGGTGTCGGCCGGCGTGGGGTCGGGCAGCCGGAGGACGACGTGCAGATGGGGGCGGGGGCTGCCGGGGAAGGCGCCGCGGGGGCGCGCGCTCCAGGCGGCGCCGCCGCTCTCCGTGATCTCCGGTTCGGCGCCGAACGCGAGGCGTACGGCCTCCGACAGGCCACGTCGGGTGCCCCGGACGTGGTGCAGGGCGACCGCGGCGGCCACGGCGGCGCGCAGCCGCGGCTCGGGTTCGGTGCCGTCGGTCTCGGCGCCCACCCAGGTGCCGAGCCACCGGGCGAAGTCGGCCGGGGTGAGCGAGGGGTCGAAGTAGGAGTCCAGGCAGTCGAGCACGTTCAGGATCGGCGCGAGGACGTCGTCGAGCCCCGCGACGAAGCGCTGGGCCAGCTCGTCGTCGGCGAAGACGGCCGGGAGCATCATGCCGATGGGGGCGGAGGAGCCCAGGCCGTCGACGGAGCCTCTCATGAGCGGCCTCCCGGGCACGTCGTGCGCCTCACGTCGCGTCCCCGATCACCCGTACGCGGTGGTCGAAGGAGAAGACCAGGGCCGGGGGTTCGAGGTCGATGCGGTCGGTCGGGTCACCGCGCTGACCGGTCAGCGGGTCGGCGGGATGCAGGACGACCTCGTCGACCAACTCCACGCCGGGGACGCGTTGCAGGATGGCGAAGACCTCACCGGCCTGGACCGGGCGGCCGAAGGGCCAGCCACGGCCCTCCGCACCGCCCGTGAGCGGGTCCAGGTGACGGTAGAGGGCGTCGTGGGCCTGGCGGCGTACCCGGTCGGTGTCGGTGCCGCGGAAGGCGTGGACGGTGGCGACGACCGTGACCCCCTGGTAATAGGGCGGGCCGACCGCGAGCCGGGTGCCGATGAGGCGGCGTTCGTCGAGATGGCGGGTGATGCGGTCCAGCAGGCGGTCGCCGGGGACGAGCTGCTCGAAGCGGAGCCGGCCCCCGGGGTCGGGAACGGCCTGCGGTACGACCAGCACCCGCACCGCGTAGGACCCGTACGCGTCCCGTTCGCCTTCCAGGCAGGTGATGCGGGCGGTCTCGGGCGCGGCCCGGCGGGCGAGTTCCTCGTAGTCGCGCAGGGTGACGGCGCGTTCCTGGGCGCGCAGCGTGACGGGCGCCCGCACCTTGGCCTCCTCGACGGTCTCCCCGTCGACTCCGCCGCGCGCGGCTTCGCCGTTGACCACTTCGGAGACGTACGGGATGGAGGTGCGCAGGACCCGGATGGCGCCCCGGGTGACGTTGCCGGTACGGCCGCCGCCGGTGCGGTAACGGCGGGCGCGGATCACCGCGCCCTTGGGGGCGACCATGCCGTACTGGCGCAGGGTGCCGTCGGCTTCCCGTACGGCGGGGCCGAAGGCGATGTCGCCGGTCGTGGCGTCGAGGGTGATGTGGCGGTCGTCCGGCCGCGACGCGGCGAAGTGCGGGACGACCTGCCAGTCCTGCCACCCGTCGTGCTCGGCGGTCTGGAGCAGCAGCGGCGGGTCGTCGCCGACGACGGGCGCCTGGGCGAGCCGCCGCCGCTGTCCGGGCAGGCCGCTGGATTCGCCGAGCGCCTCGTCGTACACGGTGGTGGCGTGGACGACGCCGGTGGTGCCGCCGATGGTGCAGGCGTCGGCGGACCGGATGGTCGGCGACGTGGTGTAGAACGGCTGCCCCGGCAGGGGGTCGGTGACCCGGCAGCGCAGCCAGCCCGCTTCGTGCCCGCTGTTGCGGGACAGCACGTGGCCGCCGGGGACGTGCAGGACGACGTCGCCGGCGCGGTTGAGCCCGCCGGTGCCGTCGCGGTCGACGTCGCAGGGCTGCCAGCCGTCCTCGGTCCACGCCTCCCACACCAGCGGCGGCTGCCTCGGGTCGACGCCGACGCCGTCCACCCGGCTGTCGAGTTCCAGGGCGACGGCACAGTGCGGGACGGCCGCCGTCAGTCCGATCAGCATGCAGTCCCCGGGAGCGGGGGCTTCGGCGAAGCACCGTACGTCGGTGCCTTCGGCCAGCGCGGCGGTGCGGTCCGTCACGGGCTCGCCCCGGTGCTGCACCACCAGGCGGCCCATCGCGCAGGGCACGATGGCCAGTCCGCGCTCGGTGGCGAAGACCACCGCCTCTTCCTGCTCCGTGCGCAGCGTCGCCACTTCGGTGCCGACCGGCACCGGAATGGTCTCCTCCTGGGGCGCGGACAGCCAGAAGGTGACGTCCGTACGGGCCGCCGACGGCGGAAAGAGGGTGACCCCGATGAGGTCCAGGAAGGCCAGGTGGTTCTTCTCGGGGACCCGGTTGAGGCGGTAGACGATCTGGTCGGCCATGTGGGCGACGGTCTCGACGAGGGTGATGCCCGGGTCGGAGACGTTGTGGTCGGTCCATTCCGGCGCGCGCTGCTGGATGTAGCGCTTGGCGTCGTCGACGAACTGCTGGAAGCGGCGGTCGTCGAGGTTGGGGGAGGGCAGGGACATCAGCGGTCGCTTTCGGGGGAGTTGCCGGAACCGTCGTCCAAGCGGCCGCCGCCGGGGCCGTCCTCGTGGGAGGGGATGACGTAGAAGGGGAAGACGAGGCTGCGCGGGTTGTTGGTGCCGCGGATCTGGTAGCGGATGTCGATGTACAGGACGCTGCGGTCGGTACCGGTGGTCACCTGGACGTCGGTGACCTCGATACGCGGCTCCCAGCGGTCCAGGGAGGTGTACACCTCGTGCTGGATGCGGCCCGCGGTCTGCTCGTCGACCGGCGCGAACACCAGGTCGTGGATGGCGCAGCCGAACTCGGGCCGCATGGGCCGCTCGCCCGGCGCGGTCGCCAGGACCAGCCGGATCGCCTCCTCGATCTCCCGCTCGCCGCTGACCAGCGCGATCCCGCCGGTCGGCCCGATACGCAGCGGGAACGACCACCCGGAGCCGACGAACTGTTCGGCCATCAGAACCACACCCGCCTTCCACGGACACGGACAGGGACACGGCCACGGACACGGACACGGACACGGACAGGGACAGGGACAGGGAAACGGATGGGCTCTCCGGCCCCGGGACGGAAGACGCCGCTCACCCCGCCATCGGCAGGGGCGGTGTCACGGCGGCGAAGAAGAGCGGTGACGAGATGGTGGTCTTGGCACCGTTGATCATGTTCGCGACGGAGGTGAGCTGGAGGGAACCGCCCGCGGTGAGGGTCGCGATGCCGCCCGCGGTCATGTTCAGGGCCCCTCCCGTGGTGAGCCCGATCTGCCCCGCGGACTTGAGGTTGATCAGGCCGGTGGAGTCGATGGTGAGCGGGCCGCCGCTCCTGATGCTCAGCAGGCCGCCGCTCTGCAGGCTCAGCCGCCGCCGGGCACTGAGCGTGAGGTCGGTGCCGGCCTCCACGGACACCGACCGGCTGCCCTTGATGGTGACCGCCCCCTTGCTGTCCACGACGATCTCGGTCTTCGTCCGGTCCAGGTTGATCGTCAGCCGTTTGTCGCCGGACGTCAGCCGGACACCCTGCTTGCGGCCGCCGGTCTTCTGGCTGAGCAGATCCATACGGTTGCCGTCCCGGTCGGAGACGGTGTGCCGGCACGCCTTCTTCCGTACGGTGTCGTGCAGCGGCACGTCCCCCACCACGGTCGGCTTGTCCTTGCCGTTGTAGAGACCGCCGATCACGAACGGATGGTCCAGAGCACCCCGGTCGAACCCGACCAGCACCTCGTCGTTGACGTCCATCGGGAACACCCCGCCGCCGCCGAGGCCGCCCAGCTGCACCGTCCGCGTCCAGTCGCTGACGTACGTGTCGTCCAACCACGGGAACCGCAGCTTCACCCGGCCCTGCTTGAGCGGGTCGTTCACGTCGGTGACCAGCGCGTTGGCCACACTCGGCAGCTTGGGGCCGGTGCCCGTGCCGCCCCCTCCGGAGGCCAGCCCGAACAGCGAACGCCACTGCCGGCCGCTGACGGTCACCCACGCCTCGTAGTGCTTCCCGTCGCCGAAGACGTGCCGCACGGACGTCGCCGTGTACTTGCCCTCGAAGGGCGCGCCGGTGTCCGAGAGCGTCACCGGCACCCCCGGCCGCAGCCGCGTGTTGCCCAGCACCACGATCTCCACCTCGGCGAAGGCCGCGGTCACGTCGTCGGCGAGGGCATCGGAGGCGAACCGCACCTCGGCCGACTTGTCGTACGGAACCGAGGTCTCGACCAGCTTGCCCGCCTTGAACTTCCCCGCGGCCTTGCCGGGCGTCTCGCCGATGGCGAAGCCAGGGTTGTCCGTGGCGGGCGAGACCGAGCTGAGCGCCTTCTTCTGGGCGACGTCCCAGCCCCGCGCCTCCACCTTGCCCACCTGGTCGGCGGCGGTGACGGCGGCCCGCAGCCGCAGGATGTCGATCCCGGCCTTGAGGTCGAGCGGGTCCTCGCCCTCCAGGCTCGGCGCGGGCGCCCCAGAAGCGGGCTCCGGCCTGACGAAACAGAACCTGCCCTTCGCGTCGATCGACATGACGGACTCGTTCTCGTCGGCCAGCCGCGCCAGGAAGTCCCAGTCACTGACGTTCGACTGGCTGATGAACTCGTACACCGTCTTCGTCGACTGGATCGTGCCGATCGGCACGCCGTCCTGCGCGGCCAGCTTCCTGGCGATGTCGGAAGCGGACTGGTTCCGGTACGCCGCCACCCGGCGCCGGCGCATGAGCCGGTGCCCGAAGTCGTAGCCCCGGATGACGGTGAACGTGCCGGTGCCGTCGTAATCGGCCTCGAAACCGGTGACCTCGCCGGTCAGCAGCGTGTCGCCGGCACCCTGGCCGTCGGTCACGGTCGCGATGGTGACCGGGGTGCCGAACGTGGCGCCCAGCCGGCCGAGCATGACCCGGTACGGGTCCCGGAAGGTGAGCTCGAAGGCGGCGGGCACCCCGGCACCCTGGTCGACCCAGCCGTCGACCAGGGCCTCCACGGCGTCGTCGGGCAGTTTGTCGCCGCCGATGGACACCTGGATGACGGCGGACGTGGCGGGGCCCATCATCAGTGACGCACCTCCTCGGCGGCAGGCAGCACGAGTTCGGTGCCCGTCGGCAGCCGGGACGGATCGTCGATGCCGTTGGCCTCGGCGATCGCCCGCCACGCGGCCGCGTCCCCGTACTCCCGCCAGGCCAGGGACTGGAGCGAGTCCCCGGCGACGACCTGGTGCACCCGCTGCGCGGTGAGCGCGCCCGACGTCGGGTTCTGCCGCTTCGTCTTGCGGGGAATCTCGTTCAGCCGCAGCTGACAGGTGGCGCGGATGGGCACGCCGGTGGTCCCGAACAGCGTGTAGGACGCGTCGACCGAGCTGACGTACGCGGTGAACCGCGCCGTGGAGAACGAACCCCACTGGAAGACCACCCACGGAGGAGAAGGCTTCTTGGACGCCAGGCTCTTGGGAGTCACCACGCAGCAGCTCAGCAACGCCGCCACCTTCTTCAACACCGTGTTGCTGGTCGGCCGGTCGGAGGAGTCGAGAAAGACCTCCAAGGACATCGCACGCGGCTCCGACCCCATGAACTCCGGCCGGGCGCCGTAGCGTGCCGCGATGGTCGGCGTCACCTTCCACTGCGCGGCACGGCTGAGGGACAGCTGCGCCGGGTTGAAGTCGAAGTCGAACGTCTTGATGAGCGCGCCCGGACTGGTACCGGTACCGAGCGGCGGCTCGTGAATGGCGAGGGTGGCACGGACCAGGCTCTTGCCGGCGCCTTTGCTGCTCTTGGACATGGAGGCCGTCTCTTCGTTTCTCTGGTCAGGGGCTTCAGTCGGTGAACCCGTGGTGGGCGATCTCCAGGACCTCGGTGGCGACCGCCGGAGTGGCCGGGTCGAGGGCGGGACCCTGCCAGCTGACGGGCAGCACGTCGATCAGCCCCCAGCGCGCGACCTCCGAGCCGTCCGCGCGCAGCGCCGTGATCTGGGCGGTGGGCCGCTTGATGCCTGTCTGAACGGACGAGATCCACTTGGCGACCTTCGTGGTGTCCGGAGTGAGGGGACGAGTCAGCCGGATGGTGGAGAAGGTGACGCGGGTCGGCAACTGCCAGACGAAGCCGTTGTTGCCGCCCTCCTGCCGCTGCTCCGTCTCCACCTGCGATGACAGCCCGTCGCACCCGTTGAAGTAACCGAGGCTCTCGCCGTCGATGGAAAGGGTGAACCAGAGGGAGGAGCCCGGGTCCTGGCGGGACATCGCGGAGGGCCTTTCTTTCGGGACTGTCGGTGCTGTCGGTCTGCCGCAGGTACGGCGGGCGGTCACTGGCGGGGGTCGCGGAGCCTGCCGATCCGCTCGCGGTCCATCCGCAACTCGGTGCGGATCAGCCGCGTCACGCGGCCGATGATCCGGTGCACCAACTCGTCGAGCTGGAAGTCGGTAAGAGCACGCGGATCGAAACCGCCCCCGGAGGGCTCCGCGCCGCCGGGAGCAGCCGACCGGTGCGGAGCCCGGACCTGGGGCGCGTCCGCCCCCGCGGGGGTGGCCTTGGCGGCGAACGCGCCGGTGACTGAGTTCTGGGTGCGCTGGACGATCAAGGGAGGCGCGGCTGCCGGGATGCCGCCGGCCCCGTGGGTGTGGGGGAGCGGGAGAGGGGACGATGGTGCGGCCGGGGGCGGTGTGGAAGCGGTCACGGGGAGGGGGCGAGGGGCGGTGGGGCGGTGTAGTGGTACGGCCTTGGGGGGCGTGGCGCGGCGCTGGATGGTGGGGGCGGGGGCTATCGGGGGCCGCTGGGTGGCCGGGGGCTCGGCCGTCTGAGGCACGGGGAGTGGGGCCGGAGGCCCGGCAGGTACTGGGGCGTCCGTACGGCCGGAAGGCTTGGCCAGGGGCGTGGCGTCCACGGGCACGCTGGTGACCGGGGCGCCCAGCGGGGAACGACGCTGCGCGGGGCTTATGGGCGTATGGGGTGGGCTGCTCGGAGAGGTGTGCGGGTGCGGGTGCGAATGCGTGGGCGTGGTGGGGTGGGGCGAAGGGGGCTGGGGTTCGGCGGTCGGCGACGAGGGTGCCGGTGTCGACGAAACCGGGGCACCGAGGCCGGTTCTCGCGACCGTACGGGTGACGCTGCGCTGAACCGTACGGTGCGACGTGGCGGAGGCCGCCGGGTACGTGGTGGGCGTGCCCTTGGAGCCCCCGGAGGGGGCGTGCGCGGAGGCCGTATTCCTGGCAGGGGACGGAGCCGTGGTTGGAGGGGCCGGGGGCGGGGGCGAGCTGGCCTCTTGAACTGGCCGTGTAACAGGAGTAGTTGCTCCCCGCGGGTCCGGGGCTGAGACCGGGCCGGAGGCGGCGTCCCGCACGCGGGGTAGTGCGCGCGGAGGAACGGCCGAGGTGCCGCTGTCGCGCGGGGTGGCCGCCGTGCGCGGGCGGACCGCTCCGTGCCCAGCGTCAGGTTCAGGGGAGTCGGGGCCGGCAGGCGGCGTCGGAGTCGTGTCCTCTGAACTGGTGGGCCGTACGGTGTTGGGTACTGTCGGGCCGGCAGCCGAGGTGCCCTCCCGACCGCGCGATGCGGACGCTCCGCCGGGTGCAGGCGCATCGGTGTCGGCTCCGCGTCGGCCGTCCTCGGACGGTGACACTGCGGCGGCTCCGGACTCGCCGGGAACGCCGCTCGTTTCCCGGGCAGCCCTCGTGGCGGGCGTCCCTGCCATGGAGGTGAATTTTCGTCGCGCCGCCGGCAGGACCCGCCGCTGCACGGCTCTCGGCCCGGCCGGCGCCTTGGTCAGGGGTAGCCGGGACGGAGCGGAGGGGGTGGGCAAGGTGGGCGTCACGCTGACGCCGCGGGCCGGGGGCGGAGCAGGTACCTGCGCGTCCCGGGGCGCCACCGGAGATACGGACGTGACGGGTGCGGTCGCCGGTGCCGATGGTTCGGCGGGGCTCGTCCGCCGGGCCGCAGCCGGCGGCGGGTGCTCCCGCGTCGTCGACGCTTCTCGTACGGCCGGTGTGTTCGCGGCCCTGCCCGGGTTCGGGTTCCTCCGAGCACCAGCGGTGGCCGGGGAGGGCGGGGCGGCCGAGACCGCCGAGGCCGGCCGGGGCCCGGCAGCAGCCCCGTTCCGACCCGCGCCGACGGAAGGCCGCGCCCTCCCAATCCGCTGAACCGGAACGACAGGTCCGACAGGCCCGGCGGGCCCGGCAGCGGAAGCCGACGCCGCACCAGAACCCGTACCCACGCCCACCGCACCCGCACCCCCACCCGCACCCGCCCTCCCCACCTCCACCGCGCGCAGCCGCATCACCGGTGTCCGCCGTGCCACCGGCTCCGCCGGTGTCGGCGTCCACGGCAGCGTGTTCGACGGGTGTTCCAGTCCGGTCACCGGCCGGGCCGTCTCGGTCATCGCCCCGGAAAGCAGGCTGCCGGGAGCGGTGCCGAGGACTCCGATGCGGGAGGACACATTCATGAACGAAGGGTTCTGCCACGTCGGCAGCCGGTCGCCGAACCCGGCGTCCGCGACCTCGGCCCGGCCGTCGGCCACGGACCGCTGGATGGACGGCAGCGCCCGCCAGGCGGCCGCGGAGCCCGTACCGCCGCTGCCGCTCCCGACCAGGCCGATCAAGCCGACCGGACCGTCCGCGCCGTCCGTGCCTACCGCGCCGTCCGTGTCTGCCGTGCCGTCAGGCACACGCCGCGCCGCCTCCCTGCCGCCACTGTCTCCACCGTGGTCACGACCGCCCCGGCCCCGTAGCCGGTTCAGGAATCGCATGGCTCAGTCCTCCGCCCCGGCGCGCGTCACGAAGGACGCGATCCGGTCCGTGTACCCGCGGCGGTCGTGGTGTTCGAGGTCCAGGACCGTGTCCAGGTCCCAGTGGAAGTGGTAGGCGACGTACGCGATCTCCTCGTGCAGCCGGTCGGTCGCGTACGTCACGATTCCCCCAGGCGGCTCCCGCCGAGTTCCACCTCGAACGGCTCGGAGCAGTGCGGGCAGTCCACCGCGGCGCGGGTGTGGCCCTCGGCGTTGATCTGCCGGTAGAAGTCCTGGAGGAACGCGAGATCGGAGGCGAACATGTTCTCCACGATCCCGTCGTGCACCATCGGGAGCGTGCCCAGGCGGACGATGACCCGGCCGAGCAGCACCACCGACAGGTACGCGGGGTTCTCCTGGACCCGTACGTCGCGCAGCGGGACCAGTTCGTCCCGTGCCGTCGACAGGCGCATCACGCCGTCCCGGTGCGCGGTGCCCGCCTCGTCGACGTATCCGCGCGGCAGCTGGAACGGGAATTCCGTGCGCAGGCTGCGGGGCGTGGTGTCGGCCGGGGCGGCGGCGGGCGGCGGAGTGGGGGTCTCCGCTGCCGCCGCCGCGGTCTGCGGGGCCGGTGGCGCCGCCGCGGTCGTGCCCGCGCCCGGCGCACCGGCAGCCGTGCGCCGCATTATTCGACGACCAGTTCTTCGAAGACGATGGTGACGGTCTCGGTGAGCACGGCGGCTTCGCCGGCTTTCAGGGTGCTGGCGTCGATCTTGCTGCACCAGGCGTTGCGCAGGTTGTAGCGCTTCACCGGGTTGTCCTCGTAATCCATCATGATGATGGAGGCGTTCTTGCGGGCCGTGCTCATCCGGCCTGCGATCGAGTCGTTGATCCACTGGGTGAACGAGGACGACTGGGTCATGCCGCGCACCACGGTGCACTGCCCGTTCTTCTGCACGCCGGGCAGGATGTTGATGTCGACGTGGCCCTGCGCGGTGTTCTGCGGGCTGACGATGACGTCCTGTTCGATGGTGAGGCCGCTGACCTCCGAGAGGTACTCGACCATCACACCGTCGATCTGGAGGCCGAAATTGTGTGAGGTGAGGGAGTCACCCTGCATGAGAGCCATGGGTTCGCTGTCCTTCCGGGCTTTGTGGCGGTGGTGTACGAGGGGCGGGTCCGGGGGCGGGCGGGCTACTCCTCCAACTCGCCGCTGCCGCTGGAGAACTGCGACAACCGGAAGATCACGAATTCCGCGGGCTTGACCGGGGCGACTCCGATCTCGCACACCACCCGGCCCAGGTCGACCGACTCCGGCGGGTTGGTCTCCTCGTCACACTTGACGTAGTACGCCTCCTGGGGCCGCTGGCCGAAGAGCGCGCCGCTGCGCCACTCGTTGACCAGGAACGCCGAGATGTTGCGCCGGATGCGGGCCCACAGCGCGTGGTCGTTCGGCTCGAACACCACCCACTGGGTGCCGATCAGGATCGACTCCTCCAGGTAGTTGAAGTACCGGCGGATGTTCAGGTAACGCCACTCGGGGTCGGACGAGAGGGTGCGGGCTCCCCAGACACGGACACCCCGGCCGGGGAAGGCCCGGATGCAGTTGACGCCGACGGGGTTGAGCAGGTCCTGTTCACCGCGGGTGATCTGGATCTCCAGGTCCACGGCGCCGCGTACGACCTCGTTGGCGGGGGCCTTGTGCACCCCGCGCTCGGAGTCGTTGCGGGCCCAGATGCCGGCGACGTGGCCGCTGGGCGGGACCATGCGGGCCTGGCCGGACGCCGGGTCGAAGGACTTGATCCAGGGGTAGTAGAGGGCCGCGTACTTAGAGTCGTAACCCGCCGTCTCCTGGCGCCACGTCCGCACCTGCTGGGCGTTCAGGCCGGGGGGCGGGTCGATGACCGCCACCCGGTCGCCCATCAGCTCGCAGTGGGCGATGAGCCCGAGCTGTACGGCCTTGACGGCCTCCAGGTCGATCGCGCCCCGCTGGTAGGCGGCCATGAGGTCGGGCACGGCCACCATGGACACCGCGTCGATGGCCTCCAGGCCGCCGAAGCCGGTGCGGTCGGCGGAGTCGCCGAGGTACTGGGCCGGGCCGGGGTTCGCGGTGGTGTCCCGCTCGGCGGGCACGGGAGCGGGGGCCGGGGCGGGCGGCGCGGCCAGGGTGACCGTCTGGTTCTCCGGACGGACGAGCTGTGCGGCCGCCGCGGTCTCCGTCACGGTGATGAGCTTGGAGCGCTCCTTGACCTGGGTGACGACGTAGGAGCGGTTGCTCTTCTTGGCGCTCACGTCGAACGTCTCGACCGGCTTGTCACCGTCCTTGACGATCAGCTTGAAGCGCTCGGCGGGCCCTTCCCCCTCCGGGTCGGCGACCTCCACGGTCAGGGGGCCGTTCGCGCCCTGCGCGATGGCCGCCACGGAGAACGCGCCGAGCTGCTTCGGCTCGGCGGCGGGCAGCTGCGCCGCGCGGGCCGGGCCGGTCACCCCGGCGGGGGCCGTGCCGCCCCCGGCGGCGCCTTCGGCGGAGCCGCCGATCCGCACCACGTACGCGGCGGAGCCGCCGTTGTTGAAGAATCCGTAGACGGAGTGGGCGAGGTAGTACCCGTCCGTGAAGTCACCGAAGGAGGCGACGTACTGGGTCCAGTTGGTCACCAGCGTGGCCTCGTTCAGGGGCCCGGCCGGTGCGAGCCCGACGAAGGCCGCCACGGATGTGCCCACCCCCTCGATCGGGCGCGAACCGCTGGCCACCTCCTCGACGTAGACGCCTGGCGACAGGTAGGACGGCATGCTCTGCTCTCCTCGGGGTACGAGACGGGACGTCCTCAGCCTCGCGTCGCGCACCTCGCCGCCGAAACGTCCCCGGGTGCCGGGCTCCGGGCAGAGCCGCTGCCCCCAAGGGCGCGGTGACGTGCCTCCGCGGGCCGGCCGGTGACCGGGGTGCCCGCGCCGCGGGCCGAGGGCACACGGCGCCGCCCGTCCGGGCAGCCGGGTCTGCCCGGAGGGCTCCTGACGGTGTCCGCCGCCTCTCCTAGCGTCGTGGCGTGAGCCCTTGGACTTCTTTGGAACCCGCCTCCGCGACCGTCGCCCCCGGCAGCAGCACCACGGTGCGGCTGCGGGTGCGCAACACCGGAGACATCGTCGACGAGTACCGCTTCGAGCCGGTCGGTGATCTCGCCCCCTGGACCACGGTGGAGCCGCAGTCGCTGCGGCTGTATCCGGGAACGACCGGCACGGTGGAGCTGACGTTCGCGCCGCCGCGTACGCCGGACGCGACCGCGGGACCCAATCCGTACGCGGTACGGGTCACGCCGACGGAACATCCGGACGCCGTCACCGTCCCCGAGGGCAACCTCACCATCACCCCCTTCACGGAGGTGCGCGCCGAGCTGGTGCCGCCGACCGTCAAGGGGCGGTTCCGGGGGCGGCCGCGACTGGCCGTGGACAACCTCGGCAACACGAAGGTCACCGCTTCGCTCAGCGGCAAGGACGCCGGCGAACGGCTCTCGTACGAACTCCGGCCGTCCAACGTCCAGATCGAGCCCGGCCGGGCCGCCTTCGTGAAGGTGACGCTGCGGCCCCGGCAGATCACCTGGTTCGGCTCCAAGCAGGAGCAGCCGTACGCGCTGGCCGTGCGGCGCTCCGGCACCGAGCCGGAGGAGGTGGCCGGCACCTTCGTGCAGCGCGGCGTCCTGCCAGGCTGGCTGGCCACCACCTTCGGCCTGCTGCTCGCGCTGACGATCGCGTTCGTGACGATCTGGCTGGCGTACCGGCCGCAGTTGCAGAGTGTGGCGAGGGAGAAGCCCGAGAAGGCCGGCCAGCTCGCGCCGGCCCGCCCGTCGCCGCCGATCAGCACCCCGCCACCGGCGCCGGAGAAGCCGGCCGGACCGTCCGAGAAGTCCGGCGACGGGCAGGAGAAGCCGAAGGACGGGGGCGGCGGGGGAGGGGACGAGCCCAAGAAGAAGCCCCCGGAGCGCACCGCGGCCACCGCGGTGCGCGAGCTCGTCGCCCGCAGCGCGGGCCGCCACATCTGCTACCGCGCCTTCGTCCGGGACGACGGCTGGCAGGAGCCGGTGTGCGACGGGGCCGAGGCGGGGACGGTGGGCCAGGGCAAGCCGGTCAAGGCCCTCAACATCGCGGTGTCCGGCACCAAGGGCGTCACCGGTGCTTCCGCCTACGTGGGCGAGGGCTGGCGCAAGGGCGACGCGTGGCGGAAGGAGGACGACGTGAAGGACATGGTCCTCGGCAGTACCGAGAGCGCCGACCCCCCGATGGAAGGGTTCACCCTCCAGGTCTTCGACGGCACCGTGTGCCACGAAGCCCGCGTGAAGGACCAGGACTGGACGGGCAAGCTGTGTACCGAGCCCGGCAAGTGGAGGTACGGCGGCAGCCCCATGGAACGGAACCTCCAGTTGGAAGCGGTCCGCTTCACCGTGTGACCGCGGGCCGGCCGGGCGGGGCCCGCCGCGTCACCAGCTCGCTTCGCCCGGTACCAGCCGGCCCGCCTTGCGGTACTCGCGGCGGGCGCCCTCCCACAGGTCGCCCGCCGTGACCGGCTCGTCCCGGCCGGCCGCGAGGTAGGCGGCGGTGACCACCGCGCTGCGGATCGAGCCGCCCGCCAGCTCGAAGTCCCGGGCGAGGGCGCCGGCGTCGGTGTCCTCGGCCCGCGGTACGTGCGACAGGCCGTGCCGCCACAGGGCGAGCCGCTGCCCGGCGTCCGGGAAGGGGAAGTCGACGACCAGGTCGAGGCGGCGGGTGAACGCGTCGTCGATGTTGGCCCGCAGGTTGGTGGTCAGCAGGGCGATGCCGTCGAAGGACTCCAGGCGTTGCAGCAGGTAGGCGCTCTCCATGTTGGCGTACCTGTCGTGGGAGTCCTTGACCTCCGAGCGTTTGCCGAAGACGGCGTCGGCCTCGTCGAAGAGGAGCACGGCGTCCGTACGGTCGGCCTCCGTGAAGATCCGTTCGAGGTTCTTCTGGGTCTCGCCGACGTACTTGTCCACGATCGACGACAGCTGGACCACGTACAGGTCGACGCCCAGGTCGGCGGCGATGACCTCGGCGGACAGCGTCTTGCCGGTGCCGGACTCGCCCGCGAGGAGACCGAGGACGCCGCGGCCGCGGCCGCCGCCCGCGCTGAGCCGCCAGTCGCCGAGCACCCGGTCGCGGTGGCGGGCGCGCAGGGCGAGTTCCCGCAGCTGGGTGAGGGGGGCGTCGGGCAGGACCAGGTCGCTCCAGTCCACCGCGGGGCGGATCCGGCGGGCGTGCCGTTCGAGGCCGGAGGCCGACTGCTGCCGGGCGGCGAGCCGTACGTGGGCGGCGGTGAGCGAGGTCCCGTCGAAGGCGGCGAGCGCCGTCGCGGCGCGGGCGGCGCGGGCGATGCGTTCACCGCCGAGGTGGTACGGGGCCACGGTGCCGGCCAGATCGAAGCCGTCGGCGGCCGGCCCCAGCGCGGTGCGCCAGGAGGCCGTGCCCCCGGCCGGCCGCCGGGGTGCCTGGAGCACCAGCGGGTCGTGCGCTGACCACTGCGGATCGTACGGACGGGAGTCGGCCAGCAGCACCGTCACGTCGGTGGCCGCCGTCAACTCGGCCACCACCGGGCCCGGGTGCTCGGGCAGGCCGCACACCACTATCGCCCGGCCGGTCAGGCGCGCCTCCCGCAGCAGCTCCGGGACGTGCTCCGGGTGCCCCGTGTAATGCAGCGCGTCGGCGCCCGCCTCGTGCAGGGCGGACGCAAGGGTGGCCAGCGCGTCGCCCTCTCGGTGTTCCCGAAGGTAGGCGGTGAACGGTTGGCTACCGATACGGGCGGCCAGCCGCCGGACGAAGCCCTCGTCCAGCTCCGTCCCGTACAGCGGTCCCGGCATCGGGTGCAACTGGCCGAGGAGTACGGCGTCGGGGGTGTCGTCACCCAGCAAGTGGGCGGTGAGCCGGTCGGGCACCGACAGCGAGCGGGACAGGAGCGGGCGGTCGGCGTCCTCGACGGCCAGCAGACCGAGGGAGCGCAGCGGCGCCGAGAAGTGGAACCTGGCGCGGGCCTCCGGCAGGTGCGCGGGCATCCCGCACAGGTCGAGGGCGAGGCCCACGGTGGCGCGGCGGCGGCTCACGTCGTCGTTGAGGTAGCCGTAGAGCGGCTCGAAGGCGCGGTCGAGGTCGGGGGCGAGGGCGATGAGGAGCACGGCCGTGTCCAGCTCGGTCAGCCGCAGCCGGGCGGCCGCCCGGGCCAGGCGGTCGTCGCCGTCCGGCCGCCCCGTCGGCCCTCCCGGCCGTACGTCCGGCTCCGGCGCGGTGTCCGCCGGCGCGTCCGGCACTCCACGCGGCCAGGTACGCAGCAGGTGGCCCACGGATTCCCCGGACACGTAGAGGCCGCGCAGCGGGTCGTCCGCGGTGGGGTCGCCGGCCGAGCGGTGCTCGACCAGCGCGGTCACCGCGTGCCGCAGCCCGGCCAGCCTGCCGAGAAGTGAGTGCGCCGGACCGGCGGCACCGGAGCTGTCGGCCGCGGGAAGCAGGTCGTCCAGAGGCGAGGTGTTCATGACTGCTCCGTGCGGCGGGCCGCCGCCTGCTCGTATGCGGCGCGGGCCGCCGCGACGTGGTGGGGCCGGTGAGCGCGTTCCTCCGACCGGGGCGGGCCGCCGTCCACGCCGCGTATACGGACCGCCGCGCCCTCCGTGACCAGGGGCCCCGCGTCGTAGTCGGGGAACGACGGGAACGGCACGGTCATCGAGACGTCCAGGGACGGTTTGAGCTCACCGCCCAGCGCGGACCAGATGTCGGCGAGGGAGCGGGCCTCCGGCTGGCTGCCGCCCACCGTCACCGGCACCGCCAGCCCGAGGCGACCGAGCGATTCCGGAAGGTCCCGGGCGTCGAGCAGTTCGTGCGGCAGCAGGGTGGCCAGCACCGCTGACAGCAAGCGGTGTTCATCCTGCGGCGTCTTCGTCCAGGCCGTCACCAGGTAGGAGAGCCGGAACCAGCGCGGCGGGCGGCGGCGCACGACGGCGTCCCGGGCGTCACGCAGCGCGGTGCGTCCGCGCTGCCGCCGGGACACGTCCTCACGGACGTCGTACAAGTAGGCGTTGACCACGGGCCCGTTGCGCCGGGCCGCCCAGTCACGGGTGGGCACCTCGAAGGACACGTCGATACCGGAGCCGGCCAGTGTCCCGCCGCCGATGAGGTTTTTGAGAACCTCGTCCACCTCATGAATCACTTGCGCGCTCCCACCTGACGGCCGCCCCGCCGGCACCCGGCGTCGGCTCCACACGGCCCTGCCGCCGATCGTGTCCCCCGCGACGCCCGGGGCGCAGGCACGTCGGGGACGGTGGCGGGGCAGCGCTCGTGCCCCAAGGGCCGCGCCCCGCCGCCCGTCCGGTCAGATGTAGCCCTCACGGAGCGCGTACGCCACCGCGTGCGAGCGGTTGCGCAGATGCAGGCGCGTGGTGAGGCCGTGCATGACGTTCTTGACGGTGCGTTCGGAGTACGACAGCTTGGCGGCGATCTCCGAGGTGTCGAGCCCCTCGGCCACCAGCCGCACCACGTCCACCTCGCGTGACGTGAGGCCCAGGAAGGCCCCCGGATGGTCGGCACCGCCCCGGTGCAGCCGCCCCACCTGGCTGATGAGCCGGCCCAGCAGGTCGGCGGGCAGATCACCGCCGCCGTCGGCCGCGGTCAGCACCGCCTGCACCAGCCGGTGCGCGGTGGCCTCGCGGCGCCAGACGATGGCTCCCGCACCGCACTCGATGACGTCCAGCAGTTCGTTCTCCCGGATGGTCCCCACGACGAGCACCACCCGCGACCCCTCGCTGCGCACGACCCGCCGCAGCCGGGCGAGCGCGGCCTCGTCGAGTACGTCCTCGACGAGCACGGCCACGGCGGCGGAACCGTCCTCGCAGAGGTCGACCTCCGGATGCCGGCGCAGCTGACTGACGACCCCTTCCCGGCTGATCGGATCGGGCGCCGTGACGACCACCCGCACCCGGCGCGCGGTGAGTACGGAAGCCGAGGCGGCCGGTTGCGAGCTGAGCACGCGCTTCCCCTCTTCTACGTTGACTGCCGGCCCCAGCATGCCGCCGGGACGGGGAACGCGGCGTCGGCAACAACTACGTAGCCGGGCCGCTACGTAATCGGGTGTACCAACCGGCCGTTCGGGAAGTGGCCGCCTGGCCGACCGGGCTGGCGCGCCTGCCGCATCCATTCGTCACGATGCGTTACCAATGCATGCAGAAAGCGACCGCGCCTGGCCCTCGGTGACGTCTGCCCTGCCGGCGCCAGGCGGGTCATCTCACGGACCGGGAGAGGTAGTCGATGACTGTCGAGACGAGCCCATCAGCAGACGCGAGGGCACAGGAAGAAGCGCAGGAGCAGCTCAGCCTCAACACGGCGGCGGCGCGGAATCTCGCGACGACCACCAAGTCCGAACCCCAGATGCAGGGGATCAGCTCGCGGTGGCTGCTGCGGAAGCTGCCGTGGGTCAACGTCCCCGGCGGCTCCTACCGGGTGAACCGGCGCCTGTCGTTCACCGTCGGGGACGGGAAGGTGACGTTCGAGAAGAGCGGGTCCAAGGTCCGCGTCATCCCGGAAGAGCTGGCCGAGCTGCCGCTGCTGCGGGGATTCGATGACCACGCGGCGTTGGGCGCGCTGGCCGACAAGTTCGTCCAAAAGGAGTTCGACCCCGGTCAGCTCATCGTGCAGCAGGGCCGGAAGGCCGATCACGTCTTCCTGATCGTGCACGGCAGGGTGGACAAGGTCAGGCCCGCCAAGTACGAGGGCGAGGCCGTCGTGGGCCGGCTGTCGGACGGCGACAGTTTCGGCGGCAACGCGCTGGCGGAGGCGGACGGCGAGTGGCAGTTCACGGCTCGCGCGGCGACCGCGGTGACGGTCCTGACGCTGCCGCACAGTGCGTACAAGACGATCGCCGGCCAGCACGAGGCGCTGCGGTCGCACGTCGACAAGCGCAGTGGCGACGCGCAGAAGCCGACGAACAAGTCCGGCGAGGCCGCGATCGAGTTCCTGTCCGGCCACCAGGGTGAGCCGACGCTGCCGACCACGTTCGTGGACTACGAACTCTCCCCGCGCGAATACGAGTTGAGCGTCGCGCAGACGGTGTTGAAGGTGCACAGCAGGATCGCCGACCTCTACAACCAGCCGATGAACCAGACACAGCAGCAGCTGCGGCTGACCATCGAGGCGCTGCGCGAGCGCCAGGAGAAGGAACTGGTCAACAACCGCGAATTCGGGCTGCTCCACAACACCGACTTCGACCAGCGCATCCCCGCCCACTCCGGCCCGCCCACCCCGGACGACCTCGACGACCTGCTGAGCATGCGCCGTGGGACCAAGTACCTCTTCGCCCACCCGCGCGCCATCGCCGCCTTCGGCAAGGAGTGCAACAAGCGCGGCCTCGCCATCAGCAGCGCCGACGTGGACGGCCACCACATCCCCGCCTGGCGCGGCGTGCCGATCCTGCCCTGCGGCAAGATCCCGATCACGGAACACCAGACCTCGTCGGTCATCGCCATGCGCACCGGCGAGGACGACCAAGGCGTCATCGGCCTCTACCAGACAGGTCTGCCCGACGAGGTCGAGCCCGGACTCAACGTCCGGTTCATGGGAATCGACGAAAAGGCGATCATCTCCTACCTCGTCAGCACCTACTACTCCGCCGCGGTCCTCGTCCCCGACGCGATCGGCATTCTCGAAAACATCGAGGTACGACCGCGTGACTGAGCAGCCGGTCCGGCGAGTGAAGGAGGGCTGAGACGGTGTCGCTGCTACCCCGGGTGTCCGCCGCTCCCGCCTGCCCCGAGGCGGCGGACCAGGCCGGTGCCTCGCTTGCGTGGCTGCCCTGCGGCCCCACCGGCCTGGGCACTTCGGCGGCCAGGGCCCTCCTGCCGCCGCCCGCGGACCACGGCCGGCCCGACCCCGACCCCGGTCCCGCGGCCGGGCCCCGCGCCGGTGACCCGATTCCGGGCCTGTACTGCCCGCCCGCCGTGCCGGCCGACCCGGCCAAGGTCGCCGAGGTGGACCGGAGACTCGAAGCCTGGGCCCGCGACCTCGCCCTGTTTCCTCCCGAATGGGCGGGGGACTTCGCCGGATTCCAGGTCGGCCGTGCGGTCGTCCTGCAACACCCGGCGGCAGCCGACCTGGAGCGCCTCGTCGTCGCGGGCAAACTGCTGGTTGCGGAGAACGTCGTCGACGACTGCTACTGCGAGGACTACGGCGGGTCCCCCATCGGCCTGGGCGGCCGGCTCGTCATCGCACAGAGCGCCCTGGACCCCCTGCACACCGCGGACGCCTACCAGCAACAGTGGAACGAGGGCCTGGGCGCGGACGCCCCGCTGCGCTCCTACGCCGACGCGATCCAGGCGTACCGGGGAGTCGCCACTCCCAGCCAGGTCACCCGGTTCGTCCACGACATGGCGCGCCTGCACATGGGGTACCTCGCCGAGGGCGCCTGGGCGCAGACCCACACCACCCCGCCGGTGTGGCAGTACCTGGTGATGCGGCAGTTCAACAACTTCCGCCCGTGCCTGTCCATCGTGGACGCGGTGGACGGCTACGAACTGCCCGAGCCGCTCTACTCCCGCCCCGAAGTCCAACGCGTGACCGCGCTGGCCTGCAACGCCACCACGCTCGTCAACGACCTGTACTCCTTCACCAAGGAAATGGCCGTCGACGAGCACCACCTGAACCTTCCGGTGGTGCTCGCCGCCGAGGACCGCCGCGGGCTCAAGGAGGCGTACCTGAAGGCCGTGGACATCCACAACGAGATCATGCACGCCTTCGAGGACGAGGCCGCGGTCCTGGCTGCCGCCAACCCGGCCCTGGCCCGCTACACCACCGGACTCGCCGCCTGGGTCGCCGGCAACCACGAATGGCACCACACCAACACCTACCGCTACTCCCTGCCGAACTACTGGTGAGAGAAGGCAACCGCATGACCACCACAGCGCACCGCGGCAGCGCGGCACCGGCCCCGGCCGTCAGCCCCTACCAGAAGTCGGTGGCCGACTACTGGAACCAGGAGAGGAACGCCGTCAACCTCCGCCTGGGAGAAGTCGACGGCTTTTACCATCACCACTACGGCATCGGCAACGTCGACTGGTCCGTCCTCCAGGGGCCCGAGGGCACCCGCGACGAGCGCACCATCGCGGAACTGCACCGCCTGGAGTGCGCCCAGGCAGACTTCCTCGCCGACCGCCTCGGCGCCGTCACCCCCGAAGACCGGCTCCTGGACTCCGGCTGCGGCCGGGGCGGCGGCAGCCTGGTCGCCAACAAGCGGTTCGGCTGCCACGTCGACGGCATCTCCATCTCCGAGGCCCAGGTGGCGTTCGCCGCCGCGCAGGCCGAGAAGCACGGCGTGGGCGGCAAGGTGCGCTTCCACCTCAAGAACATGCTCGACACCGGCTTCGAGGCGGGCTCGTTCCGCGCCATCTGGAACAACGAGTCCACGATGTACGTCGACCTGTCGACCCTGTTCGCCGAGTACGCCCGCCTCCTGACCCGCGGCGGCCGGTACGTCACCATCACCGG
Organism: Streptomyces sp. NPDC017056; assembly: GCF_044332485.1. Classification (NCBI taxonomy): domain Bacteria; kingdom Bacillati; phylum Actinomycetota; class Actinomycetes; order Kitasatosporales; family Streptomycetaceae; genus Streptomyces; species Streptomyces sp. NPDC017056. Next base: position 115,839 of record NZ_JBIRPD010000008.1, on the reverse strand, counting down.
CTGCTACAACGACACCTACGGGCTGCCCTCCCGCGAGGTCTCGACCATCAACGCCCACTACATCTGCGACATCCACCCCCGCTCCGCCTACTTCCGGGAGATGGCGAACAACCGGCTCGTGCCGGCCGGCGTGGTGGACCTCACCGCGGCGACCATCCCGTACTGGGAACTGCGCGCCAAATCCTCGCTGGCCACGGGCATCGAAGAGACGTTCCTGACCGCGTACAAGAACGGCAGCTTCCAGTATCTGCTGATCGCCGCCGACCGGATCTGATCGTCGGGCCCCCGACAACCGCATCGGGGGCCGGCAAGAGCGTCCGCAGGACACCGAGGCTGCCGACTACGGCCGCCGTCTACGGCCGCCGACTACTTGAACAGGCGGTCACCGCTGTTGGCCATGCGGTGGGTGGAGCCGTGGCGGTTCACCCAGTCACGGATGAGGTTGATGGCGTTGGCGCACTGCCAGCCGTTGTCGTACTCGTGCTCCCCGGTGAAGTTGGCGTAGCCCGCGATGATGCCGTCCACACGCGCATCGCCCAGCAGCTTGTCGACGTACCACGGGTCGTTGTAGGTGGTCGTCCAGGACAGGGTGGCCGCGAGCTGGCCGGCGTCGCGGTCCGCGGCGCCCTTCTTCAGTTCCGCGCACGTGTTCCAGGTGGCTTCCGTGCAGTTGCCGAACCCGTTGGTGATGTTGTTGTCGCCGTAGTCCATCACCCGGCGGCCGTTCGGGAACCCGGCACCGGACTGGTTGAAGGCGTTCCTGACCTTGTCGCGGCTCCCGGTCGTGGTGATGCCCTCCAGCTTGCCGAGCTTGCCTTCCAGGCTCTTCCAGCCCCGGCCGCCGACGTCCGGCGTGTTACCGCCGTGGTACTCGAAGAACCCGTAGAGCACCTGGATTCCGGCCGCCGTCAGCCGCTGCGCCTTGTCGCGCAGTCCGGCGACGCTGCACGTACGGTTCTGCGCCTCCCCGCAGTAGTTCGGGTCCTTGATGTCCAGCCAGACCAGCGACAGCCGGCGTCCCGCGTTGGCGTTGGCGAGAATGCGGTCGATCATGCTGTCGAAGCTGGGGCCCAGCCGGTTCTCACCGGCCGAGGAACAGTCGTGCCAGGCACGCCATTCGTTCGGGTTCCACCAGGCGCAGACGTCGATCTCGATGGCGTTGGCACCATGGTTGAGCGCGGCGTCCACGCCGTCCAGGGTGTCGACCCGGTGCGCGATGGCGTAGATCGCGTGACGTTGGTCGGCGGCTGCCGCCGGGGCCGTACTGAGCGCGGTGGCACCGACGATGCCGCAGAGCGCCGTTATCAGCGCCAGCAGCATCCGCGGGCGGGTGCCACGTCGAAGGTGAGTGGTCAAGAAAGGTGCTCCTTCGTATTCGGTGTGCGCGGCCGTTGTCGCGGGCGGCGCGCGGCGCTGCTCTCTCGTAAAACACGACGACGGCAAACCGTTTGCCGGTCGCGAAAATATCGCGCCGGGCGCGGCTTTCGTGACGCATTCTCGGTCTACTTTCGTCGTCAAGCAGCCATTCGACCGGCCGAGTTGGTGCCGGAGGACCGGACGAAGGGCCGGCCCGCTTCCGGCGTCCGCTGATCACCCCTCCCGGGCCGGGGAGGTCTCTGTACGTGGAAATTGCGTAGTGCGCTACGTAGATCACGTCGGAACGGTGCGGGACGACCGCGCCCGGTCGTAACGTCGGCGTCGGCAGGAAATTCCCTTTCTGGGCGCATCCGGCTCACGACTCGTCCAGCTCACGACTCGAAGAACAAGCAAGAACAAGCAAGGAAGGTTGCCGGCGGCGGGAGGTATTCCTCGGAGCGGGCCTGTGAAAGCGAAGCGCGTCAGGATTACGTCGAAACCGGCCAGTACAGCGAGGTCGACTGCGTGGACAAGGGCGGTTCTTTTTACGAGATCTGGGTGCGTTGACAGTCGCCGGGTCTTTGCCGCGGTGAGTGAGGGAGCCGGCGGGCGGGCGGCGTCTCCGCGCGGCTCCGCCGCTCGGTGATGTCTCAAACCGTATGAGACGAGCGGCCGGTTCCCGTCATGGTCGTCGGGCCTGTACTGCGGGTAACCGCGAACCCGGCTTCACGTCTGTCACGCTGACCAGCCAAGGCAACCCGCAACACAGTGGTAGGGGCACTAAACGTGACGTGAGGCACGTGGTATTCGAATGTTGAACCTCTGTATCGTCCTCCGCGTCGGGCACCTTGTGCCCCTCCGACCCGAAATCAACCCACCAGGCGTGCGCTTCCGGGCCCGTTGAGCCGATCGCGGGCAGGCGCCGTCCGTCACGCCCTCCCAAGACACCACACGACTACGGCTTCCACCTGTTCCGCCGTCCGGCGGGCATCCGAAAGATGGGATGGGTAGTGCCCGGTACTCCGCACCGCAACCGGCCTCTGTCGTCTGCGCAGCGTGGCATCTGGTTCGCGCAGCAGCTCGATCCGGACAGCCCCAGCTACAACACCGCCGAGTACGTGGAGATCGAGGGCCCCCTCGACCTGCCGGCGTTCGAAACGGCGGTGCGGCGGGCGGTGGCGGAGACCGGCACACTCAACGTCCGCTTCGCCGACGACGGCCAGGGGCCGTACCAGGCATACGAGCCCGCCGGCGACTGGGCGTTCCGCGTTCTCGACGTCGGCGCGGAGCCGGATCCGCGTGCGGCGGCCGAGTCCTGGATGCGGGCGGAGACGGCCCGGCCGGGAGGTCTGGAGGCGGGCCGGACGCTGACGCTGGCGCTGCTGCGGGTCGGGACCGACCGCTGCTTCTTCTACCTGCGGGCCCATCATCTCGTCACCGACGGCCACATGTGTGCGCTCTTCACGCACCGGGTGTCCGAGATCTACACGGCCCTGGTCACCGGGGCGCCGCAGCGCGAGGACGGCAGCGGCTCGCTGGACCTGCTGCTGGCCGACGACGCCGCGTACCGGGAGTCGGAGCGCTTCGCGCGCGACCGGGCCTTTTGGCTGGACCGGCTGGCGGACCGGCCCGAGCCGGTGACCCTCGCGGGCCGGACGGCCCGGGTCTCGCGGAGCTTCCTGCGTCACGGCGTGCGCATACCGGACGCGACCGCCGACGGCCTGCGGGTGCTGGCACGGCGATTACGTGTCGGCCTGCCCGTCCCCCTGATCGCCGCCACGGCGCTCTACCTCGGCCGGATGACCGGCGCCGACGAGGTGGCCCTCGGTATCCCGGTGACCGCGCGGACCGGCGGCGGCCGGCACATCCGCGGGCCGATGGCCAACGAACTTCCCCTGTGGGCGGAGGTCGGGCCCGGCCTGAGCGGCCGGGAACTGATCCGCCAAGTGTCCGCCGATACGCGGCAGTTGCTCGGGCATCAGCGGTACCGTTACGAGGACGTCCTCCGCGATCTGCGGACGGGCGGCGGCGAACGCCGCCTCTTCGGCCCGACCGTCAACATCATGGCTTTCGCCTCCGAGCTGACCTTCGGCGAGGCCAGGGGGACCGCCCACAACCTGTCCATCGGGCCCGTCGCCGACCTCTCCGTCCGCGTGGACGACCGCTTGGGCGGCGGCGCTCTGCACCTCGACTTCGACGCCAACCCGGCCCTGTACGACGCGGCGGAGGTCGCCGCGCACCAGCGGCGTTTCCTGCGCGTACTGGAAAGCCTCGCCACGGCCGACCCGGAACTCCCCATCGGCCGCCTCGACTTCCTGCTCCCCGAGGAGCGCGCCGAGGTGCTGCCGGCGCGGCAGCCCGCGAACGCCGCGCCCAAGGCCGACGCCCCCGGCCCGACGCTGCCGGCGCTGTTCGAGGAGCGGGCCGCGCGCACCCCCGGCGCCCTCGCCGTCGTCACCGAACACGGCGAGCTGACCTACGCCGAACTGAACGAACGCGCCAACCGGCTGGCGCGGCTGCTGCTGACGCGGGGAGCCGCGCCGGAACGACTGGTGGCCGTGGCGCTGCCGCGCTCCGCCGACCTCGTGGTGGCCCTGCTCGCGGTGGTGAAGACGGGTGCCGCGTACCTGCCCGTCGACCCCGGGCACCCGGCTGAGCGCATTGCGCTGATGCTCCGTGACGCCGCCCCCGTATGCCTGGTCACCACGGGCGAACCGGCCGGCGGGACCCCGTACGGAGCGGACGTCGTGCGGCTGGACGACGACGCCACCGTTCGCGCCCTCGCCGACGGGCCCGGAGACGACCTGACCGACGCCGAGCGGGCCGGACGGCTCGATCCCGCGCACCCGGCATACGTCATCTACACCTCCGGGTCGACCGGCACCCCGAAGGGCGTGGCGGTCCCGCACCACAACGTGGTGCGGCTGTTCCGGCAGACCGAGGACTGGTTCGGCTTCGGCCCCGACGACGTATGGACGCTGTTCCACTCCTACGCCTTCGACTTCTCCGTGTGGGAACTGTGGGGCGCGCTCCTGTACGGCGGCCGGCTGGTCGTCGTCCCGCAGGACGTGAGCCGTTCCCCCGAGCGCTTCCTCGACCTGCTCGTACGCCACCGGGTGACGGTGCTCAACCAGACGCCGTCGGCCTTCTACCCGCTGATGCGGGCAGACCACGACCACCCGGAGCGGTCCGCGCGGCTGGCGCTGCGCACGGTCGTCTTCGGCGGCGAGGCGCTGGACCCCGGCAGGCTGCGCGAGTGGTACGAGCGTCACCCGGCCGACGCGCCGCGCCTGGTGAACATGTACGGCATCACCGAGACCACCGTGCACGTCACCCACGCCCCGCTGGACGAGCGGGACGCCGCCGCCGAACCGCCCCGCAGTGTGATCGGCGAACCCATCCCGGACCTGCGTGCGTACGTGCTCGACAACGCCCTCCAGCCGGTGCCGCCGGGCGTCACCGGCGAGCTGTACGTGGCGGGACCCGGCCTCGCCCGCGGCTACCTCGGGCGGCCGGGCCTGAGCGCGCAACGCTTCGTGGCCGACCCCTTCGGCCGCCCCGGGGAGCGGATGTACCGCACCGGGGACCGGGTACGCAGGCACCCGGACGGCAGGCTCGACCACGCCGGGCGGGCGGACGACCAGGTCAAGCTGCGCGGGTTCCGTATCGAGCCGGGAGAGGTCGAAGCCGTGCTGGCCCGGCACGAGGCCGTGGCGCGGGCCGTGGTGCTGCTGCGCGAGGACCGGCCCGGCGACCGGCGGCTGGTGGCCTACGCGGTGCCCGCCGACGGCCCCCGTCCCGAGTCCGCCGCACTGCGCGAGTTCGCCGGGCGGCACCTGCCGGGACACATGGTTCCGGCGGCCGTCGTCGTCCTGGACCGGCTGCCCCTGACGGCCAACGGCAAGCTGGACCGGGCCGCCCTCCCCGCCCCGGAGTACACCCGGGGCCAGGCTCGGCGCCCCGCGCGCGACGCGGCCGAGCGGGTGCTGTGCGACCTGTTCGCCGAGGTCCTCGGCGTGGACCGGGTGGGCGTCGACGACGGCTTCTTCGACCTCGGCGGGGACTCCCTGCTGGCGACCCGGCTGCTGAGCCGCATACGGACCGCCCTCGGCGCCGAACTGCCGATCCGCGCCCTGTTCGACGCGCCGACCGTGGCGGGGCTGGCCCCCGCGGTGCGGGAGGCGGGCGGGGCGGCCCGGCCGGTGGTGCGGCGCGCTGAGCGGCCCGAGGTGCTGCCGCTGTCGTTCGCCCAGCGGCGGCTGTGGTTCCTCAACCGGCTGGAGGGCCGGGAGGCCGGGGCCGAGTACAACATGCCGTTCGTACTGCGGCTGGAGGGCGCGCTCGACCGGGCGGCCCTGGAGACGGCGCTCACCGACGTCGTCACGCGTCACGAGAGCCTGCGCACGGTCTTCCCCGAGATCGACGGCGCGCCACGGCAGGTCGTGCTCGGCCCCGGTGCCGCCGCCGTCGCCCTGCCGGTACGCGACGTCGACGCGGCCGGGTTGGCGGAAGTCCTGGCGCGGAGCGCCGCCACCGGCTTCGACCTGACCGCCGAACCGCCCTTGCGCGCCGCGCTGTTCGCGCTCGCCCCGGACCGGCACGTGCTGTCGCTGGTGGTGCACCACATCGCGGGCGACGCCTGGTCCATGGTGCCCCTCGGCCGCGACCTGTCCACCGCCTACGCGGCCCGCCTGCGCGGCGAGGAGCCGTCCTGGGACCCGCTGCCGGTGACCTACGCGGACTACACGCTGTGGCAGCGGGACCTGCTGGGGGAAGAGCGCGACGAGGACAGCCTCATCGCGCGGCAGGTGGCGTACTGGGCCCGCGCGCTGGCCGGGCTCCCCGACGAACTGGCCCTCCCCGCGGACCGCCCCCGCCCCGGCGTGGCGAGCCACCGCGGCGGGACCGTGCCGCTGCGCCTGGACGCCGCCCTGCACGCGCGGCTCGCGGCGCTGGCCGAGGCCCACGGGGTGACGCTGTTCATGGTCCTCCAGGCCGGGCTGGCCGCGCTGCTGACCCGGCACGGCGCGGGCACCGACATCCCGGTCGGCTCCCCCGTCGCGGGGCGCACCGACGACGCCCTGGACGGCCTGGTCGGCTGCTTCGTCAACACCCTGGTCCTGCGCACCGACACCTCCGGCGACCCGGGCTTCGGCGAACTGCTCGCCCGCGTACGGGAGACGGACCTCGCGGCCTACGCCCACCAGGACGTGCCCTTCGAACACCTCGTGGAGGTGCTCAACCCCGCCAGGTCGCTCAGCCGGCACCCGCTGTTCCAGGTGCTGCTGACGCTCACCGGCCGGACGGCGGCGCCGGACGCGCTGCCCGGGCTGCGCGCCGAGGCCGAGCGGGTGGAGTCGGGCACCGCCAAGTTCGACCTGACGTTCAACCTGACCGAGGCCGTGGGCGCCGAGGGCGGTCCCGCAGGCGTCGAGGGGTATGCGGGCTACAGCGCCGACCTGTTCGAGCGGGGCACCGTCGAGGCGCTGGCGGCCCGTTTCGTACGGCTGCTGGAGGCAGTGGCGGCCGACCCGGACCTGCCGCTGGGCGCCTTGGAGATCCTCGGCGAGGTCGAGCGGCACCGCCTGCTGACCGAGTGGAGCGGCAGCGGAGCCGCTGCCGAGGATGTCCGGCCCGCCGCGTTGCTGCCGGAGCTGTTCGAGCGGCAGGCCGCCGCCACCCCGGAGGCCCGCGCGGTCGCCGCGCCCGACGCCGAACTGTCCTACGCGCAGGCCGACGCACGGGCCAACCGCCTGGCCCACCTGCTGATCTCCCGCGGCATCGGCCCGGAACGGGTGGTCGCCGTCGCGCTGCCAGGCTCCGCCGAACTGGTCGTCGCGCTGCTCGCGGTGCTCAAGACCGGCGCCGCCTACCTGCCGCTCGACCTCGCGCAGCCCGGCGCGCGCCTCGCCGGCCTGCTCGACGACGCCGCCCCCGCCCTGCTGCTGACGAGCGGTCACGCTGCGACCGGGCTCCCCGATGACACCGGCACTGCCCGTCTGCTGCTCGACGATTCGGACACCGTACGGGAGCTGGAGCGGCAGTCCGCTTCCCGTCCCACCGGCGCCGACCGGAGCGCTCCGCCGCTGCCGGACCACCCCGCGTACGTGATCTACACCTCCGGCTCCACGGGCCGCCCCAAGGGCGTCGTGGTCACCCACCGCGGCCTCGCGCACTACGTGGCCCGCGCCCGGCACGCGTACACGGGCCTGGACGGGACGGTCCTCGTCCCCACGTCCCTGGCGTACGACCTGGCCGTCACCGGCCTGTACGGGGCGCTGGCCTCCGGCGGGTGCGCGGTCGTGGCCGGGCTGGACGACGACCCCTGGCTGACGGCGCTGCTGGCCCGTACCCCGGCGACGTTCATGAAGGCGACCCCGAGCCACCTGGGCCTGCTGGCCGCGCTGCCCGCCGGGTTCGCCCCGGTGCGGCAGCTCGTGCTCGGCGGCGAGGCACTGCCCGCCGGCCTCCTGGAGGAGTGGCGCGCCCGCCACCCGGAGGTGGCCGTCGTCAACCACTACGGGCCGACGGAGGCGACCGTCGGGTGCCTGGACCTGCATCTGGCTCCCGGTGAGACGGCGGGCGGCGCCACGGTTCCCGTCGGCCGGCCGATGACCGGCATGCGGGCGTACGTCCTCGACGCCGGGCTGCGTCCGGTGCCGCCGGGCGTGGCAGGGGAGCTGTACGTCGCCGGGCCGCAGCTCGCGCGCGGCTACCTCGGCCGCCCCGACCTGACGGCGGAGCGCTTCGTGCCCTGCCCCTTCGGCACGCCGGGGGAGCGCATGTACCGGACCGGGGACCTCGCCCGGTGGACCGCGGACGGTGTGCTGGTCTTCGCGGGCCGCGCCGACGAACAGGTCAAGATCCGCGGCCACCGGGTCGAACCCGGCGAGGTCGAAGCGGCGCTGGCCGGCCACCCCTCGGTGGCGCGGGCGGCGGTGACGGTACGGGAGGACCGGCCGGGCGACCGACGGCTCGCGGCGTACGTCGTACCGGCCGGCGAAGCGGACGTCCCGGACCCGGCGGAGCTGCGCGCGTACCTGGCGCGGCGGCTGCCGGAGCCCATGGTCCCGGCGCTGTTCACCACCCTCGGCGCGCTGCCGCTGACCCGCAACGGCAAGGTGGACCGGCGGGCCCTGCCCGCACCCGCACTGGCACCGGCGAGCACCGGCCGGCCGCCGCGCAGCCCGGAGGAGGAGATCCTCTGCAGCTTGTTCGCCGAGGTGCTCGGCGTCCCCCGGGCCGGCGTCGACGACGGGTTCTTCGACCTCGGCGGCCACTCCCTGCTCGCCACCCGCCTCGTCAGCCGCGTCCGTACCGTGCTCGGCGCCGAACTGCCCGTACGGGCCGTGTTCGAGACGCCCACGGTGGCCGGTCTCGCGGCCCGGCTGAAGGACGGCGCGGGCCGCAGGCGCCCCCCGGTCCGCCCCTTCCCCCGGCGTCCGGAGACGGTGCCGCTGTCGTTCGCGCAGCGCCGCTTGTGGTTCCTGCACCAGCTCGAAGGGGCCCCCAACTACAACCTGCCCTTCGTCGTACGGCTGGAGGGTCCGCTCGACCGCGCCGCGCTCACCGCCGCGCTCGGCGACGTCGTGGCCCGGCACGAGAGCCTGCGCACGGTCTTCCCGGACAGCGGCGGCACGCCGCGGCAGGCCGTCCTGGACGCCGGTCCTGCCGCCGCGTCCGTCGAGCTGCCGGTACGGCACGCCGCGGACGAGGCCGAGATCGCCGCGGCCGTCGTCGCGGCGGCCGCCCACCGCTTCGAGCTGACCCGCGAGCTGCCGCTGCGGGCGGAGCTGTGCGCGCTCGGCGCCGACGTACACGTGCTGATCGTGGTGGTCCACCACATCGCAGGCGACGGCTGGTCGAACGGCCCGCTCGCCCGGGACCTGTCCGAGGCGTACGCGGCCCGTCGGGCCGGGCAGGCACCCCGCTGGGAGCCGCTGCCGGTCCAGTACGCCGACTACACCCTGTGGCAGCAGGAACTGCTGGGCCGCGAGGACGACCCGGACAGCCTGGCCGCCCGGCAGATCGCCTACTGGTCGCAGGCCCTGGACGGGCTGCCCGAGGAGCTGGAACTGCCCGCCGACCGGGTCCGCCCGGCGGTGCCCGGCTACACCGGCGGGGTCGTGCCCGTCTCCGTCGGCGCCGGGCTGCACGCCCGCCTGGAGGAACTGGCCCGCACCTCGGGCGCGAGCCTGTTCATGGTGTTGCAGGCCGGTCTCGCCGCCCTGTTCACCCGCCTCGGCGCGGGCACCGACATCCCGCTCGGCAGCGCCATCGCCGGGCGCACCGACGACGCCCTCGACGACCTCGTCGGGTTCTTCCTCAACACCCTCGTGCTGCGCCTGGACACCTCCGGCGACCCGGCCTTCGACGAACTGCTGGGCCGGGTGCGGGAGACCGCGCTGGCTGCCTACGCCCACCAGGACGTGCCCTTCGAGCACCTGGTGGAGGTGCTGAACCCGGCCCGCTCGGCCGCCCGGCACCCGTTGTTCCAGACCATGCTGACCCTGCACAACAACGCCCGGCCCCGCCTCGACCTGCCCGGGCTGCGGGTGAGCCCGGACATGGCCGAGGTCGGCACCGCCAAGTTCGACCTGTCCTTCGGGCTCGTCGAGGAGCGCGGCCCGGCCGGCGAGCCCGCGGGCCTCGGCGGCATCCTGGAGTACAGCACCGACCTCTTCGACCACGCCACCGCCGAGGAACTGGTGGCCCGCTTCGTACGGCTGCTCGGCGCCGCGGCCGACGCGCCCGGCCTGCGTATCGGGGAACTGGACATCCTCTCCCCGCCGGAGCGGGAACGGATTCTGGGCGCCTGGGCCGGCACTCCGCAGGACGCGCCTGGCCACACCGTCCCCGAGCTGTTCGAGCGGCAGGCGGCGCTGACCCCCGACGCGACCGCCGTCGTCGTCGCGGGCGCATCGACGCTGACGTTCGCCGAACTGCGCGCGAAGGCCGACCGGTTGGCCCGGCGGCTGGCGGAGCGCGGCGTGGGCCCCGACACGCTGGTCGGGCTGTGTGTGACCCGGTCGGCGGAGATGGTTCCGGCGATGCTGGGCATCTGGAAGGCCGGCGGGGCGTGCGTCCCCCTGGACCCGGGCTATCCGCAAGAGCGCCTGGCGTTCATGCTCGACGACACCGGGATACGGGTGCTCGTCACCGAGCCCGGCCTGCTGGCGGACCACGAGGCGGAGACCGTCCTCCTCGGGAGTGAGGAACCGGCGGACGCGGCCGGTGCGCCGTTCCCGATGCCGGACGTGCGCGCCGACCACGCCGCCTTCATCGTCTACACCTCCGGATCGACCGGCGTGCCCAAGGGCGTGGTCGTGCGGCACGGCGGCATCGCGAACCTGTTCGCCAACCACCGCGAGCGCGTCTTCGCCCCGGCGGCGCGGGCGGCCGGCGGCCGGCTGCGGGCGGCGCACACCGCGTCGCTGTCGTTCGACCTGTGCGTCGGGCAGCTCCTCGCCCTCCTCGCGGGCCACGAACTGCACGTCGTCGACGAGGACACCCGCCGCGACGCCACCGCCCTGGGCACGTACGTCCGGGCCCACGGGATCGGCTACCTGTCCATCACCCCGACCCTCACCCAGGAGCTGATCGGCCTGGGCCTGCTCGGCGCGGAGGGGCACCAGCCCGCCGCGATCCTGCACGGCGCCGAGGCCACCGGCCCGGCCCTGTGGCAGCGGCTGCGGGAACTGCCCGCCACCGAGGTGCACAACTACTACGCGCCCAGCGAGTGCACGGTCGACGCGATCGGCGCCGTGGTCTCCGGCAGCGAGCGCCCCCGGATCGGCCGGCCGGTCGCGGGCATGGCGGTGTACGTGCTCGACGCCGGGCTGCGCCCGGTGCCGCCAGGCGTACGGGGCGAGCTGTATCTCGCGGGCGCGCAGCTCGCCCGGGGCTACCTCGGCCGGCCGGGACTGACCGCCGAACGCTTCGTGGCGAATCCTTTCAGCAGCGTGCCCGGCACCCGCCTGTACCGGACCGGCGACCTCGCGCGGTGGACCGCCGACGGCACACTGGAGTACGCCGGCCGAGCCGACGACCAGGTCAAACTGCGCGGATTCCGCATCGAACTCGGCGAGGTCGAGGCGGTGCTGACACGGCACCCTGACGTGGCCCACGCCGTGGCCGTCGTCCGCGAGGACCGGCCAGGCGACCGCAGGCTGGTCGCCTACACGGTCGCGGCACACGGGGCCGTGCCGGACCCGGCCGGACTCCGTGTCCACGCCGCCCGGACGCTGCCGGAGTTCATGGTCCCCTCCGCCGTGGTGCCGCTGGACGCGCTGCCGCTCACCCCGAGCGGCAAGGTGGCCCGCCGCGCCCTGCCCGCCCCCGGCCCCACCGCGCCGCACGGCGGCCGGGCGCCGCGCACGGCCCGCGAGGAGATCCTGTGCGGGCTGTTCGCCGAGGTACTCGGCTGCGCACGGCCCGGCATCGACGACGGATTCTTCGACCTGGGCGGGCACTCCCTGCTGGCGACCCGGCTGCTGTCCCGCGTCCGCGCCGTGCTCGGCGTGGAGCTGGCAGTACGCGACGTGTTCGAGGCGCCCACAGTGGCCGCCCTGGCCGCGCGGCTCGACGCCGGAGGAACGCCGCGGCCCGCCCTGCGCCCCGCCGCGCGACCGGACACGCTCCCGCTGTCGTTCGCGCAACGACGGCTGTGGTTCCTCAACCGGCTGGACGGCGCCGGCGCCGCGTACGCCATGCCGCTCGCGCTGCGCCTGCGCGGCGGCCTCGACCGCGCCGCGCTGGCCGCCGCCCTCGCCGACGTCGTCACCCGGCACGAAGTCCTGCGCACGGTCTACCCCGAGAGCGCCGGCACCCCCGAGCAGGTCGTGCTCGCCCCGGACCGGACCGCGCCCGCGCTGCCGTGCCGCGCCGTGGACGAGGCCGGTCTCGCGGCGGCGGTCGCCGCCGCGGCCGGGCACCCGTTCGACCTGACCACCGAAACCCCGCTGCATGCGGAACTGCTCGCGCTCGGCCCCGACGACCACGTCCTGGTGGTCGTCCTGCACCACATCGCGGGCGACGGCTGGTCCAACCTGCCGCTCGCCCGGGACATCACCGCCGCCTACGCCGCCCGCCACGCGGGCGAGGCCCCGACCTGGACGCCCCTGCCGGTCCAGTACGCCGACTACACCCTCTGGCAGCACCGGCTCCTCGGCGACCCCACCGACCCGGACAGCCTGATCGCACGACAGACGGCGTACTGGACCGAGACACTGGCGGACCTCCCCGAGGAACTCGCGCTCCCCGCCGACCGGCCCCGCACGGGCACGGCCCGCCACCGGGGCGGCCGGGTGCCGTTCACCCTGGGCGCCGCCGCGCACGCCGGGCTCGCCGACCTCGCCCGCGACGGCGACGCGAGCCTGTTCATGGTCGTGCAGGCCGCGCTCGCCGCCCTGCTCGGCAGGCTCGGGGCGGGCGAGGACATTCCCATCGGCACACCGGTGGCGGGACGCACCGACGACGCGCTGGACGACGCGGTCGGCTGCTTCGTCAACACCCTCGTGCTGCGCACCGCGACCGGCGGCGACCCCGCCTTCACCGAGCTGGTGGCGCGGGCCCGCGAGACCGCCCTGTCCGCGTACGCCCACCAGGACGTGCCCTTCGAGCACCTGGTGGAGCGGCTGGAGCCGGTCAGGTCGCTGGCCCGCCACCCGCTGTTCCAGGTGATGCTGGCGCTGCGGAACACCGGCGAGGCGCCGCTCGGCCTGCCGGGATTGGCGGTGAGCGCGGTGCCGGTGGACACCACGGCCGTCAAGTTCGACCTGGCGTTCACGGTGACGGAGCGGACCGGGCCGCACGGCGAGGCCGCCGGGCTCAGCGGCGAACTCGACTACGCGAGCGACCTGTTCGACCAGGAGACGGCCCGGCGGATCGCCGCCTGCTTCGTCTCGGTGCTGGAGGCCGTGGCGGCCGACCCCTCGCGGACGCTCGGGGACCTCCCCGTCCTGTCCCCGGCCGAGCGGGAGTCGGTCCTGTCGGGGTGGAATGCCACCGCGCGGTCGCTGCCCCCGGTCACGCTGCCGGAGTTGTTCGAGGCTCAGGCGGCCCGGACGCCGGATGCGGTGGCCGTGGTCGCCGAGGGCGAGGCTCTGTCGTATGCGGAGCTGGACGCGTGGGCGAACCGGTTGGCGTACGCACTGACCGAGCGGGGTGCGGTGCCGGAGCGGGTGGTGGCCGTCGTGCTGCCGCGTTCGGTGGAGCTGGTGGTGGCGCTGCTGGCGGTGCTCAAGAGCGGCGCGGCCTACCTGCCCGTCGACCCCGGCCACCCTGCCGAGCGCACCCGGGCGATGCTGGACGAGGCCCGGCCGGTGTGCGTCCTGGACGATCCGGAGGGCGTACGGAATCCCCGGCCGGAGACGGCGGGCGTCGCGCGTACCGTACCGCTCTCCCCGTCGCATCCGGCCTACGTGCTCTACACCTCCGGCTCCACCGGCACCCCCAAGGGCGTCGTCGTCCCGCACGCGGGCATCGTCAACCGGCTGCTGTGGGCCCAGGCCGAATACGGGCTGGACGCCTCCGACGCCGTGCTACAGAAGACCCCGTACGGGTTCGACGTATCCGTCTGGGAGTTCTTCTGGCCGCTGGTCTCCGGCGCCCGGCTGGTCGTCGCCCGGCCGGACGGCCACCGGGACCCGGCGTACCTGGCCGCGCTGATCCGCGAACACGCGGTGACCACCGTGCACTTCGTGCCGTCGATGCTGCGGGCCTTCCTGGACGAGCCCGGCGCCGCCGGGTGCACGAGTCTGCGGCGGGTGCTGTGCAGCGGCGAGGCCCTGCCCGCCCGGCTGGCCGCACACGGCCGGACCGTCCTGGGCCCGAAGCTGCACAACCTCTACGGGCCGACCGAAGCGTCCGTCGACGTCACCTCATGGGCCTGCGAGGACGGGCCGGGTACGGTGCCGATCGGCCGCCCGGTCCACAACACCCGGCTCTACGTGCTCGACGCCGCCCTGCGGCCCGTCATGCCGGGTGTGACGGGGGAGTTGTACGTGGCCGGTGTGCAGCTCGCGCGCGGCTATCTGGGGCGGCCCGGTCTGACGGCGGAACGATTCGTCGCCTGCCCCTTCGGTGCGCCGGGGGAGCGGATGTACCGCACCGGCGACCTCGCCCGGTGGACCGCGGACGGAGTGCTGGAGTTCGCCGGCCGTACGGACGACCAGGTCAAACTGCGCGGCTTCCGTATCGAGCTCGGCGAGGTCGAAGCCGTACTGTCCCGGCACGACGCCGTCGCCCAAGCTGTCGTGGTCCTTCGTGAGGACCGGCCCGGTGATCAGCGGCTGGTGGCGTACGCAGCACCCGCGCCCGGAGCCGCACCGGAGCCGGAGGAGCTGCGCGAGTCCGCCGCACGCGCGCTGCCCGACTACATGGTGCCGGCCGTGGTCGTCGTCCTCGACGCGCTGCCGCTGACGCCGAACGGGAAACTGGACCGCCGTGCCCTGCCCGCCCCGGACGGCACCGCACAGGCCCCCGGACGCGCTCCGCGTACCCTCCACGAAGAGATCCTGTGCGGCATCTTCGCCGACGTGCTCGGCCGCTCCGTGCCCGGCATCGACGACGGGTTCTTCGACCTGGGCGGGCACTCGCTGCTCGCCACCCGGCTCGTCTCCCGCGTCCGGGACGCCCTCGGCGCCGAACTGTCCGTACGCGACGTGTTCGAGGCGCCCACGGTGGCCGGCCTGGCCGCCCGCATCGGCACCGGCGGCGGCCGGCGGCCCGCCCTCAGGCCCGCCGCGCACCGCCAGGACACCGTCCCGCTGTCCTTCGCCCAGCGCCGGCTGTGGTTCCTGCACCGCCTGGAGGGCCCCAGCCCCACCTACAACATGCCCTTCGCGCTACGGCTGTCCGGCACGCTGGACACGGCCGCCCTGCACGCGGCCCTGCGCGACGTGGTCGCCCGGCACGAGACGCTGCGCACCGTCTTCCCCGAGATCCAGGGCCGCCCCGGGCAGGTCGTACTCGGCCCGGACGAGGCCGCCGTGGAGCTGCGCACCCACCGCACCGACGAGGCCGGACTCACCGCGGCACTGACCGAGGCGGCCGGGTACCGCTTCGACCTGACCGCCGAACCTCCGCTGCGCGCCGACCTGTTCGCGCTCGCCCCCGACGACCATGTGCTGCTCCTGGTCATCCACCACATCGCCGGAGACGGCTGGTCGAACGTCCCGTTCGCCCGTGACCTGTCGACCGCCTACACGGCCCGCAGCGCCGGCCGCGCCCCGGAGTGGGCGCCACTGCCCGTCCAGTACGCCGATTACGCGCTGTGGCAGCACGACCTGCTCGGCAGCGAGGACGACCCCGGCAGCCTGATCTCCGCCCAGGTCGCGCACTGGACCGAGACGCTGGCGGGCCTGCCCGAGGAACTGGCGCTCCCCACGGACCGCCCCCGGCCCGCGGTCTCCGCCCACCGGGGCGGGCGGGTGGTCTTCACGCTGGACACGGAGCTGCACACCCGGCTCGCCGGGCTGGCCCGCGAGCACGGCGCGACGCTGTTCATGGTGGTGCAGGCCGGTCTCGCCGCCCTGCTGACCCGGCTCGGCGCCGGCACCGACATTCCCCTCGGCTCCGCCGTCGCCGGCCGTACGGACGCGGCACTGGACGACCTCGTCGGCTTCTTCGTCAACACCCTCGTGCTACGCCTGGACACCTCGGGCGACCCCGCCTTCACCACCCTGCTGGACCGGGCACGCGAGACCGACCTGACCGCCTACGCCCACCAGGACGTGCCCTTCGAACACCTCGTGGAGCTGCTCAACCCGGCGCGCTCGGCGGCCCGGCACCCTCTCTTCCAGGTGATGCTGACGCTCCAGAACAACGCCGCCCCCGAGTTCGCCATGGCCGGTCTGCGGGTGACGCCCGACGTCGCCGAGCTGTTCGCGGCCAAGTTCGACCTGCTGTTCAGCCTCACCGACCGGTACACCGAGGACGGTGCCCCCGACCGGGTCGACGGGGTGCTGGAGTACAGCGCCGACCTGTTCGACCACGGCACCGCCGAAGCCCTCACGGCACGCTTCGTCCGGCTGCTGCGGGCCGTGGCGGCGGCACCGGACCGGCCGATCGGCACCGTCGGCCTCACCGACGCCGCCGAGCGCGAGCGCCTGTTGGAGACGTGGAACGGCGCCACCCTCACCACGCCGCCGGTGACGCTGCCCGAGGCGTTCGAGGCGCAGACGCGGCGCACGCCGGAGGCTGCCGCCGTCACCGACGGCACCACGCACCTCACCTACGCCGCGCTGAACGCGCGGGCCAACCGACTGGCGCGGCTGCTCGTCCGGCGCGGCATCGGCCCGGAGCGACTCGTGGCGGTCGCACTGCCGCGCTCGGCCGAGCTGGTGGTGGCGCTGTTGGCCGTCCTCAAGACCGGCGCCGCCTACCTGCCCCTCGACCCGGCGCACCCGGCCGAACGGCTGCGGTTCCTGCTCGGCGACGCCCGTGCCGCGTACGGGCTCACCACCTCCGCCCTGGTCGGGGACCTGCCGGAGACGGACACCCACTGGCTCACGCTCGACGGCGACGAGGCGCGGCGCGAAACCGGGGAACAGCCGGAGCACGACGTGACGGACGCCGAGCGCACCGCGCCGCTGCTGCCGGAGCACCCCGCGTACGTCATCCACACCTCCGGCTCCACCGGCACACCCAAGGGCGTGCTCGTCGAACACCGCGCGCTCGCGGCCTACCTGGCGTTCGCCCGCGAGGCGTACCCCGGCACCGCGGGCACCGCCCTGCTGCACTCGCCCGTCTCCTTCGACCTCACCGTCACCGCGCTGTACGCGCCGCTCACCGCGGGCGGCCGGGTGCTGGTCGGCGACCTCTCCGCCGACGCGCCCGCCCCGGGCCCGTACACCTTCCTCAAGGTGACGCCCAGCCACCTCGCGCTGCTCGGCGCCGCCCCGCCCGGCCCCGGGACGGCGGTCGCGGACCTCGTCGCGGGCGGCGAAGCGCTCACCGGCGAACAGCTCGCGCCCTGGCGGCGGGCCCAGCCGCAGGCCGCCGTGGTCAACGAGTACGGGCCGACCGAGACCACCGTGGGCTGTGTCGCCCTGCGGCTGCCGCCGGGCGCCGCGCCCGGCGACGGCCCGCTGCCGATCGGGCGGCCGGTGCCCGGCACCCGGGCGTACGTGCTCGACGAGCGGCTGCGGCCGGTACCGCCCGGCGTGACGGGCGAGCTGTACCTGGCCGGCGCGCAGCTCGCGCGCGGCTACCTGAACCGTCCCGCGCTGACCGCCGAGCGGTTCACGGCCGACCCGTTCGGCGGGCCCGGCGGGCGCATGTACCGCACCGGCGACCTGGCCCGGTGGTCCGCCGCGGGCGAACTGCACTTCGCCGGCCGCGCCGACGAGCAGGTCAAGGTGCGGGGCCACCGCATCGAGCCGGGCGAGATCGAGGCCGCCCTGCTGCGCCACCCGGCCGTCACCCTGGCCGCCGTCGTCGCACGCGAGGACCGGACGTCCGGTACGCAACTGGTGGCCTACGTCGTCCCGGAGGACGGCGAGCGGCACGGCGACGCGGCGGCACGGGACCAGCTCGACGAGTGGCAGCAGGTCTACGACTCCCTGTACGGGGGCGCGGACCACGAAACCCCGGAACCCGCCCCGTTCGGCGCCGACTTCAGGGGCTGGACCAGCAGTTACGACGGGCAGCTCCTGCCGGTCGAGCAGATGCGCCGGTGGCGGGACGCCACGGTCGACCGCATCCGCGAGCTGCGCCCGCGCCGGGTGCTGGAGATCGGCGTGGGCAGCGGACTGCTGCTCTCCCGGCTCGCCACCGGCTGCGAGACCTACTGGGGCACCGACATCGCCGCCGACGCCATCGGCCGGCTGCGGTCCCAGGTGGCCGCACGTCCCGACCTGGCCGGGCGGGTGGAGCTGCGCGTACAGGCCGCCGCCGAAGCGGACGGCCTGCCGGCCGGCTCCTTCGACACCGTCGTGATCAACTCGGTCGCCCAGTACTTCCCGGACGCCGGCTACCTCACCGACGTGCTCGGCACGGCGCTGGACCTGCTCGTCCCCGGCGGCGCCGTCTTCCTTGGCGACGTGCGCGACCTGCGGCTGCTGCGCTGCCTGCACACGGCGGCGCAACTGCGCCGCGCCACGCCGTCCGCCGACCCCGCCGCCGTCCGCCGCGCCGTGGAACAGGCCGTCCTGCTGGAGAAGGAACTCCTGCTCGACCCCGCGTTCTTCACCGCGCTCGCGGCGCGGCACCCGGACATCGCCGGCGTCGACCTGCGGGTCAAGCGCGGCGCGTACGTCAACGAGCTGAACCGCTACCGGTACGACGTCGTCCTGCACAAGCGCCCCACCGCCGGGCTCCGGGACCTGACGGACGCGCCGGAACTGCGCTGGGGCCACGACGTGTCCGGGCCCGACGACCTCGCCCGGCGCCTCACCGCGGAGCGCGTGCCCGCGCTGCGGGTGACCGGCGTACCCGACGAACGGCTGGCGGGCGAAGCCGCTGCCGGGCGGGCCCTGGACGAGGGACGGCCGTTGGCCGACGCACTCGCCCTCCTCGGCCCCGCCGGACAGCCGACGGCGCCGGACCTCGGCCCGGACGCCCTCCACGAGCTGGGCGAACGCGCTGGCTACCAGGTCGCGGTCACCCGCTCCGGCGACGACGCAGAACTCCTCGACGTGCTCTTCACCGACCCGGCGGCGACCGCCCTCGACGGCGTACACCGCCCGGCGGCAGCCGCCCTGGCCGAGCCGTCACGAGCGCTCGCCAACGACCCGGCGGCCTCCCGGCGGCGCGGTGAACTGGTCGCCTCGCTCACCGCGTCGCTGCGCGAGGAACTGCCCGCGTACATGGTGCCGGCCGCCGTGCTGGTCCTCGCGGAGCTCCCGCTGACCGGCAACGGGAAGCTGGACCGGGCGGCGCTGCCCGCCCCCTACCTCGGCTCCGTCGAGGGCTCGCGCCGGCCGTCGACCCCGCGCGAGCGGATGCTGTGCGACCTGTACGCGCAGGTGCTGGGCGTGGCGGCGGTCGGCGTCGACGACAGCTTCTTCCACCTCGGCGGACACTCGCTGCTGGCGACCCGGCTCATCAGCCGGATCCGTACAGTCCTGGGGGCCGAACTGCCCGTCCGCGCCCTCTTCGAGACGCCCACGGTCGCCGGGCTGGCCGCACGGCTGGACGACGAGGACACCCGGGGCGCGGCGCGGCCCGCGCTGCGGCCGGTGCCCCGGCCCGAGACGGTGCCGCTGTCGTTCGCCCAGCAGCGGCTGTGGTTCCTGCACCGGCTGGAGGGCCCGAACGCCACCTACAACATGCCGATCGCCCTGCGCCTGCGCGGCGCGGTGGACCGTGCGGCGCTGCGCGCAGCGCTCGCGGACGTGGCGGCCCGGCACGAGAGCCTGCGCACCGTCTTGCCGGTGACGGACGGAGTGCCCCGCCAACTCGTCCTCGACGCGGACGGCGCCCGCCCCGAACTGCTCGTACGGCACACCGACGGGGCCGGGCTGCACGAGGCCGTCCGGGCGGCGGCCCGCTACCCCTTCGACCTCGCGGCCGACCTGCCGCTGCGGGCCGAACTGTTCGTCCTGGGCGAGCGGGAACACCTGCTGGTGCTGGTGGTGCACCACATCGCCGGCGACGGCTGGTCGATGGCCCCGCTGGCGAGGGACCTGGCCACCGCCTACGCCGCGCGGTCACGGGGCCGGGCGCCGTCGTGGACGCCGCTGACCGTCCAGTACACGGACTACACGCTGTGGCAGCGCGCGCTGCTGGGCGACGAGACCGACCCGGAGAGCCTGTTCGCCCGGCAGGTGGCGTACTGGACCGAGAACCTGGCGGACCTGCCCCAGGAACTCGCGCTCCCCGTGGACCGCCCCCGGCCCGCCGTGGCCACCTACCGCGGCGAGATGCTCGGCTTCGACCTGAGCCCCGAACTGCACCGCCGGCTGGCGGACCTGGCCCGGAACACCGGAGCCAGCCTGCACATGGTGCTGCACGCCGGCCTCGCCGCCCTGCTCACCCGGCTCGGCGCGGGCACCGACCTGCCGATCGGCAGCGGCGTGGCCGGGCGCCACGACGAGGCGCTCGACGACGCGGTCGGCCTCTTCGTCAACACGCTCGTGATGCGCACCGACACCTCCGGCGACCCGTCGTTCGGCGAACTGCTCCGGCGCGTACGGGAGACGGCCCTGAACGCCTACTCCCACCAGGACGTGCCCTTCGAGCACCTGGTGGAGGTGCTCAACCCGGTCCGCTCCCCGAACCGGCACCCGCTCTTCCAGGTGGCGCTGGTGTTGCAGAACACCCCGGAAGCCGGGCTGGCGATGCCCGGCGTCGAGGTGACACCCGAGCCGGCGGCCTCGGGGACCTCGCGGTTCGACCTGTTCTTCAGCGTCACCGAACGCGGCCCTTCGGGGGGCGTACGCGGGACGCTGGAGTACAGCACCGACCTGTTCGACCGGCGGACGGTCCGGACGCTGGTGGAGCGGTGGACACGGTTGCTGGAGGCGGTCACCGCCGACCCGGCGCGCCCCATCGGCGAGGCCGATGTCCTCACCCCCGCCGAACACGCCCGCACACAGGGCGCCGACGGCCAGCGGGTGCCGCCCGCCACCGTGCCCGAGCTGTTCGAACGCCAGGTGGCCCGGCACCCGGGCGCCCCCGCGGTGCAGTCCGCGTCCGGCACGCTGACGTACCAGGAGCTGAACATCCGGGCCGACCGCCTGGCCCACCTGCTGTCGTCCCGCGGCATCGGCCCCGGGCACATCGTGGCCCTGGCGTTCCCCCGCGGCGCCGACCTGGTCGTGGCGGTCCTCGCGACGCTCAAGGCGGGGGCGGCCTACCTTCCCCTCGACACCGGCTACCCGGCCGAACGCCTGGCCTTCATGCTCGACGACGCCCGCCCGTCGCTGCTGCTGACGGGCGACGCCGGCCTGGAGGTGCCTGGCTCCGACGGCCTGCCCAGGCTGGACCTGGACGACCTCGACGGGCATGGGGCCCGGGGCGTGCGCGCCCGGCCGCCGGTGCCTGCCGACCCCGCCTACGTGATCTACACCTCCGGCTCGACCGGCGTGCCCAAGGGCGTACTCGTCACCCACTCGGGAGCGGCCGCCCTGGCGGCGTCGCAGATCGACGCCTTCGGAGCCGGGCCGGGCAGCCGGGTCCTGCAGTTCGCCTCGCCCAGCTTCGACGCGGCGTTCTGGGAGCTGTGCATGGCGCTGCTGACCGGCGCCGCCCTGGTGGTGGCGCCGGCCGAACGGCTCCTGCCGGGACCCGACCTCGCCGCCGTGCTGGCCGAGCACGACGTGACGCACCTGACCGTGCCGCCCGTGGCGCTGGGCGTCATGACACCCGGTCAGCTCGCACCGGTCGGCTGCCTGGTGGTCGCGGGAGAGCACTGCCCGCCGCAGACGGTGGCGGCCTTCGCCCCCGGCCGGCGCATGGTCAACGCCTACGGGCCGACCGAGTCGACGGTCTGCGGCACCATGAGCCGGCCGCTGACCGGGGACGAAGCCGTCGCACCCATCGGCACGCCCGTCACCGGCACCCGCGCCTACGTCCTGGACGCGGCGCTGCGCCCGGTGCCGACCGGCGTGGCGGGCGAGCTGTACCTGGCGGGCGCGGGACTGGCCCGCGGCTACCTGGGGCGCCCCGGCCCGACCGCCGAGCGGTTCACCGCCGACCCGTTCGGCGCGCCGGGCACCCGGATGTACCGCACCGGCGACCTCGCGCGGTGGAACGCCGAAGGCGGGCTGGAATTCGCCGGGCGGACCGACGACCAGGTCAAGGTCAGGGGCCACCGGGTCGAACTCGGCGAGGTCGAGGCCGCGATGGCCGCCCACCCCGAGGTGGCGCAGGCCGTCGCGGCGGTCCGCGACGACGGCCCCGGCGGGACCCGCCTGCTCGGGTACGTGGTCCCGGCGGCGGACGGCCCGGAGGCCGCGCAGGCCGCCGGCGGCGCCCCGGAACGGGTCCTCGGCGAGTGGCGGCAGCTCTACGACACCCTGTACGGCACGACGCAGACCGCCCCGTTCGGCGAGGACTTCACCGGGTGGAACAGCACCTACGACGGGGAGCCCCTGCCCGCCGGCGAGATGCGGCAGTGGCGGGACGCCACCGTCGCGCGCATCCGGGAACTGCGGCCCCGGCGGGTGCTGGAGATAGGCGTCGGCCGCGGCCTGCTCCTGTCGCGGCTCGCCGGGGAGTGCGAGGCGTACTGGGGCACCGACCTGTCGGCGGCCGTGATCGAGGCGCTGACGGCCCAGGTCGCCGGAGAACCCGGGATCGCTTCCCGGGTGGTGCTCAGGGCCCAGCCGGCGGACGACCCCACCGGGCTGCCGGAAGGTTTCTTCGACACCGTCGTGCTCAACTCGGTGGCCCAGTACTTCCCCGGCGCCGCCTACCTGACCGACGTGGTAGGCGCCGCGCTGCGGCTGCTGGCACCGGGCGGCGCCCTGTTCCTCGGCGACATCCGCAACCTGCGGCTGCTGCCGGCCCTGCGGGCGGCCACCGGTGCCACCGCACCCGAGCGGGAACTGCTGGTCGACCCGGACTTCTTCCCGGCACTGGGCGCCACCGTCCCCGAGATCGCCGCCGTCGACGTACGCCTCAAGCGCGGGGCGTACCACAACGAGCTGTCCCGGTACCGCTACGACGTCGTCCTGCACCGCACGCCGCTTGCCGCACAGGCCCGGTCGTTCGCCGACGCACCCGCGCTGCCCTGGCGCCCGGACCTGGGCGGGGCGGAGGGAATCGCCGCGCTGCTGGCGGAGCGCCGGCCGGACCGGCTGCGCCTCACCGGCATCCCCAACGCGCGGCTGGCGGGCGAGGCCGCCGCCGGGCACACCGTGACCGTGGACCCCGAGACGCTGTGCGCGCTGGGGGAGGGGCTGGGATTCTGGACGGCCGTCACCTGGTCGGGCACCGCGGGCGACGACTGCTTCGACGCCCTGTTCGCCGCCCAGGACGACGGTGCCCCGGTCACCGGGGTGTACGTGCCGGCGGCCGACCGCTCCGCGCCGCCGTCCTTCACCAACGACCCGGCGGCCGCCGCGCCGTCGGCGGCCCTGGGCTCCTCGGTACGCGCCTGGCTGCGCCGGCGGCTGCCGGAGTACCTGGTGCCCGCGGCGGTCGTCACGCTCGACGCACTGCCGCTGACTCCGAACGGCAAGGCCGACCGTAAGGCGCTGCCCGCGCCGGAGACGGCCGGGGCCACTGCGGGCCGCCCTCCGGCGACCGCTCGGGAACGGCTGCTGTGCGACATCTTCGCGGACGTGCTCGGCCGCCCGTCCGTCGGCGCCGACGACGACTTCTTCGAACTCGGCGGCGACAGCATCGTCTCCATCCAGGTGGTCAGCCGGGCCCGCGCCGCCGGGCTGGCGATCGGCCCGCAGGACGTGTTCCGGCACAAGACCGTCGCGGCGCTGGCCGCGGCCGCCGGGACGCACGACGCGGCGGCCACCGCCACGGAGGCGCCGCAGGCGGGCATCGGCGTGGTGCCGCTGACCCCGGCCCTGCACGAGCTGCGTGAGCACCACGCCGGCCCCGGCACCGGGTACGAGGCGATGACCGTACCGATCCCGGCCGGGCTCGGCGCCGAAGCGCTGGAAGCCGCCCTCCAAGCGGTCCTCGACCACCACGACGCGCTGCGGATGCGGCTGGCCCCCGGCGGGCCCGCGGAGGCGGACGGACCGCGGTGGCTGCTCGAAGTGACGCCGCCCGGCACCGTACGGGCCGCGGACCACCTGCGCAGCACCGAGGCCGCACCGCACGAAGCCGCCGTCGCCGAGGAGGAACGGGCCGCCGCGGCCCGCCTGGCGCCGGAGTCCGGGGTGCTGTTCCAAGCGGTCCGCTTCGACGCCCGGCCCGGCCTGCTGCTCCTCGTGCTGCACCGCCTCGTCGCCGACCCGCAGTCCTGGCGCGTCCTGCTGCGGGACGTCACGGACGCCTGCGAGGCCGCCGCCGAGGGACGGCGCCCGCAACTCGCGCCGGTCGGCACGTCGTTCCGGCGCTGGGCCCAGCACCTGCGCACCCAGGCACAAGATCCCCGGCGGGCCGCGGAACTGCCCCGGTGGACCGGCATCCTCGCCGGGCCCGGCCGCCCGGACGAGGGCCCGGGCGACCCCGCGGCGCGGGAGGAAGGGGACGGCGCGCTGACGACCGTCCTGTCCGCCGAGCGCTCAGGGCAGGTGCTCACCGACGTGCCGGCGGCCTTCCACGCCGACGCCGAGGACGTACTGCTGACCGCGTTTGCGCTGGCGGTCGCCGACTGGCAGCGCCGCGGCGGCGCCGCCGACGGCACCGTGCTCGCCGACGTACGGCGCCCGGGCCGCACACCCATCGGCGAGGGCATCGACCTGTCCCGCACCGTGGGCCGCTGCACAGCCACCCACCCGGTCCGGCTGGACCTGGGCGACCCGGACGGGGAAGCGCTGCGGGAGGACGGCGGGCACGCCGCCGCGACGGCCCTCAAACGGGTCAAGGAGGAGCTGCGGTCCCTGCCGGACGGCGGCCTGGGCCACGGCCTGCTGCGCCACCTCAACCCCGCCACCGCCCCCGAACTGGCGGCCCTGCCCACCCCCCGGTTCGCCTTCCACTACCTCGGACGGCTGCCGCAGGTCCCGTCCGGCCAGGACACGGCCGGCGAGCCGCCGCGGTACTGGGCAGAGGTGGACGTCACCGCCGTGGACGGCCCCGGCGGACCGCGGCTGGCCGCGACCTGGCGCCGCGCGCGCTCGCCCCTGACCGGCCGCGACCTGAACGACCTGGCCGCCGCCTGGGCCCGCGCGCTGGAGGCCCTGGCCGCCCACGCCGCCCGGCCCGACGCCGGCGGCCGCACCCCGTCCGACGTACCACTGGTCCGGCTCAGCCAGGACAAGTTGGAACAGCTCGAAGCCGCATGGAGGCGATCACAATGACGCAGGCGGGGCCGCAGGGAGAACTGGAGGACATCCTCCCCCTCGCACCACTCCAGGAAGGGCTGCTGTTCCACGCGCTGTACGACACGGCGGCCCTCGACGTCTACACCTTGCAGAGCGCCTACGACCTGGACGGCGACCTCGACGCGGCGGCACTCCGCGACGCCGCGCGCACCCTGCTGCGGCGGCACGCCGCCCTGCGCGCCGGCTTCTGGCACGAGGGCCTGGACGAGCCGGTGCAGGTCGTGCCGAGCGAGGCCGCCCCGGCCTGGCACCAGGCCGACCTCACCGGGACCCCCGCCGCAGACCGGGAGGCGGAGGCGGAGCGGATCGCGGCCGAGGACCGGCTCCGCCGCTTCGACCCGGCCCGCCCGCCCCTGCTGCGCTTCACGCTCCTGCGGCTCGGCCCGGCACGGCACCGGTTCGTCATCACCGCCCACCACTTGGTGCTGGACGGATGGTCCGTACAACTGCTGCTGGGCGAGCTGTTCCAGCTGTACGTACGCGGCGGCCGGGAGGACGGGATGCCTCCCGTGGCCCGGTACCGCGACTACCTGGCCTGGCTGGCCGGACAGGACCGGGCCGAAGCCGAAGACGTGTGGCGCCGGGTCCTCAAGGGCGTCGAGGAGCCCACCCGCGTCGCACCCGCTGACCCGTCCCGGGAGCCGGCACTGCCCGGCCAGGTCCTGCGCGACCTGCCGGACGGCCTCACCGCGGCGCTGGACGCCCTGGCCCGCCGCGAGGGGCTGACCCTGAGCACGGTCTTCCTGGGCGCCTGGGCGGTCGTCCTCGGCCGGCTGACCGGCAAGGACGACGTGGTCTTCGGCACCACCGTCTCCGGGCGCCCGCCCCAGGTGCCCGGCGTCGAGCGGATGATCGGCCTGTTCGCCAACACCCTTCCGGTACGGGTACGCCTCGACCCCGAGCAGCCGCTGACCGGGATGCTGGCCGGGCTCCAGGAAGCGCAGACGCGCCTGCTGGCCTGCCAGCACGTGGGCCTCTCCGGCATCCAGCGCACGCTGGGCTCCGGCGAACTGTTCGACACGGTGACCGTGTTCGAGAACCTCCCCGCCGGCGAGAGCGAACTCGCCGCCACCGCGCACGGCAGCGGACTGCGGGTGACGGCGAACCGGAGCCACGGCGTCACCCACTACCCGCTCAACTTCATGGTGATGCCCGGCGGACCGCTGCGCCTGCGCCTGGACCACCAGACCGACCTGTTCGACCGGGAGGCCGCCGAAGCGATCATGGCGCGGGTGGTCCGGGTCCTGGAGACCCTGGCAGCGGACCCCGGCCGGCGGATCGGCGCGCTGGAGATCCTGGCCCCCGCCGAGCGGGCCAGGGTGCTGGAGGAGTGGAACGGCACGGCCGGCGAACCGCCGTCCGAGCTGGTGCCGCAGGCGTTCGCGGCCCGGGCGGCGCGGACCCCGGACGCGGTGGCCGTCGTCTGCGGCCGGGTGTCCTGGACGTACGCCGGACTGGACGCGCGCGCGGAGCGCCTCGCGCGGCGCCTGGCCGCCCGGGGTGCCGGGCCCGGCGTCCCGGTGGGGCTGTGCGTGCGCCGGTCGGCGGAGCTGATCGCCGCCGTGCTGGCCATCTGGAAGGCCGGCGGGGTGTGCGTACCGCTGGACCCCGGATATCCGGCGGAGCGGCTGGCGTTCATGCTGGCCGACGCGGCCGTGCCCCTGGTGCTCACCGAACGGGACCTGGCCGGGCGCCTCGGGGAGGACCGGGCGGCGTCCGTGGTGCTGCTGGACGACGACGACCCGTCCGAAACCGGTGCCTTCCGTACCCCGCCCCTGCACGGCGACCAAGCGGCGTACGTCGTCTACACCTCCGGATCGACGGGCGTGCCCAAAGGCGTGGTCGTCACGCACCTGGGCCTGGCGAACCTGTACGCCGACCACCGGGACCGGGTGTTCGACCCGGCGGCCGACGCGGTGGCCGCGTCGGCCGGACGGCGGCTGCGCGTGGCCCACACGGCGTCGGCGTCGTTCGACGCCTCCATGGGGCAGTTGGCCGGCCTCGTCGCCGGTCACGAACTGCACGTCGTGGACGAGGACACCCGCCGCGACGCCACCGCGCTCCTGACGTACGTACGGGAGCGGCACATCGACTACCTGGGCATCGCCCCCTCGCTGATGCGGGAGCTGACCGCGCTCGGGCTGATGGACGGCCCCGGTCACCGGCCGGCGGTGATCCTTCTCGGCGCGGAGGCCGTCGACGCGGCGCTGTGGAAGACGCTGCGGGACCACCCGGACACCGAGGTGCACAACTACTACGGGCCGAGCGAGTGCACGGTGGACGTCGTCGGCGCCCGGGTGCGCGACAGCGCACAGCCCGTCATCGGGCGGCCGGTCGCCAACACGCGGGCCTACGTGCTCGACGCGCGGCTGCGCCCGGTGCCGCCCGGCGTGGTGGGCGAGCTCTACGTGTCCGGCATCCAGCTCGCCCGCGGCTACCTGGCCCGGCCCGGCCTGACCGCCGCACGCTTCGTCGCCGACCCGTTCGGCGGGCCGGGGACGCGGATGTACCGCACCGGGGACCTCGCCCGCTGGACGGCCGGCGGACAGCTGGCCTTCGCCGGACGGGCGGACGACCAGGTCAAGCTGCGCGGCTACCGGGTCGAACCCGGGGAGATCGAGACGGTGCTCGCCCGGCACGCCACCGTCGCGCACGCGGCCGCCGCCGTTCGCGAGGACCGGCCGGGCGACCAGCGCCTGACCGCCTACGTGGTGCCCGCGCCCGGCACCCGGGTGCACCCGGAGGAACTCCGCGAGTTCTGCGCCGGGACGCTGCCGGAGTTCATGGTGCCCGCCCTGGTCGTCGTGCTCGACGCCCTGCCGATGACCCCGAGCGGCAAGCTGGACCGCCGCGCCCTGCCGGCCCCCGGCGCGCGCACCACCGTCGGCCGGGAGCCGCGCGACCCGGTCGAGGACATCCTGTGCGGCCTGTTCGCCGAGGTCCTCGGCGTGGACCGGGTCGGCGTCGACGACGGCTTCTTCGCCCTCGGCGGCCACTCCCTGCTCGCGACCCGGCTGGTCTCGCGCGTCCGCGCGGCCCTCGGCGCCGAACTCGCGGTACGAGACGTCTTCGAGGCGCCGACCGCCGCCGGGCTCGCGGCCCGGCTCGCCGCGCCGCGCGAGGACGCCCGGCGGCGGCCGCCGCTGCGGCGAGCGGGCGAGCGCCCGGCGGCGCTGCCGCTGTCTTTCGCCCAGCGGCGCCTGTGGTTCCTGCACCAGCTGGAGGGGCACGCGCCGACGTACCACATGCCGTTCGCGCTGCGCCTGACCGGCGGGCTCGACGTCGCGGCCCTGCGCGCCGCACTGAACGACGTGGTGGCCCGGCACGAGGTCCTGCGCACCGTGTACCCGGACACCGGGGGCACCCCGCGCCAGCACGTCCTGGAACCCGCCGAAGCGCCCGCGCCGCTGCCCGTGCGGACGGTCGCCGAGGACGGGCTCGCGGCGGCCCTCGCGGACGCCTACGCGCGCCCCTTCGACCTCACCGGCGAACCGCCGCTGCGCGCCGAACTGTTCCAACTCGGCCCCGACGAGCACGTCCTGCTGCTCGTGCTCCACCACATAGCGGGCGACGGCCGGTCCAACCACCCGCTCGCCCGCGACCTGTCCGCCGCCTACGCGGCCCGCCGTACGGGCGAGGCCCCGGCCTGGGTGCCACTGCCGGTCCAGTACGCCGACTACACCCTGTGGCAACGGGACTTCCTCGGCGAGGAGAGCGACCCGGACAGCGCGCTCTCCCGCCAGGTGGCGTACTGGCGGGAAGCACTCGACGGCCTGCCGGACGAGCTGGAGCTGCGGCGGGACCGGCCCCGGCCCGAGGTGTCGGGACACCGCGGCGCGACGGTGCCGCTGCGCGTCGGCCCCGGCACCCACGCCCGGCTCACCGGGCTGGCACGGGCGAACGGCGCGAGCCTGTTCATGGTCGTCCAAGCGGCCCTCGCGGTGCTCCTGACCCGCGAGGGCGCGGGCACCGACATCCCGATCGGCACGCCGGTCGCGGGGCGCACCGACGACGGCCTGGACGACCTCGTCGGCTGCTTCGTCAACACACTGGTGTTACGCACCGACACCGGGGGCAACCCGCCTTTCACGGACCTGCTCGACCGGGTCCGCCGCACCGGCCTGGCCGCGTACAGCCACCAGGACGTGCCCTTCGAGCACCTGGTGGAGGTGCTCAAGCCGGCCCGCTCGGCGGCCAGGCACCCGCTGTTCCAGGTGTTGCTGTCCTTCCATCATGCCGGGGACCTGCCCGTGGAGCTGCCCGGCCTGCACGTCAGGGCCGAGGAGACGCGGTCGCAGTCGGCCAAGTTCGACCTGCTGTTCCGGCTGGCCGAGCGGAACACCACCGACGGCGGTCCCGGCGGCCTCGAAGGCGGTGTCGAGTACAGCACCGACCTGTTCGACCGCGGCACGGTGGAGGGCCTGGCCACCCGCTTCGAGCGGCTGCTCGACGCCGTCGCCGCCGACCCCGGCCGGCGGATCTGGCGGTTCGGCATCCTGTCCCCGGCCGAGCGGGAGTCGGTCCTGTCGGGGTGGAACGCCACCGCGCGGTCGCTGCCCCCGGTCACGCTGCCGGAGTTGTTCGAGGCTCAGGCGGCCCGGACGCCGGATGCGGTGGCCGTGGTCGCCGAGGGCGAGGCTCTGTCGTACGGGGAGCTGGACGCGTGGGCGAACCGGCTGGCGCACGCACTGACCGAGCGGGGTGCGGGTCCGGAGCGGGTCGTGGCCGTCGTGCTGCCGCGTTCGGTGGAGCTGGTGGTGGCGCTGCTGGCGGTGCTCAAGAGCGGCGCGGCCTACCTGCCCGTCGACCCCGGCCACCCTGCCGAGCGCACCCGGGCGATGCTGGACGAGGCCCGGCCGGTGTGCGTCCTGGACGATCCGGAGGGCGTACGGAACCCCCAGCCGGAGACGGCGGGCGTCGCGCGTACCGTACCGTTCACCCCGTCGCACCCGGCCTACGTGCTCTACACCTCCGGCTCCACCGGTACCCCCAAGGGCGTCGTCGTCCCGCACGCCGCGGTCGTCAACCGGCTCCTCGGCCTACAGGAAGAGTTCGGTCTCGAACCCTCCGACAGCTGCCTCTACAAGGCGCCCGCCGCCTTCGACGCGTCGGTGTGGGAGCTGTTCTGGCCCCTGAGCACCGGCGCACGCGTCGTCGTCGCCGCCCCCGAGGGCCACCGGGACCCGGCGTACCTGGCCGCGCTGATCCGCGAACACGCGGTGACCACCGTGCACTTCGTGCCCTCGATGCTGCGGGCCTTCCTGGACGAGCCCGGCGCCGCCGGGTGCACGAGCCTGCGGCGCGTCCAGACCGGCGGCGAGGCGCTGCCGGCGGAGCTGCGCGACCGCGCCACAAGCCTCCTCGGCGCGCACCTGAACCACCTGTACGGACCGACGGAAACCACCATCCACGCCACGACCTGGTCCTGCGGGCGGCACCCGGCCACCGCCCAGGACACCACCGCCCGCCCGGTGCCCATCGGCCGGCCCGTCCGCAACACCCGCGCCTACGTACTGGACGCGGGTCTCGGGCCGGTGCCTCCGGGGGCGACCGGGGAGCTGTACGTGGCCGGTGTCCAGCTCGCGCGCGGCTATCTGGCGCGGCCCGGTCTGACGGCGGAACGATTCGTCGCCTGCCCCTTCGGTGCGCCGGGGGAGCGGATGTACCGCACCGGCGACCTCGCCCGGTGGACCAGGGACGGTGTGCTGGAGTTCGCCGGCCGTACGGACGACCAGGTCAAACTGCGCGGCTTCCGTATCGAACTCGGCGAGGTCGAAGCCGTACTGTCCCGGCACGACGCCGTCGCCCAGGCCGCCGTCGTCCTCCGCGAGGACCGGCCCGGCGACCAGCGGCTGGTGGCGTACGCAGCACCCGCGCCCGGAACCGCACCGCACCCCGCCGACCTGCGACGCCATGCCGCGCAGCTACTGCCGGAGTACATGGTGCCCGCCGTGGTGGTGGTACTGGCCGCCCTGCCCCTGACCGGCAGCGGCAAGCTGGACCGGCGCGCCCTGCCGGAGCCGGGCCCGCTGTCCGCGGTGGCCAAGCGGCCCGCCCGCACCCCCGAGGAGGAGGTGCTCTGCGGCCTGTTCGCCGAGGTCCTCGGCCTCGCGGGAACCGGGATCGACGACGACTTCTTCGACCTCGGCGGAGACTCGCTGGCGGCCATCCGGCTGGTCCGCCGCATCCGGGAGGCGGCGGACGTCGAGCTGTCGGTCAGCGACCTGTTCGCGGCGCCCACGGTCAGCCGCCTGATAGACCGGCTGCGCCTGGGCGTCCGGGGCGACGCCTTCGACGTCCTGCTTCCGCTGCGCGGCTCCGGCGCGCTGGAACCGCTGTTCTGCGTCCACCCCGCCGGCGGCCTGAGCTGGTGCTACACCGGACTGCTGCGCCACCTGGGACCGGGCCGGCCCGTGTACGGACTCCAGGCCCGCGGTCTTGCCCGGACCGAGGCATACCCGACGGCCATGGACGAACTGGTCACCGACTACGTCCGGCAGATCCGCTCGGTCCGGCCCGCCGGCCCGTACCACCTGCTGGGCTGGTCCTTCGGCGGCCTCGCGGCCCACGCGGTCGCGGTCCGCCTCCAGGCCGAGGGCGAGAAGGTCGCCTCCCTCACCCTGCTCGACTCCTACCCCCGCGACCCCGAGGTCCCGGCCGCGCCCGTGGAGGAGCGGGAGATCCTGACGACGCTGCTCGACTTCGCGGGCCACGGCGAGGACGCCACCGGCGCCGAAGAACTGCGCATCGAGGACGTCATGGAGATCCTGCGGCGTGGCGGCGGCCCCCTGGCGGACATCGGGGAACGCCATGTCGCGGCTTTGGCCGAGGTCTTCGCCAACAGCAGGGAGCTGGCGGCGGCGCATGCGCCTGGCCGCTTCGACGGCGACATCCTGCACTTCACCGCGACCGCAGGACGCCCCGACGAAGCACCCACGGCGGCCGCATGGGAGCCCTTCGCCACCGGGCGCGTACACCGGTACGCCGTCGACTGCACCCACCACGACATGTGCCGGTCCGAGCCGCTGGCCGACATCGGCCGGGTGCTCGCCGAGCGGCTGGAGGACCCGGGCGAGCCCGCCCGGTAGCCCCCGGTGGCCATCGCCCCCCTGAACTTCCGTCCCCGAAACCAAGCTCACCCGGAGAAGGACCACACCATGACCAACCCTTTCGAGAACCCCGACGCCACCTACCTGGTACTGGTCAACGACGAGGGCCAGCACTCGCTGTGGCCGTCGTTCGCGGAGGTCCCGGCCGGCTGGACGGTCGCCCGCGGCGCGGACACCCGGGAGGCCTGCCTCGCCCACGTCGAGGAACACTGGACCGACATGCGCCCGAAGAGCCTCGTCCGGGCCATGGACGAAGCCGGATCCCCGTCCGCCCGTTGACCGCCGCGGACCGCGAGGAGACACCGCTGTGCTGACGTACCGGGAACCTTCCGCCGACGGCGGCGCCGAGGGCGTGACGGTGGAGCTGACGCCGCCGGAGACCGAACAGTTCCGCAAGGTCGCCGCCGAGATCACCGGCATGCTGCCGCACGGGGAGCCGGCCGGCCCCGAGCAGTTCGACGACCCCGGGCTGCTCGCCGAGATCGAGGTGGCGGCGCGCTGGGTCCCGCCGCGCCTGGCCCGCGCGCTCAGCCGCTTCCGGAGGCAGGGCAACCCGCACGGCGTCCTGCTCGTACGCAACGTACCGCTCGACGACGACCTGCCACCGACCCCCGCCGACGGCGCCGCACCCGCCTGGTCGGGCCTCTGCACCGCGACCGTCGCCCAGCTGGCCGTGGTGTCCTGGCTCGGCGACGTCATCGCCTACGCCGACGAGAAGGCGGGCCACCTGGTCCAGGACGTCGTCCCGGTCAGGGGCGCCGAACAGCGCCAGGAGAACAGCGGCAGCGTGCTGCTCGAACTGCACACCGAGGACGGCTTCCACCCCTACAAGCCGGACTTCGTGACGCTGCTGTGCCTGCGCGCCGACCACGAGCGCCGGGCCCGCACCACCTACGGTGCCGTCGCCCAGGCGCTGCCCCGCCTGTCCGCCGAGTGCGTTCGCGTACTGCGCCGCCCGCTGTTCCGCATCCACCTCAGCAGCTCGTTCGGCGGCACCGGCACCGGCACCGGCACGGCCGCCGGTGCCGGCGCCGTCTCGCCGCCGCTGCCGGTGCTGTCCGGGCCGGCCACCGACCCCGAGATCGTCGCCGACTTCCACGCCATGGAACCGCTGGACGAGACCGCGGCCCGCGCGTTCGACGAGCTGCGCGAGGCCATGCTCGCCGTACTCGTCGGTACGGTCCTGGAAGCCGGCGACCTGATCGTCGTGGACAACCGGGCCGCCGTGCACGGCCGCACCGCCTTCCGGCCCCGCTACGACGGGCGGGACCGGTGGCTGCGGCGCTGTTTCGCGGTCGCGGACCTGCGCCCGTCCCGCGCCGTCCGGGCCCCCGGGTCCCAGGTGTGCGCGCCGCTGAGACCGGCGGGTGGACCGTGACAACGGCTCTGACCAGGGAAAACGGCGGGGTTCTGGCGGAGTGTCGGCAGTGGCCTGCCGAGCGGCGGGTCAGGACTTTTCGAGGATCGTCTTCAGCTCCGACAGCATCATGATCCAGCCGCCGCTGACGCCCTCCAGCATCTTGGAGTCGGCCGAGTCGAAGCCGTCGTGGGTGATGGTGAGTTTCACGCCCAGCTCAGGCTCCTCGGCCGGCTCGATGTCGAAGGCGACCTTCGAGCGCTCCTTGACCGCCTCGGCGAACTCCGCGTCGCTCATGCCGAACATCTCCTGGTGCATCGGCTGCAGCGTGTGCCAGGTGTAGGCGAGCCGCTTGCCGGGCTCCGACTCGGTGACGACCTGGCCGAGGTCCTGCGGCTCGCCGCCGTCCTCGACCGGCCACAGCACCTTCGAGCCGGCCTTCCAGTCCGAGGAGGGCGCCCAGCCGCCGTGGTACTGCTTCAGGAACTCCGGGCTGGTCAGCCCCTCCCAGAGCTTCTCGGGAGTGGTGTGGATGTAGATCGTGTAGACGAACTCTGGCTTGCTCATCGCGGTTCCTTCCAGGGTGTGCTTCAGGTTGCCGAGCGCGGCCATCCGGCCCCGCTCGTACTGGCCGATCCAGCGGTCGGCAAGATCGTGGATGGGCACGGGATTGAGGTAGTGCAACCTCTCCCGGCCGTGCCGGACCGTCGTGACCAGGCCGGCGCCCTCCAGCACCGCCAGGTGCTTGGACACCGCCTGCCTGGTCATCTCCAGCCCCGCGCACATCTCGCGCAGGCTCTGGCCGGCCCGTTCGTTCAGCCGGTCCAGCAGCCGTCTGCGGCTCGCGTCCGCGAGCGCCTTGAACACCTCGTCCATGCCGTCCAAACCCCCTCCACTTCAGATTGGCAACCATGAGGTTGCCTGTCAAGCGGAGGGGGTACGGCTCGGACCTGACGGGGTCGGAGCGATCGGCCGGGACCCAGCGACCAGCCGGGACCCAGCGCTCAGCCGGGGCCGGCGTGACCCGCAAGGGCGCCCGCCCGCCGGGCCGCCTTCCCGGCGGGACGCCGCAGGGCGGAGGCGAGCCGGATCAGGGTGGCGCCGACCGCGATGTGCAGGGCACTCGTCAGCGCGGAGTCCGGCAGGGCGATCAGGAACGCGAAGAGCGGCACCGCTGTCGCGTAGGCCCAGGACGGGACCCGCGGCAGCACCCGGGCACGGATCATCGCCGCCCCGAAGAGGGCGCAGCCCACGGCGAAGACGGCCGCGGAGCCGATGAGCGTGGGGACGGTGGGGCCCGTCAGGGTCTTCTTGACGACCGCGTCGTCGAAGGAGAACAGCACGAGGTTCGAGGTGAACGCGGCACCGCCGAACAGGCCGAGGCCGATGAGGTTGACGGCGTAGGCCGTCTCCCCGAAGCGGCCGGCGGCCGGGCCCTGGCGCCGGTGCAGCGCGGCCAGCAACGGCAGCGAGAACGCGGGAGCCAGGGCGAGGAAGAAGCTGGTCGCCGCGGTCTCCCCGGTGAAGATCTCGACGGCTGCCGGCAGGGTGACGAGGAGCCCGGACAGCGCGCCGGACAGCGCGCCGAGGCAGGCGGACCGGTCGGACAAGGGCGTGGGCATGGGGCACTCCAATACGTCGAAGGGCGGCCCCGGGCCGGAACCTCTCGGGCCGGAACCTCTCGGGCCGGGGCCGAAACGTTAAGGAGCCGGCGGCCGTCTGCGGCAGATGAAGACCGGTGAGACCCGCCGCCGGAAGTCACCCGCCGCGCCGCTGCCCGATGGCCGTCCGGCACCTGCCGCTCGGCCACATCCGCGCGCGGCCACCCCGCTCCCTCGCCCCCCGGCCGCCGCCCGCCTAGCCTGGGCGGCACGCAGGAGGGGGTGGGCGCATGGCAGCGTACGTACCCGTGCCGTGGGTGTCGCCCCTGCTGTACGCGGCGGTGCTGGTCGGCGGCCTCTACTACGAAGTGGCGGACCTCGCCCCCGGCCCCGGCCCGCCGCTCTGGCGCATCGCGGGGTTCGTCGCGGGGCTCGCGGCGCTGGCTGTCTTGGAGGCCGTGGAGCGGCGTAAGGCACCCGCCCAGGCATGGCTGCCGCTGCTCGCGCGGGGCGGCCTGATCGTGGTGGTGGTCGCCCTCGACGTGTCGGAGCTGGCCCAAGTCCTCTTCGTACTCCTGCCGTTCACCGCCTACTTCGCCATCGGACGCGGCGCCGCGCTCGCACTGGCGGCGCTGTGTGTGGCCGGACTGCTCACCGGATACGCGTTGACCGCGCCCGGCTGGTACCGCGAACCGGAGCGCGTTTCCGACCTGCTGATGCTCTGCGTCGGCCTCGTCCTCGCGCTGTCCATGGCGGCCGTGGCCATCGGCGAACAGCGGGGACGGCGCGCTCTGGAGCAGTACGCCGCGCAGGTCGCGGAACTGTCCGCCGCGGCCGAACGCAACCGTCTCGCGCGGGACATCCACGACAGCCTCGGACATCATCTCACCGCGGCCGCCGTGCAGTTGGAGATCGCCTCCGAGTTCCGGGCCCTGGACCCCCACTCCGCCCAGCGAGCGGTCGACGAGGCGCGGCTCGCGGTGAAGCGCGCGCTGGGCGACGTACGGCAGTCCGTGCGGGCACTGCGGGGCGAGGAGACGCACAAGTCGCTGAGGGCGATGCTCGCGGGCCTGGCGCGCGCCGGCGGGGCCGGGCCCCACGTCGCCACGCAGGTGGAGGGCTCCGAGGACGGCTACGCCCCGGCGGCGCTGACCGCGCTCTACCGGGCCGCACAGGAAGGGCTGACCAACGCGCGCCGCCACGCGCGGGCCACGCGGGTGACGGTCGCGGTGCGGCTGACGGAACACGCGGCACGCCTCGTGGTGTCCGACGACGGCCGCGGCTTCACCCCGGACGGGGCCGCCGCCACCGGGTTCGGACTGCTCGGGATGCGCGAACGGGTGCACCTGGTGGGCGGGAGCGTGCACATCGACAGCAGCCCCGGCACCGGGACCCGGCTGACGGTGACGGTGCCGCGCGGCCACGGCGGGGCAGGCGTGCCATGAGTGAGGAGGACACGCCGGTACGCGTACTCGTCGTGGACGACCAGCGGCTCATCCGGGACGGCATCGCCGCGCTGCTCTCCATCCGGCCGGGCATCACGGTCGTCGGTACGGCGGTGGACGGCCGCGAAGCCGTCGCGAAGGTGCTCGAACTGCGCCCGGACGTCGTGCTGATGGACGTCCGGATGCCGGGGATGGACGGCGTCGAGGCGGTCGCCGTCCTGCGCGGCGAGGCGCCGGAGTGCCGGGCGGTGATGCTGACGACGTTCGACGACGAGGAGTACGTCGTCCAGGCGCTGCGCGCGGGCGCCTGCGGCTACCTGCTCAAGGACCTGCCGGCCGACGAACTCGCCCACGCGGTCCGGCTCGCGCACGCGGGCGTCACCCAGCTCGACGCCGCCGTGACCCGCCACCTCACCGCCTCCCTGCCCTCCCCGGCCCCAGGGGCGGAACAGGCCGCCGCCCTCAGCCCGCGCGAGATCGACATCCTGCGGCTGGTGGCGCAGGGCAGGACCAACCGGGAGATCGCCGCGCAGCTGTACCTCAGCGAGGGCACCGTGAAGAACCACGTCTCCCGCATCCTCGGCCGCCTCGCCCTGCGCGACCGCACCCAGGCCGCCCTGCGCGCCCGAGACCTGGGCCTGCTGTGACCGGGCGTCGAGCAGCGGGAGCCTGGCGGCCTGTTCGAAATAGCGTTTCCGTTGTTGTTGATTTTCAGGGGTTGGCGCCCGGTAGAGCCGGGTGCCTGAGACACGTGTTGAAGGGAGGACTCATGGGCGGGAACGATCCGCACATCCATGTCGGTACGAACGTGACCCACGGCGAAGCCGCTGCGCGCAACATACTGGCAGCCACGTTCGGCCTGGCCGGCGACCTGCCGAGCCACGTCACCACCGGATGCGGGCTGCGGGTGCCGTACGCGATGACCTCTCCGCGTCCGGACCGTGTCACCTGCCTTGCCTGCCGTGAGTACGCGCGGAACGAGCACCTGCGCCTGGCGGAGACGGCCGAACGCCTGAGCCGCATGCCTGGATCGACCGTCAGCTCCGCCCAGGGGAAGCAGGCCGCGGACTGGCATCGCGCCCTCGCGCGGGAATTTTCCGACGCGGCGGGCTGAGCCGGTAGACCTGCCGGCCCCGGCGGCGAGAGCCGTGGCGCCGAGCGCGCGGCTCGCCCACGCCGCCGGCCTGCGCCCTACCTGCTGATCGCCGGCGGAGGTCCGGTCACAGCAGGTCTTGTGACCGGAGGTCTGTCACGTACTTGGTTATCAGGTCCTGTGTCAGGTGGGGGATGTCGTTCTCCTCGTTGAGGGCGGCGGCTCGTACTGCCGTGCGGAATCGGTTTGCCGGCAGGGCGGAGCCGGGCAGGGGTTCCGCCGGCTTTGCGAAGGCGTGCAGCAAGGGGAGCAGCGAATGCTGCCGCCGGCGGTCGGGAAGGCGGCGCAAGGCGGTCTCGAAGCGGTCGAGCCATGCGTCGTAGTCGTGGATGCGCGTCAGGGGGTGTCCGGCCGCCGTCAGCCAGTCGACGAACGTGTCGAGTGAGATGCCGTCGTCATGTGGGTTCACGACGTTGAAGGTCCGGTATCCCTCGCGTGTGCTGTCGCCCAGTGAGGCGATGGCCTGTGCCGTGAAGTCCACGGGGAGTCCGTCGAAGTGGCCGGCTCCGGTGTCCGTGCCCCGGGTGTAGAAGCTGCCCGGGGCGATGCCTGTCGCCAGCAGGCTGAGCAGGAGGCGGGTGAAGACGTCCGGGATGTTCAGCTGGCCCCGGTAGCGCGGGTGCGCGAGGATCAGGTTCGAGCGGAACACGGCGACCGGCAGGCCGAACGTGTCGTGCGCCTCGCGCAGCAGCACCTCGCCCGCCCACTTGCCGGCCGCGTACCCATGCGCGTAGCCGTTGTCGAGGTCGCGCTCCCCGCAGGCCGTGCGGATGTCTGCCGCCTCGTCGGCCGCGGCCTCGGACCCGGAGACGACGGCGACCGTCGACAGGTAGGTGAACTGTTTGACGCGGGAGGTGACCGCGAGCCTGATCAGTTCGGCCGTGCCCAGTACGTTGGGGCCGAACAGCTGGTCGTACGGCAGGACGTGGTTGACGAGTGCCGCCGGGTGGACGATCAGGTCCACGGTGTCGGCCAGCCGCTGCCAGGTCTTCTCGTCGAGTCCGAGGCCGGTCTCGCCGATGTCGCCGGCGACCACTTCCAAGTG
The DNA here is from genome assembly GCF_044332485.1 of Streptomyces sp. NPDC017056. Classification (NCBI taxonomy): domain Bacteria; kingdom Bacillati; phylum Actinomycetota; class Actinomycetes; order Kitasatosporales; family Streptomycetaceae; genus Streptomyces; species Streptomyces sp. NPDC017056. The sequence goes on along the minus strand of NZ_JBIRPD010000008.1, from coordinate 76,873 downwards.
CCCGGCGGCCAGGCGGTGATAGTGCTGGAGGAGTTCCGGGTCGCCGCTGTCGAAGGCGGCGTCGAGCCGTGCCCTCGCCGACTCGTCGGTGCTGCCGCGGACCACACACACCAGCGTGCCACCGCGTTGCGCGACGCGCTCCAGCCATTCCAGACACAGGAAGCGGCCCAGGTAGCCGTTGGCGCCGGTCAGCAGAACGGTCCGTGCCTGGGGCAGTGGGCCGGACGGCCTGCCGGCCTTTGCCATGGGCTCCGTGCCGAAGAACGCGTTGAGCGTCAGATCGCCCGCCAGGAGCCGCGTCGCGCCCGGTCCGTGGACGCTGTCGGCGGTCGGGCGCCGGTGTCCCGACGCGAGGGCCTTCTCGATGTGACCGGCTACCTGCCGGAGTGTGTTGACCGGGTTGATGACGACGTCGACAGGGACGTCCACCTGGAAGATTTCCTTCAGGAGCTGGCAGAACGACAGCGCGGACAGGCTGTCGCCGCCGAGTTCGAGGAAGCGTGTGCCGGGCTTCACGTCATCCTGTTGGTGCCCGAGCAGCGCCCGGGCGGCCTGCAACACGGTTTCCAGTACGGGCTGGGACGGGCCTGCCTGGCGCAGCGCCTGGAGTTCGTCGGTCCCGCGCTCGGCCAGCTCGTCGTACAGCGCTTCGAGGCGCTCGCCGTAGCGCTTCGCCAACGCGGGACGCAGCAGCTTGCGTACGCCGGAGAGTAAGCCGTTCTGTTGGCTGAACGGCTCGGTCTCGATGAGGAAGTCCCGCGGGATCTCGTACGAGTTGAGGCCCGCTTCGGTGGCGAGGTGGTGCAGGGATTCGCGCAGGATCGACCTGAGGTTCCGGGTGTTCTCGCCGGCGCGGTCGAGTGCGTCCTGTGTGGGCACGATGACCGCGAGCAGGTAGGCGCGAGCGCTGTTGCCGTACACGAAGACTTGCCGGATCGCCGGGCTGCCGGTGAAGAGGGCTTCCAGGCGGGAAGCGGCCACGAATTCGCCCTGGGACAGCTTGAGGACGTTGGAGCGGCGGTCGACGTACACCAGCTCGTCGGGGCCGGTGCGGGCCATGATGTCGCCCGTGTGGTAGTAGCCGTCCTCGTCGAAGACCTGGGCGGTGGCATCCGGTCGCCGGAAGTAGCCGGGAACGAGCCGGTCCGACTTGATCAGCAGTTCGCCCCTGGGATGCGGCGCGTCGGTGCGGAAGTACCCCAGCTCGGGCACGTCCACCAGTTGGTGATCGGTCACCGGCGGGCGCACCACCCGGCCGTCGAGCGAGACGATTCCGGCTTCCGTCGATCCGTAGCCGTCGAGCAGCTTGACGTGCAGGCAGCTCTCGACGAAGGCCGTCATCTCCGCGCTGAGCGGGGCCGAGGCGTTGACGACCCGCAGGAGGCGGCCGCCGAGGGTCCGCTCCCGCAGCTCCTCCTGCACGCGGGCCGCCTGCCCGGCCGCATCGCCTCCCGCCCCCGCGCCGCTTCGGCGGGTCAGCTCGCTCTGGTAACGCTGGAAGAGCATGTCGGAGATGCGGGGCACCATGATGAACTCGGTGGGGCGGACCAGGGAGAGGTCCTCGAAGAGGGTCGACAGGTCGCTCGACGCCACGAAGTGGGCGGTGCCTCCCTTGGCGAGCGTGCCGTACAGCACGCCCCGGCCCATCATGTGGCTCAGCGGAAGGTAGTTGAGCACGATGGACGGCCGCATGCCCTGGCCGGGCACGAAGTCGATCCAGAATTGCGTGACGAGGCGTTCGGTGTACATGGCGCCCTTCGGGGTGCCGGTACTTCCCGAGGTGTAGATCAGTGCGCTGAGCGCGTCGGCGGCCGTTCCCTCGGGGCTCCGGGGGGCCGGTGGCAGAGCCCGGCCTCGTTCGACGACCGACGCCAGGGTGTCCAGGGTGACGCCTCGGCCCTGCGCCGCGAGCCGGCCGCGCGCGGCGTCCAGCGTTTCCTGGTGAGCGGTGCTGGCGGGGTGGTGGCCGAGCACGACGATCCTGCCCACCGACGGGGCGTCCGCCGCGACCTGGAGTGCGACGTCGAGGTGTGCCACGTCCACCGCGAGCAGGCGCGGCCCGGTCTGCGCGAGGACGGGAGCCAGCTGCCCCGCCGAGGCGCCGGCCTGGAGGGGAACGCTCACCGCGCCGGAGCGGACGCACGCCAGGTCCACCACGGTGTACTCGGCGCTCGTGGAACCGAGAACCGCTACGAAGTCGCCTCGGCCCACGGCGTGGCCGGGGTGGTGCCGCCATTCGGCGGCCACCGCGCCGACGCGTTCCCACAGTTCGCCGTAGGTAATCGTGTCGAACCGCTCCAGCAGGCGCAGCGTGGTGCGGCCCGTGTCCGGGTCGGTGACCGGCTCCGTGGCGCGCTCGCCCAGGGCGGGGCGGTCCGCATACCCCTCCATCACCGTGGCCACCAGGTCGGGGAGCGGTAAGCCCGGCCGCCGGATCGCCTCGGAGACGGAGTCCAGGGGAGCGGCGTCCCGGAACTGCGGATCCGTCGCGTACAGGTGGGCGCTGCGCTGGGCGGTACGCGCGCCGGTCTCGTCGGTTGGGGGCTGTGAGCCGGTCGGGGGTGTCGAAGACGACCGCGGACTCGTCATCGGTCCTCCCTCCCGCGCGCGGTCCCGGCCTCGTGGTCGCGGGTGAGCCGGACGATCGCGGCCGCGGCGTCGCGGGCGGCGCTCTCGTCCCGGGCCTCGATCGCGTCGACGAGCCGCCGGTGCAGGCCGGCATGCTCCTCGGCGCCTGCGGCGTCCCAGGGCAGGCCGCCCAGGGAGGAGGTGAGGGCCGTACCGAGGTAGTCGTACACCTCGATCAGGAGGTCGTTTCCGCTCGCCCGGACGACGGCGCGGTGGAACAGCGCGTCGACGCTCTCGGCAGCGGACACGTCCTCGCCGGCGCAGGCCGCGTCGGCGTCGGCCAGCAGCTCTTTCAATCGGTGCAGTTGGTCCTCGCTGCGGCGCAGGGCGGCGGCTCCCGAGGCGTACTCCTCCAGGACGGTACGCAGTTCGAGCACGTTGTCCCGTTGTGCGGCACTCGCCCGCCGCACCATGACCGACTGGAGTTCACTCGACGCGCGGACGTAGGTGCCGTCCCCGATCCGCGCTTCCAGCAGGCCCAGGTGCACGAGCGCGCCGAGTGCCTCCCGCAGGGTGCTGCGTCCGACCCCGAGTTCTTCGATGAGGGCCTGCTCCGGCGGGATGCGTGTGCCCACCGGCCATCCGCCTGCCTCGATGTGCGCGCGGAGACTGTTCACGAGCTGCGCGGACAGGCTTGCCGTCCGCCGCGGTGTGCTGATGCGTTCCATGGAGACACCGTACAGCCAAACATCAGACATTTGAATATCAGTCTGATGTTCAACGGGGCGGCCTACACGGTTGAACGCCGGACCACCGCCGGGAACACTGGTCGGTCGCGATGCCTGCCGTATTACCGGCGCTCTTGTCCGCGGGCCCCCTCCCTGAAGAGAGCAGCAAGGTGACGACTTCGTTCGACAGTGCCCGGCGATCCGTGCGTGCGGTGGGCGGACTCGGCGGAACACGGCTGCCCCCGCTGGCGCGCTCACCGGTGTTCGGCATCGCGGCCGGCACCGCCGCGCTGCTGTTCGCGCTGGCCGGGCGCTACGGATACGACGGCGACGAGCTGTACTTCATCGTCGCCGGGCGCCACCTGGACTGGGGCTACGCCGACCAGCCGCCGGGAGTGCCGCTGCTGGCCCTGCTGGCGGACACCCTCGCCCCGGGCACACTGCGGGTGCTGCGGCTCCCGGCCATCCTGGCCACCGCCGCGGGGATCGTGCTGGCGGCGCTGCTGGCCCGGGAGTTCGGCGGGGGCCGGCGGGCGCAGTGGCTGACGGCGGGAGCCGGCGCGCTGGCCTTCGGCGCGCTGGGGCGGTTGCTGTCGACCATGGCCTTCGACGTTCCGCTGTGGACGCTGCTGAGCTGGCTCCTGGTGCGCTGGGTACGTTTGCACCGGGAGGGCGCCAAGCGGGATCGGCTGCTGCTCGCAGCGGGGGCCGTCGTCATGGTGGCGGTGCAGGTGAAGTTCCAGATCGCGCTGTTCTGCCTCGCCCTCCTGGTGGCGGCGCTGATGTGCGGGCCCCGTGGGATGCTCGCCCGGCCGCTGTTGTGGGCGGGCGCGGGCCTGGCGCTGCTGTCGGCCGTACCGACACTGGTGTGGCAACACCAGCACGGGTGGCCGCAGTTGCGGATGGGGCAGGCCATCGCCGCCGAAGTGACCCAACGCGACGGTACGGTGGCGAATCTGGCGCTGATGGTCCTGGGGCTGGGGCCGGTGCTCGGGCTGGTGCTGGGGCTGTACGGGATCGCGCGCCTGCTCACCGAGCGGGAGTTGGCGCCGTACCGGTTCCTGGCCGTGGCAGCTCTGCTGGTGGCCGGGTTCGTCGTACTGAGCAATGGGCGTGCCTACTACCTCCACGGTGTGTTCCCGGTGCTGTGGGCGGTGGGCGCGGTCGGCTTCCAGCGGCGGTGGTCGGCCGCGCCCACCGCGGGCCGCCGGCGCAGGCGCTGGCCGCTGTACCCCGCACTCGTCGTGTCGGTGGCCTGGCCGCTCCTCGACCTGCCGCTGCTGCCGCAGGAGTCGTACGTCGGCAAGCCGCACCACCGCTTCGACAAGCGCTCCGAGATCGGCTGGCCGCAACTGGCCGACCAGGTGGGGGAGATCTACCACCGGCTTCCCCCCGGCCGGCGGGACCGCACGGTGATCATGTCCGACGACTACTGGGTGGCCTCGGCCCTGGCGTACTTCGGCCCGGCCCGCGGACTGCCACCGGTGTACAGCGGCTCGCGTGGTTTCTGGTTCTTCGGCGCGCCCGGCGCCGACCGGAACTCCCTGATCTACGTCGGCCGTCCCGAACCCGCGGTGCGCGCGCACTTCGGCGAGATCCGGCAGGTCGCCGTCGTCGACAACGGACTGCGCATCGACACCGACTACCAAGGCCGTCCGATTTCCCTCGTCAGCCGGCCCGAGCAACCGTGGCCGCGTATCTGGCCCGCCTTCCAGCGCTTGGACGTACACGCATGAACACGAAGCTGCAATGCAACCGGTCGGCCGCGCGAAAGGCCGGCTACGCGATCCTGATCGGCGGAGCGGGCCTGTTCGGCATCGTGAGCGTGGTGCTCGCGGGCAACGCCGACGCCGTCGACCTGGAGGTGTACCGGGCGGGCGGCGAGACGGTGCTGGCCGGCGGGGACCTCTACGGCGCGCCGGTCTGGTACGACTTCCGCTTCACCTATCCGCCGTTCGCGGCCCTGGTGTTCACACCCTTGGCCCTGCTGGGCACGGCGGCAGCGAAGGCCCTCGTGGCGGTGCTGAACGGCGTCCTGCTGGCGTTCGTCGTGGCGCGGTCGTGGCGTTCGCTCGGCGTGCGGGGGCGGCGGCTGGTGCCCGCGGTGATCGCCGTGACCGGCGCGTCCTTCGCCCTGGAATCGGTGCACAGCAACTTCATCGACGGGCAGATCAACCTGCTGCTGGTCACGCTGGTCCTGGCCGACCTGACGGGGCGCGCGGACCACCGGGCCCGGGGCGTGGGCGTCGGGATCGCGGCGGGGCTGAAACTCACGCCGCTGATCTTCGTGGCCTACCTGGTCGCGGCCCGCAGGTACCGCCAGGCCGCCGTGGCGTCGGCGTGCGCGGCGGGGACCGTGCTGGTGAGCTTCCTCCTGGTGCCCGCCGCCGCGGGCGACTTCTGGCTGGGTGGCCGGTTCGCCGACCTCAGCCGCATCCACACCGACCCGGCGTCGCGGCACAACCAGTCGCTGCGCGGGCTCCTCATGAAGACCGGCGTGCCGGAGGCCCCCGCCCTGGTGCTGTGGCTCCTGCTCGGTGCCGCGGCCGGACTGGGCGCGCTGGCACTCGCGGTACGGGCGGCGCGGCGCGGGGAACACCTGCTGGCGGTGTCGCTGTGCGGCCTGTGCGGGGCGATGGTGTCCCCGTGGTCCTGGGGGCACCACTGGGTGTGGCTGGTGCCGTTCGGGGTGTTCCTGGTGTGGGTGGCGGGCCGGCCGCGCCGGCGCGGCCGGTGGCTGCCGGCCATGGTGCTGGTCGCGCTCACCGTACCGGGGCTGCTGGCCCTGGCGGATCCGATGGACGACGACGCGAAACCGGTCTTGGCGGGCGGGCCGCTCGCGTTCGTCCTCGGCAACATCTACGTGCTGATCTTCGTGGTGGCGCTGGTCGCCGCCGTGCTGGACCTTCGAGCGCCCCGGGACGCGCGGTGTGCGGGCGGGCCCCGTCGCCGTACGGGAAGCGGACCTGCCGAGCAACGCGAGACGGCTCCAGGCGCGGCTGGCTGAATCCTTCCCGAAAGGGGCGGAATCCGGCCGGAAAGTTGACTTTCTGTTTGCTCCAGTTGGCAGAGAGGCAGATGTTGCTCGAAATTTCCGTGCGCTTACTGGTCACCACAGTGACCGGTGAGGCGTCGGCCGCCGGGGAGCACCCTTCCTGGCGTGCCGGTACGGATGGGCAGTTGGCGAAACATCCACGGGAGACTGTTCAGTGATCGATGAACCCACAGCCGATGACGCCTGGTCCGGAACCCCGGCCGGACTGCTCGCCCAACTCGTCGGTGACGGCCTCTCGTTACCCGGCCGTACGGAGAAGGTGCCGGTCGCTTCCCTGCTGCCGGCCGACTCGCCCCGTACGGACGGCGAGCGCGACGCCCACGCGACCCTGCTCGCCGAGTGCGGCGCGCCCCTGCCGCCCATCGTCGTCCAGCGCTCCACGATGCGGGTCGTCGACGGCATGCACCGGCTTCGCGCGGCCACGCTGCGCGGCGAGACCGAGATCGAGGTGTGCTTCTTCGACGGGGACGAGAAGGACGCCTTCGTCCTGGCGGTCCAGGCGAACGTCGCGCACGGCCTGCCGCTCTCCCTCGCGGAACGCAAGCGGGCAGCGGCCCGGATCATCCGGTCGCACCCCCAGTGGTCCGACCGGGCCATCGGTACGGTGACCGGCCTGAACGCCAAGACCGTCGGCGTACTGCGGCAGCCCGCCGGAGACCTGCCGCCGCTGCGGGTCCGGGTCGGCCGGGACGGCAGGGCGCGGCCCGTCGACGGGGCGGAAGGCCGCAGGCGCGCGAGCGAGCTGATCGCCGAGAATCCGCAGACCCCGCTGCGCGAGATCGCCAAGGCGGCGGGCATCTCCCTGGGCACGGTCTCCGACGTCCGCAAACGGTTGCTCAACGGCGAGGACCCGCTTCCGCCCAGGCAGCGTTCGGCCGACGGGCAGCAGCGGCACCGCGAAGCCGCGGACCCGGCCGGCCACCGCGCTGACGCGGAAGCCTCGCACGCGGCGGGCCGGGAGCGGATCGCCATGCTGCACAAGCTGCGCAAGGACCCGTCCCTGCGCTTCACCGACGCGGGACGTGCGCTGCTGCGCTGGCTGGACGTCCAGGCGACGGAGAACCAGGAATGGGAGCGGGTGCTGGCCGGGGTGCCGTCGCACTGCCGCGAAACCGTCGCGGAGCTGGCCCGCACCTGTGCCCGTATGTGGCAGGAATTCGCCGTACAGCTCGAACAGCGGGAGCCGGCCAGCGTTTGAGTGATTCCGTGTCACCGGCGCGTCGTGGTGCCCGGGAATTCCACTGTTTCCCGCCAACCGGGGTCTGCGGTATGAAAGACCCCATTGTTTCGGCACGAGGGAGCAGCATGACGATTCGGGCGCTTTTCGTGGACGCGGGCGGTGTGCTCTACAACAACATCAACGAGGAGACGGAATTCCTCGTTCAGGTAGCCGATCGCTACGGCCTGGACCGGGAAGAACTGGAACGCAGCGTGTACGACGTCGCCCCTCTCTATGAAGGCGGCGTCAAACACGTGCATCAGGTGTTCCAGCGCCTGGTCAATCCCGGGCGCTGGACACGAAAGGGGAAGCGTCTGGACACCCGGTGGCTGGACGGGGCCTACCTCGCCAGCGTCCGCGCGTACCGCGAGAATTTCCGGGCGCTCCAGGAGGTGCGCCGCGACGATCCCCGGTTGACGGTGGTACTGACCAACAACGAGGCCGAACACTGGGACCGCCTGAAGGACGAGGCGTTCCGGCACTTCCGGATGTTCGACACGCTGTGCTCGTCCTGGCACATCCGCCAGGTGAAGCCGTCGCGAGCGTACTTCGCCGAGGCCATGCGCAGGATCGGGGTGCCCGCCGCCGAGACCCTGCTGATCGACGACCGGGCGGCCGTGCTGCGGGTGGGCGCCGCCCTCGGGATGCGTACGCTGCACGTCGACGCGCCGGAGGTGTTCGCCGGCCGGATCCACGCCGCCGTCCGCGGGGAAGCGGTCCCGAGCGCGCTGTGACGGCCGGACGCCGGACCGCCGGGCCGCGACGGCCCGGCGGTCACCGCTCACTCGGCGAGTTCGCGGATATGGGCGAGGACCTTCTCGAAGGCGAGGGCGATGTCCTCGATGGCGTCCAGCGGCGCCAGCAGGACCTCGTGGCCGAAGCTCACCACGCTCGCGTGGATGCGCCGGGCCACCGGCAGGTCGAACTGCGACGGCTCCACCCGGGCCATGTACTCCGCGTCGGTGGCGAACCTCCGCCGCGAACTCGGCCGGTTCAGCGGGTTGTCGTTCAGCGGCCGGTGCGTCTGCGTCACCGGGAAGCCCAGCTCCGCGGTGAGCGCCTGGGCGATGCGGTGCACGGGGGCGACGGCCAGGATCTCGTCCGGCAGCTGCACCGCGTAGCGGTAGTAGGCGCGGTCGGTCGTCCCCGTGGCCGTCCCCTGCACCGTCAGCCCTATCGCGCCGAGGCGCGCGCTGAGGTGGTCGGCGGACCTGCTGCGCCGTAAGGTCTGCTCGTCGAGCAGGTCGAGCTGGTCCAGCAGCACCGCCGCGTGGAACTCGGACAGGCACGCGTTGCTGCCCATCAGCTGCCCGGTCTCCAGCAGCTCCATCTCGCCGACGCCGACCGGCTCGCGCCGCAGCACCCGGCCGTCCGCGCGCAGGTGTTCCGCGCGGACCGCGACCTCGGGGTCGTCGGTGACCACCGCGCCGCCCTCGCCGGAGGTCAGCAGCTTGCTGCCCTGCATGCTGAAGACCCCGGCGGTGCCGAAGGCGCCGACCGGCCAGTTGTTGTAGCGGGCGCCGTGCGCGTGCGCGCAGTCCTCGATCAGCGGCAGGTTGTGCCGCCGCGCGATCTCCAGGAGGGCGTCCAGGTCGGCGATGGCCGAGTAGGCGTGCACCAGGGTGATGGCCCGGGTCCGGTCGGTGATGGCCGCCTCGACGGCCGCCGGATCGAGGCAGTACGTCCGGGGGTCGACGTCGACCAGGACCGGCACCGCGTTGATGCCGAGCACCGCCGACGCCGACGCCACCCAGCTCAGTCCGGGGACCACGACCTCGTCGAAGGCGCCGACCCCGCACGCCTCCAGGGCGATGGCCAGGCTCGCCGTCCCGGTCGACGTCGGTATGCACAGGGCGGAGCCGCAGTACTCGGCGAATGCCGTGGCGAATTGCTGCTCGTACGAGGTACGGCCCTGATAGGCGCAGCTGATCGTCCAACGGCCGCTTTCCAGTACGTCTTCGAGGCTTTTCAGCGCGCGGTCTCCCGGCTGCGGCCAGCGTGGCCATTCCCGGTCGGCCAGTCGGGGACCGCCGACGAGCGCCAAAGAATTTCCCATAGTTGCCCCAGCCTTCCGAGGAGGTGACGGATCGGCATACGCGACCGGGCCGGGGAACGGCCGGCGGCCGCGGCGGCCCACACGTGAATTCGTGGAAATCTACGCACGCCGGTGCGGCGTACGCCACTGTCGGCGGGCCGGGCGGCACCGGTTTCCGTTCGAGTGAGGAACCTCCACAGTCGAACGGGTCGGTACGCTGCTGCGCACCATTCGGTCGGTACGGCCGGCCGTGCCCCGGGGCACGGCCGGAAACGAGGAGCGGACAGGGGAGTCGATGATGTCCGGCAATGCCGAAACGGGAATCACCGGTGCCGACACACGGGGCGCCGGGCCATTCGCCGGGCGGGTTCCCGAGCGGGCCGGGATCGTGGTGGTGGGCGGCGGGCTGGCGGGGCTGGAACTCGCCGGGGAACTGGCCGGGCACGGCGTCGGGGACGTCCTGGTGCTGGAGGCCGGCCCCGGTGACGACCTCGCCCACATCCACCTGGAGCAGGACCAGGACGCGGCGACGGAACTGGTGTTCGCGCCGGATCGCGACCCGTGTTTCCGCCGGACGTGGGTGTCGGACGCGGCGCCGCACTACACCGGCATCTCCGGGCTGCGCCGCCGGCTGGGCGGGCGGTCCCTGTACTGGCACGGGGTGATCCTGCCGCTGGAGGACTGGGCCTTGCGCGACTGGCCGTCCGACGTGGCCGGCGCGCTGACCGCCGGCTGGTGCGGCGGCCCGTCCCTCTACAAGCGGGTCACCGCCGACCTGATGAGCTGGAGCGCCGGTACGGACGGCACTCCGCCCGCACCGGACGAGCGGACCGTGGAGTGCGGCGGCCTGGCGTTCCGCCCACTGCCACGCGCCTGCCGGTACGTGCCCGACGAGGCTTCCGGCGGCGTCCGCTGGGAGGCGTACACCGCGTTGGACCACTGGCGCACCGGCGCGGGCCGCCCGGCGCCGCCGGCCGGGGTCCGCATCCGCTGCCGTACCGAGGTGCTGGCCGTGCAGGTGCGCGGCGCCACGGCACGAGGCGTCCTGGTACGCGACGAGGACACCGGCGGGGTGTCGGCGATCGCCGCCGACACCGTCGTCCTGTGCGCCGGTACGGTGGAGAGCACCCGGCTCGCCATCCAGGCCCTGACCGAGGCGGGCGCCCTGCGCGAACCCCGGCTGGGCAACCTCGCCGACCACATCGTGCAGGGCTTCACGGCCCGCCTGGACGGCGCGCTCGGCCCCCTCGCCGCGCGCGGTCTCGAACCCGGCTCGTACTACGTGCCGACGAGCGCCGCCACCCGCTCGTACCTGCGGATGGACCTTCACCGCACCGCGTCCGAGGGCGTGCTCCTCGACGTCCGGGTGACCGGCGAGCAACTGCCCAACCCCGACAGCGTGGTGGAGTGCCGGCCCACGGGACCGGCACCCTGGCAGGCGCGGGTACGCACCGCCCTGCACGCGCAGGACCGCGAGATGATCGGCGTGCAGCGCGCCGGGCTGAGCGCGTTCTGGCGGGACCTCTCGCGGGAACTGGGCCTGCCGCCGGTCCCGCTGGAATTCGAGGACTTCGGAGACCCGGCCAGGGACAACACCCTCGTCCTGCCCGGACGCACCCGGACCCTGTCCCACGGCATGCCGGACACCTGGACGAGCCTGCTCGGCACGGAGGACCACGAGGGCGGCAGCCTGCCGCTGGGCACGGTCCTGACGAGCCGTCATGAGTGCGTGGGGCTCGCCGGGCTCTACGCGGCGGGGCCGGTGGTCTTCCCCCGGCTGGGCGCCGCGAACCCGTCGCTCACCACCCTGGCCCTGTCCCGCCGGCTCGCCGCGATCCTCGCCGGGGCCCATGGCTGAACCGGCCCGGCGCCGGCCGCGCACACCCGCACCAGACGACATCAGCGTACGCAGGGACCAGGGAGGAACCGTGCCGGGACCGGGATACGGAAGCATCGGCGACGAGGAGCGCGCGAACGTGCTCGCGGTGCTCGACCGCTGGCAGGCCACACGGGAGGCGTTCGACGACCCCGGCGAGGGGGTCATGGTCCGCCGCTTCGAGCGGGCCGCCGCTGACCGCTTCGGGGCGGCACACTGCCTCGCCGTCAACAGCGGTACGTCCGCGCTGATCGCCGCGCTGGTCGGCCTCGGGATCGGGCCGGGCGACGAGGTGATCGTGCCCGGGTACATGTTCGTCGCCTCGATCGCGTCGGTGCTCCACTGCGGTGCCGACGCCGTCCTCGCCGAGGTCGACGCGTCGCTGACCCTCGATCCGGCGGACGTACGGGCCAAGATCACCCCCCGTACCAAGGCGATCATGCCGGTGCACATGCTGGGCGCGCCCGCCGACCTGACCGCCCTGCGCGCGCTCGCCGACGAGCACGGACTGCTGTTGATCGAGGACTGCGCGCAGAGCGCGGGCGGCAGCTACCGGGGACGCCCGCTGGGCACGATCGGCAGCGCCGGGACGTTCTCCCTCAACCACTACAAGGTCATCACGGCCCTCGCGGGCGGATTCGTGCTGACCGACGACCCCCGCGTCTTCCAGCGCGCCTACTCCTTCCACGACCAGGGCTGGTTCCCCTACCGCCAGGACCACGGCGAGGGCGACCCGCTGCTCGGCATGAACCTCGGGCTCGGCGAGCTGCACGCCGCCGTGGCGCTGGCCCAGCTCGGCAAGCTGGACCGGATCCTAGGCCGGGTCAGGCAGGTCAAGCGGCAGCTGGTGGCGCACATCGGCGAACTCCCCGGCGTACGGCAGCGGACGCTGCACGACCGGGAGGGGGAGTGCGGGACGGTCGCCGTGTACGTCTTCGACGACGCCGCGCACGCGCAGGACGTCGCCAACCGCCTCGGGGTCAAGACGCTCATCGACTCGCCGACGCACTACTACGGCAGCCTGCCCACACTCGCCGCGTTCGGGCGGGGACAGTGGTCGGCCGTACCGTTCCGCGCGCCCGGGACCCGCCGGGCGCTGCACCACTGCGAACCGGGCGCACTGCCGCGCACCGACGACATCCTCGGCCGGACCGTGGCGCTGGCCACCGGCGTGTCCGACAGCTACCTGGGAGCGGGCTTCGGGGTGCACGCCGGGTCGGGCGCGGAGGAGATCGAACGGGCCGCGGAGGGATTCCGCGAGGCGGTGGCGGGCGTGCCCGCCGTCTGACGACGCGCGCCGGGCGGTCCGCGCGAAGGGCCGCCCGGCGCGCAGCTCAGCGGGCCACGCCCCGTACCAGCTCCGTCAGTTCGCGTGCGATCCCGTGGGACGCGTACACCAGCCACGGCCGGTCGAGCCGGTGACTGCCGTGCAGGTCGTCGACGTGGCCGCCCGCCTCCCGTACGAGCAGCGCGGCCGGCGCCCGGTCCCACACGTGCCCGCCCTCGTCGATCACCGCGTCCACCCGGCCTTCCAGGAGGTCGCCGATCAGGCACACGTCCGACTCGACCCAGCGCACGTGCTCCTGGAGGGCGTCGGCGGGGGAGCCGGGGAAGAGGAAGCCGCCCACCCGGGCCTGCCGGAGCGCGGCGGCACGGGACAGGCGCAGCCGGCGCTCCGTCGACAGGGGCTGCCCGGTGGTGGCGGCGAAGGCCCCGTGGCCGTGCCGGGCCCACCAACGGGCGCCCTCCGTGGGGCGGCTGAGGACGGCGAGCCGCAGCTCCCCGTCGATTTCGAGGGCCACGTGCGTGCCCCAGGCCCGCTCGCCGCGCAGGAACGGGATCGTGCCGTCGATGGGATCGAGGATCCAGCGCCGCCTGGCGTCCGCGATGGCTCCGCTCTCCTCCGTCAGCACCGCGTCCGCCGGCCGTTCGGCGGCCAGCACGGCGAGCAGGGCCCGCTCCACCGCGAGGTCCGCCTCGCTGACCGGGCTGCCGTCCGCCTTCGTGCGGGTCGGTGGGCGCCGGCCGAAGAATTCCAGGGAGATTCGGTCCGCCACGTCCACGAGATGGTGTGCGAGAACCACATCGCTGTCCGTTTCCATCGGCACACCATATCTTTCGCGCGAGGCCGGGCCTCGGCATACATCCGGGCACCGCAAGGCAGTTGAACACCGAGGCGGAGAACTCCCCCTTATCGCGAGCGGTGTTAGCCTTTGGCATGCTCTTGGAGAACGAGCTTGTAGACCACCGGAAACTGCTCCGGCTCGTCGCAGAGGAATTCCACGGTGCTGCGCCCGGGCACGGAAAAACGGACACTCTGGAGTTTGTCCCGCTCGGCGAGGACAGTTGGTCCTACCGGTGCGGATCGCTGTGGATCAGCGTGCGCCGCGACCTCGACGGCCATTTCCCCGGCGCCTACGAGGCCGCCCTGCTGCTGCGCGCCGACGGCAAGGACTTCGTCCTCGCCCCGCTCGCCGGGCGGAGCGGCAGGGTGGTGTACGAGGTCGGCGGGCTGCCGGTGGTGGTCTTCCCGTACGTCGAACGGGCCGCCGCGCCGTCGGCGAACACCCCGGACGACAGCCACCTCGCGACGCTGGTGCGCCAGTTGAAGGAGATCCACCGCTTCTCCGCTCCCGCGGAACTCCAGGCCGACGTGCCCGTCGAGGACTTCCAGTTCCCCTTCGAAGCCGACCTGGACAAGGCGCTCCAGGCCGCTCTGGACGGAGACACCTTTGGCGGCCCGTACAGCGCACGGCTCACCGCGCTGGTCACCCGGCGGTGGGACCACCTCACCGCACTGCGCCGCGATGCCGCGCGCACGGCCGAGCGGTGCGCCGACCTGTGGCGGGGGGAGCGGCCCGCGCTGACCCACGGCGACCCCAGCCCGGCCAACGTCCTCTTCGGCGAGGACGTGCTGATCCTGGACTGGGGCGGCCTGATGTGGGCACCGCCCGAGCGTGACTGGTCCGCCATCAGCAGGGTCTTCGGCACGGCGCCGCGCGGGCGCGCCGAACTGCTGCGCTTCTACGAGGTGCGCTGGACCCTCGCCGAGATCGCCGAGTACGCCGCGCGGTTCGCCGGGCGGCACACGGGCGACGCCGACGACGAGGCCATGTGGGGGCGGCTGATGCGCTACCTCCCGGCCCCGTGAGAGGCCGGACCGGCCACCGGCGGCGGCCGAAAAACCACCACGCGTGATCAAGGCGCGGAAGATTCCGGTACGTTGGCGGCGCGCATCCCGACTCCGGTGAAGGAAAACCCCCATGAGCACGTCGGAAAACATCGCCGTCCCGGACGCACTCGCCGCGTCGTACGAGAGAGGCGGCGACCCGGCCGGAAAGGCATGGATCGCCTCCCTGCCCGCGCTGGCCGCGCAGTTCCTGGAGCGCTGGGAGCTGAAGCGGGACGGCGAGGCCGGCTTCGGGGAAGCGTCCCTGGTGCTGCCGGTGCTGCGCAGGGACGGCACGCGCGCCGCGCTCCGGTTCCAGATGCCCAAGGAGGAGACCACCGCGGCGCTGATCGGACTGCGCACCTGGAACGGCGACGGCGTCGTACGGCTGCTCGACAGCGACCGGACCAGCGGCACCATGCTCCTGGAGCGGCTGGACGGCTCGCGCACGCTCGCGTCGCTGGAGGACGACGACACCGCGATGACCGTCCTGGCCGGGCTGCTGCGGCGGCTGGTGTCCGTCCCCGCGCCGGAAGGGCTGCGCGGCCTCGGTGACATCGCCGCCGAGATGCTGGAGCAGGTGCCGCAGGCCGCGGCGGCGCTGGCCGACCCCGAAGACCAACGGCACCTGCGGTCCTGGGCGTCCGCGGTCGCCGAGCTGGCCGGCGAGCCCGGTGACCGGCTGCTGCACTGGGACCTGCACTACGGCAACGTGCTGGCCGGGGAGCGCGAGCCGTGGCTCGCCATCGACCCGGAGCCGCTGGCCGGGGACCCCGGCTTCGACCTGTGGCCCGCCCTGGACAGCGGGTGGGACGACGTGGTCGCGACCGGCCACCCCCACCGGGTCGTCCGGCGCCGGTTCGACCTGCTGACCGACGCCCTCGGCCTGGACCGCGACCGTGCGGCCGGCTGGACCCTGGGGCGGCTGCTCCAGAACTCGCTGTGGGACATCGAGGACGGGAAGACCGCACTCGACCCCTCCCAGACCGCCATCGCGGAGGCGCTGCGGAAGCGGTGACGCACTGACCGCGAGATCCGGTTTCCGGAATTCGGATGACAGTCGGGGGGGGGGGGGGGGGGGGGGGGGGGGGGGGGGGGGCCGGGGGGGGGGGGGGGGGGGGCGCCCGCCGGTGTTTTCGGCGCGCGTTCGCGGAAAGCGACGGGTGCCGGGGACCCGGCCCTTCCGTATTTTCCCGCCGATATGCGTGGCGACTGCGAAGCGGGCCTTTGCCGTGCGCGTTGAAAAACCCCCGGTGGTTGGCGAGAATATTCCGGAACGCATCACGGGAGCACAGCAGAAATCGGTGACGGCACCGGGCTCGGTGCGTTTTCGTATGGTTCCCTGCCGCGTCGGTGGACCGAATCCGCGGACCGGCCCGTCTTTCCGGCCGACGCCGGCACCCGCCCTCGCGGGCCGGCCCCGCCGCGGGCCCGGACGTTCCGCCCGCAGCCCGGCCGGGCGCCCGGCCGCGGCGCCGGCCCACCGCATCCACGACCACAGCCACCGAGGAGTGCCATGAGTCTGGTCAGCGTGCACAACGAATGGGACCCGCTGGAAGAGATCATCGTCGGTACGGCCGTCGGCGCCCGGGTGCCCGTGGCCGACCGCAGCGTGTTCGCCGTCGAGTACGCGGGGGAGTACGACCGCCAGGAGCAGATCCCCTCCGGCCCGTACCCGGACCGGGTGCTCAAGGAGACCGAGGAAGAACTGCACGTCCTGTGCGAGGAGCTCACCAAGCTCGGCGTCACCGTCCGGCGTCCCCAGGCGCGCGACAACGCCGCCCGGATCAGCACCCCTGACTGGCAGACCGACGGGTTCCACGACTACTGCCCGCGCGACGGCCTGCTCTCCGTCGGCCAGACGATCATCGAGACGCCGATGGCGCTGCGCGCCCGGTTCCTGGAGTCGCTGGCCTACAAGGACATCCTGCTGGAGTACTTCGACAGCGGCAGCCGGTGGATCTCCGCCCCCAAGCCGCGGCTCGCCGACGGCATGTACGACCCGTCGGCGCCCGCGGGGGAGCGGCTGACCGAACTGGAGCCGGTGTTCGACGCCGCCAACGTGCTGCGCTTCGGCACCGACCTGCTGTACCTGGTCTCCGACAGCGGCAACGCACTCGGCGCCAAGTGGCTCCAGTCGGCCGTCGGCGACACGTACACCGTGCACCCCTGCCGCAAGCTGTACGCCTCCACCCACGTCGACTCCACGATCGTGCCGCTGCGCCCCGGCCTCGTCCTCGTCAACCCGGAGCGCGTCAACGACGGGAACATGCCGGACTTCCTGCGCTCCTGGCAGACCATCACCTGCCCGGAGCTGGTGGACATCGGCTTCAGCGGGGACAAGCCGCACTGCTCGGTGTGGATCGGCATGAACCTGCTGGTCGTACGGCCCGACCTGGCCGTCGTCGACCGCCGCCAGACCGCGCTGATCAAGCTGCTGGAGAAGCACGGCATGAACGTCCTGCCGCTCCAGCTCAGCCACTCCCGCACGCTCGGCGGCGGCTTCCACTGCGCCACCCTCGACGTCCGGCGCTCGGGCTCCCTGGAGACCTACCGCTTCTGAAGCGCCCACGCGGCCCGCACCCGGATCCCGCCCGCCGCGGGCCGCTCCCACCCCCGACTGTGACAGGAGAACGTCCAACGTGATGGGTTACGGGGTCTGCGTCGGCCCGACCGATCTTTTCGACCGCATCAGCCGCCCGGGCATCGAGCGCGTCCGGACACCGGGCAGCCCGCTGTTCACCATGCGCCACCAGAGCTCCCTGTTCGCGGCCTACAACGCCATCTTCGACCAGGCCGCGGCCAACTCCGAGGTCACCAGCCTGGTGATGCTCCACGACGACGTGGAGCTGCGCAAGAACCCCGCCGACGTGGCGGAGCGGGTCTTCGAGGACGAGTCCGTCGGCATGCTCGGCTCGCTCGGCGGCTCCGACACCGTCTCACTGGCCTGGTGGAACGAGAAGGAGACCAGGCGAGGGCGGGTGGCCGACTACGACAAGGTGCACGACCACGGCGGCGGCCGGCACGAGGTGCACGCCGTGGACGACGTGATCCTGTGCGTGAACCGCTGGGTCATCGAGAACGTGCGCTTCCCGCCGGGCCGCTACCTCGGCTTCGAGGGGCTCGGCGTCATCCTCGCCACCCTGGTGCGCGCCGCCGGCAAGCGCGTCGTGGTCGAGGACCTCCAGGACGTCATGCACCACAACGCCGGCCGCGGCTTCAACGGCCTCAAGGACTGGCGGCACAACGAACTGCGCTGGCAGCGGCAGTTCTTCGACCTCAGCCCGCTGGAGCGGCTGGGCAACCACCTCGAAGACCTCGCCGTGCCGGCCATCCCGGCCCGGATCGCCGCGCGGCGGCTGGCGCTGCGCCTGGCGGGCCGCGGCCACGAGGTGAGCGACGGGGAGTCCGGCGACCCGGCGATCGACGCCGTCGTGGACGGCTGGTACCGGCGGTGCAAGCGGCTGCGCGGCCGGATGACGGTGTGAGGAGAGACCATGGCGACATACACGCGGCTGCACTACGACGTGACCGAGATCCCGCTGGCGGACCTCGTCCGCGAGGTGATGGGGGTGGACGACCTGGAGGGCCTGGCGGCCAGCGACCGGCCGGCCACCCGGGAGACCGACCAGAGCACGCCGTACCACCGGCGGTACTACGACGGGTTCGACGCCATCTCGCCCGCCTACCGCAAGCTGGCCCAGCAACTGCTGGGCCAGGAGGCCGACCAGCTCTACATCCAGCGGCTGCCGACCTGCCGGGTGCACCTGCGCAACTCCCTGGCCGTCGGCGAGTGGCACCGTGACCGCGATTTCGGACACGACCCCGCCGAGGTCAACTACTGGGTGCCGCTGACCAAGGCGTACGGGAACAACACGGTGTGGATCGACCACGAACCGGTGACCGCCGAGTACGGCGACGTCATCGTCTTCGACGGCGCGAACTCCTGGCACGGCAACGTCGTCAACGACACCGAGATCAGCCGGGTGAGCATGGACTTCCGCACCCTGCCCCGCGCCAGTTACCGCCCCAACGACAAGAAGTCGGTCTCCTTCGGCATGCCGTTCCTGCTCGGAGACTACTGGGACGTGCTCTGACCCGCCCGCGCCGCGGCGCCGACGGGCCGGAGCACGTCCCGCCGCGGCGCCGCGGTCCCCGCCCCCCTTCGCAACCCGACTCCTCATGGTGGCCAGCGTGACAACCTCGCATGTGACGACGACGACCTCCCCCGAGGACGCGAGAGCCGACGAGGCCCTGGTGTCCCTGGACGAACGGTTCCAGCGGTTCCTGTCCGGCCTCCCGGCCGACCGCCCGGTGTGGTTCTGCTTCTTCTCCTCCGGGCTGCTGCACGTCATCCAGCACTTCCTGCGCTTCGTACCGCCCGACCTCAACTGCGCCTTCGTCTCCAGCGGGCTGACCCCCGCCGAGACCGCCGTACGGGACACCATGAGCCGCGGCATGCCCGCCTTCGACCTGGACGAGAGCGTCGGCAGCCACGAGATCTTCGAGTTCCTGCTGCGCAACCTCGACCGGCCGTTCGGCATCGTCGACAGCGACTGCTTCGTCATGGACGCCGACTGGTTCACCCGGTGCACGGACGGACTCCAGCCGGGCGTCGCCGTCAGCGGCCCCCTCAGCTACGGCCCGATACCGCTGGCGGCACCGCCGTTCCTGGCCATCGACCCGACGGCACGCCCCGAGATCGAGCGCGCCATCGGCGGCCCCGTCTCGCCCGCGGCCTACTCCTTCGTCCCGCCGGGCCCCGAGAAGGAGATCGACGGCGCGATGGTGCGCCTGATCGAGCCGCACCACGAAGCGGCCCTGGCCAAGGTGCTGGCGATGGAGGACCACCACCTGCCCTTCCCGCAGGGCGGCCTGCTGGACGTGCTCGACGACGGCCGCGAGGTCCGCAGCCACGAGCGCTACCACCACGTGCAGAACGGACACAGCGTCACCCGCGTCGTCTTCGACGGGCTGATGTTCTACCAGCTCATGGCGCTGGCCGCGGGCTGGCGCATCGGGCACTTCCACAGCTTCCCCGGCACCAAGGTCTTCGCGCCGCAGCTGGTCCACGCGGGCGGGATCTCGTACTGGCACCGGCTGCGCCCCAGCGAGATCGCCGCCGGCATCCAGGAGCTGCCGTGGTCCGCGCACATCGACGCGCTGCTCCTGGACGGGTTCAACGCGCGCTCCGACGCCCCGGAGACCTACCGGGCCCGCAGCCGGCGCCTCGCCGCCAACCTGCGGCAGTCCGGCACGGACCTCGACGGGCTGCGCACGGACCTGCGCGCCCAGCTGTCCTCGGTCGGCGTCGACGTGCGGGACCCGCGGTGGCACGCGGTGCTCGGCTGAGGCGGGCGGACGGATGCGCGTACTGCTGACCGGCCACCAAGGCTACCTGGGCACCGTCATGGCGCCCCTCCTGACCGCCGCGGGGCACGAGGTCACCGGGCTGGACAGCGGCCTGTTCGCCTCCTGCGTCCTGGGCCCGCAGGACACCCCCGACGTCCCCGGGCTCGCCATGGACCTGCGGGACGTCACCGCGGCCACGCTGCGCGGCTTCGACGCCGTGGTGCACCTGGCCGCGCTGTCCAACGACCCGCTCGGCTCCCTGGCCCCCGAGATCACCTACGACATCAACCACCACGCCGCCGTCCGGCTCGCCCGGTGCGCCAAGGACGCCGGGGTGCGCCGGTTCGCCTACGCCTCGACCTGCTCGGTGTACGGAGCGCAGGCCGCGGACGAACTGGTCGGCGAGGACGCGCCGCTCAAGCCCGTCACGCCGTACGCCGTCTCGAAGGTCCGGGTGGAGGACGACCTCGCGGAGCTGGCCGACGGCGACTTCGCCCCGTTCTTCCTGCGCAACGCGACCGCCTTCGGCTTCTCGCCCCGGCTGCGCGCGGACATCGTGCTGAACAACCTCGTCGGCAGCGCGGTGCTGACGCGGGAGGTCACCGTGCTGTCCGACGGCACGCCCTGGCGGCCCCTGGTGCACGCCGAGGACATCGCGCACGCGGTGGTGGCCGGGCTCGCCGCGCCGGCCGACGTGGTGCGGGCCCGCGCCTTCAACGTCGGCACCGAGGGCAACAACCGGACCGTGGCCGAGATCGCCGAGGCCGCCGCGGCGGCGGTGCCCGGCTCGGTGGTGCGCATCACCGGCGAGACCGGCAGCGACCCGCGCTCCTACCGGGTCGACTTCACCCGGGCGCGCACCGAACTCGGGTTCCGGGCCCGCTGGAGCATTCCGGACGGCGCGGCCCAGCTGGCGAAGGAGTACGTCGGACGCGGCCTGACCCAGGCCGCCTTCGACAACGACTTCACCCGCCTCGCGACCCTCCGGCGCCGGCAGCAGGACGGCTCGCTGGACCGGTCGATGCGGGTGCTCTCCCCGCGCTGACCCCGCCGCGCACCACCTGTCCGGCGGGGCGCGCCGTGCCCCGCCGGACCCGTCGTTCCCGTCACCGTCTCGTCAGGAGGAGTCGCGTCGTGCGCCCACTCGGTATGGAAGGTGCTTGGTCCGTGCGTTCGGACGCGTTCGGCGACGAGCGCGGGGAGTTCCAGGAGATGTTCCGGGGCCGGTCCTTCAGTGACACCCTCGGCTACGAACTGTCCGTCGCGCAGGTCAACCGCTCGGTCTCCCGGCGCGGGGTGCTGCGGGGCGTG
Organism: Streptomyces sp. NPDC017056; assembly: GCF_044332485.1. NCBI lineage: Bacteria > Bacillati > Actinomycetota > Actinomycetes > Kitasatosporales > Streptomycetaceae > Streptomyces > Streptomyces sp. NPDC017056. Next base: position 55,560 of record NZ_JBIRPD010000008.1, on the reverse strand, counting down.
CACTTCGCGGAAGTGCCGCCGGGGCAGGCGAAGTACGTCACCTGCCTGAGCGGCGCCGTGCTCGACGTCGTCGTGGACATCCGGGTCGGCTCGCCCACCTACCGCAAGTGGGAGGCGGTGCGCCTGGACGACCGGCGGCTGAGTGTGTACGTGGAGGCCGGCCTCGGCCACGCGTTCATGGCCCTTACCGACGACGCCACCGTCGTCTACCTCACGTCCGAAGGCTACGCCCCGCACCGCGAGCACGCCCTCAACCCCCTCGACCCCGCCCTGGGCATCGACTGGCCCGCCGGCATCGAGCCCGTACTGTCCGCGAAGGACGCGGCGGCGCCCGATCTGGCCGAGCTGGAGCGCAGCGGCCTGCTGCCGGACTTCGAGGCGTGCACCGAGTTCCACGAGGGCCTGCGCAAGGAGTTCGCGTCCGTGCGCTCCTGAACGGCACGCCCTATGCGGCGGACCGGTCAACCGCCCGCCGCAGCGCGGGGAACGCCTCCGCCAGCGCGGCCCGCCACTCGCGCATCGGGCCGAGCCCGGCCTCCCGCCACCGCTCCTGGCCCAGCACGCTGAACGCGGGCCGCGCCGCCGGGCGGTCCAGTGACCTGGTGGTGGTCGGGCGGACCCGGCCGGGGTCGGCGCCGGACAGCCGGAACGTCTCCCGCGCCAGCGCGTACCAGGTGGTCTCCCCGCTGCTGACCGCGTGGTAGATGCCGGCGGGCGCGGTGCCCGCCAGCGCGCCGCCGCCCAGCGCCGCCAGCCGTTCGGCGAGGTCGGCGGTCCAGGTGGGCTGCCCGCGCTGGTCGTCGACGACCGGCACCGGGTCGCCGCCCGCCGCCAGCCTGATCATGGTGGAGACGAAGTTCGGGCTCCCGGCGCCGTAGAGCCAGGCGGTGCGCACCACGTAACCGGTCTCCGGCAGTTCCCCCAGCACGGCCTGCTCACCGGCCAGCTTGGTGCTGCCGTACACCGTCTGCGGGCCGGTCGGGTCGTCCTCGCGGTACGGCCGGCCGGCGTGCCCCGCGAAGACGTAGTCGGTGGACAGCTGGAGCAGCCGTACGCCGTGCCCGCGGCACGCCGCGGCGAGGTGTGCGGGCCCGTCACCGTTGACCCGCAGGGCCTCCGCCGGCCGGGTCTCCGCCGCGTCGACGGCCGTCCAGGCGGCGCAGTTGACCACGACGGCGGGCCGGTGCCGGGCGATGGCGGCCCGGGTGGCGGCGGCGTCCGTGACGTCCAGGGACCGGCGGCCGAGCGCGGCCACCGGGATGCCGCGGCGGGTGAGGAGGGCGGCCAGTTCGCGTCCGAGCATGCCGGACGCGCCGGTGATCAGCCAGGGCGCGTGGAGTGTCGGCACAGCGGTTCACCTCCGGATCGGCCCGCGCGGCCGAGTGCGGCGCGGGCTGCGGGCGGGTTCAGGTCGTCCGGGACCGGGCGGCCCGCAGCGGTTCCCACCAGGAGCGGTGGGTGCGGTACCACTCGACGGTGTCCGCCAGGCCGGTGGCCAGGTCCGTTTTGGGCGCGTAGCCGAGTTCCCGGCTGATCCTGCCGCTGTCGACGGAGTAGCGGCGGTCGTGGCCCTTGCGGTCCTCGACGTGCTCGACGCTGTCCCAGCCGGCGGAACAGGCGTCCAGCAGCAGGCCGACCAGCTCCTTGTTGCTCAGCTCGGTGCCGCCGCCGACGTTGTAGACCCGGCCCGCCCGGCCGCGGGTACGGACCGCTTCGATGGCCCGTACGTGGTCGTCCACGTGCAGCCAGTCCCTGACGTGCAGCCCGTCACCGTACAGAGGTGCCTTGCCGCCGTCCAGCAGCCGGGTGACGAACAGCGGGATGAGCTTCTCGGGGAACTGGTACGGGCCGTAGTTGTTGGAGCAACGGGTGATCCGGACGTCCAGGCCGTGGGTGCGGTGCTGCGCCATGGCCAGCAGGTCGGCCGACGCCTTCGAGGCGGAGTAGGGGCTGTTGGGCTGCAGCGGCTCGTCCTCGGTCCACGAGCCGTGCTCCAGGGAGCCGTAGACCTCGTCGGTCGACACCTGCACGAACGTGCGCGCCGCGTGCCGCAGCGCCGCGTCGAGCAGGGTCTGGGTGCCCTGCACGTTGGTCCGTACGAAGGCGGAGGCGTCGAGCAGGGAGCGGTCGACGTGGGACTCGGCGGCGAAGTGCACGACCTGGTCGTGCCGCGCCACGAGGTGGTCGACCAAGGGGGCGTCGCAGATGTCGCCGTGGACGAAGGACAGCCGGGGGCTGTCGCGCACCGGGGCGAGGTTGGCCGGGTTGCCCGCGTAGGTGAGGGCGTCCAGGACGGTGACCGCCACGTCGCCCGGCCCGTCCGGGCCGAGCAGGGTGCGTACGTAGTGGGAGCCGATGAAACCCGCTCCACCGGTGACGAGAAGGCGTGTGGTCATCGGGGCCGCTTTCTGGGAGGGAGGGGGGCTGCCGGGGAAGGACGGGGCTCAGGACGAGATCTGGGCCAGGCTGTGGTCGCCGAGGACGAGCCGGTGGGCGTGCGGTACGTGCGGGGCGGGCGTGACCTTGACGTGCCGGCCGATCAGGGACGCCTCGATGCGCCGTACGCCGGAGATGGAGGCGCCCTGGAGCACGATGGAGAACTCCACCTCGCTGTCCTCGATGCGGCAGCCGTCGGCGATGGAGGTGAAGGGCCCGACGTAGGAGTCGGCGACGACCGAGCCGGCGCCGATGACCACGGGCCCCACCACCCGCGAGCCCCGGATGGTGGCGCCCTCCTCGATCCGCACCCGCCCGATGATCTCGCTGGCCCCGTCCACCAGGCCGTCGCAGCGCGGCTCGACGGTCTCCAGGACCAGACGGTTGACCTCCAGCATGTCCGTGACGTTGCCGGTGTCCTTCCAGAAGCCGCTGATGAGGGTGGACCGCACGTCCCGGCCCTCGTCGATCAGCCACTGCACGGCGTGGGTGATCTCCAACTCGCCCCGCCAGGACGGCCGGATGGCGCGCACGGCCTCGTGGATGGCGGGGGAGAAGAGGTAGACGCCGACCAGCGCCAGGTCGCTCTTGGGACGGGCGGGTTTCTCCTCCAGGCCCCGCACCCGCCCGGCGGCGTCCAGCTCGGCGACGCCGAAGGCCCGGGGGTCGGCGACCCGGGTGAGGAGGAGGTGGGCGTCAGGCCGGGCCGTACGGAAATCCGCCACGAGTTCGTTGATGCCGCCCACCACGAAATTGTCGCCGAGGTACATGACGAAGTCCTCGTCGCCCAGGTAGTCCCGCGATATGCGGACGGCGTGCGCCAGCCCGAGCGGCGCCTCCTGGGCGATGTAGCTGACGTCCAGGCCGAATTTGGAGCCGTCTCCCACGGCCTCCTGGATCTTCTCCATCGTGTCGCCGACGACGATCCCCACCTCTTTTATCCCGGCGGCTGCGATGGCTTCCATGCCGTAGAAGAGAACGGGCTTGTTGGCCACCGGGACCAGCTGTTTGGCGGAAGTGTGGGTGATGGGCCGCAGGCGGGTTCCTGCGCCGCCTGCCAGAACGAGTGCTTTCACGGCGTTCTCCAAAGAGGTGTCGGACCCTGGGCGTGCCGTCTGCCGCGCGGGGTCGCCGTACCGTCCGCCGGCGGCGGAAAACAGTTGCTGCTTGGCGAGTTCTTTGCCTGCCCCAATTGTTACTTGAGGTGTGAGTGTGGCGGTTGTGACGCATGTGATGGCCGGAACGCTCCCCAGGGGCGAAGAGCACACGTAACGCTCCCACCAGGGGTTTTCCGGATCACCCGCAGTGCCGGTCGCCGCGCTGCGCCCAGGATGCCGCAGGCCGCGCCCCTCGAACACGCTGCCGATGGGCGAGTAAAAGACGTTTTAGCACTTTACTGAAAACTTAGCCGAGTGATAAGCATATGCCAGGGCGAAGGTCGGCGATGCCGTGGATGCGGGAACCGTATTCGCGGGCACCTGGGCTCGGGAGCGTAATTGTCCTTGGTGCGTGGCCGACACGAGGCTGCGTGCCCGGCGGAGTAGCACCTGGTTGGCAGTCAGGCGTGTGGTGACCGGAGGGGTGTGCGTTGGACGCTGTCTTTCTCGAAGATCCCGTTAAAGTGGAGGATCCCCCCGCCTTGGTCGGCCCGGCGGAATCCGGCGAAACGCCATCGCGTTTACCCGGTATCACAAGAGTGGCCATCAGCTCGCTCCTGCCATCCGATTCCCCTCGTTCGGCAGGCGAGAATCCGGAGCATATCCGCGCGCTGGCGGAATGCGGGGAGAACCTTCCTCCCATTGTCGTGCTGCGGTCCAGTATGCGCGTCATCGACGGCATGCACCGGCTGCGGGCCGCCGAATCGCGCGGCGCGACCGAGATCGACGTGCAATTCTTCGACGGCGAGGAGCGGGACGCCTTCGTCCTCGCCGTCGAGGCCAACATCGCGCACGGCCTGCCGCTCTCCCTGACCGACCGCAGGGCCGCCGCGGCCCGCATCATCACCACGCACCCGCAGTGGTCGGATCGGTCCATCGGCGCCGCGACCGGACTCTCCCCGAAGACGGTCGGCGCCGTCCGGGCGCGTTCAACCGAGGGAGTTCCACAGTCGAACGTCAGGATCGGGCGCGACGGCCGGGCCAGGCCGCTGGACTCGACGGAGGGCCGCAGGGTGGCCGACCGCCTCATGCGGGAGAACCCCGACGCCCCGCTGCGCCGGATCGCCGAGCAGGCCGGCGTGTCACTCGGTACGGTCTTCGACGTCCGCAAACGCCGCAGCCGCGGCGAGGAACCGGTCCCGCAACGCGGGCGCGCCGAACCGGAGACGGCCGGCGCCCCGGCCGCGCAGCCGCCCCGCCGCCCGGCGGAGCGGACGGAGAACCGGGTGCCCCGCGACCTGAAACTGCGCCAGCTCAGCCGGGACCCTTCGCTCCGGCTGACCGAGGACGGCCGGGCGCTGCTGCGCTGGCTGACCGTCGTCGCGGTGCGCAGCCAGGAGTGGGAGCGGCTGCTCGGCAGCGTCCCGCCGCACTGCGTGGGCGTCACCGCCGAGCTGGCCCGCGGCTGCGCCGAGACCTGGCAGCAGGTGGCGGAAGCGCTCGAACGGGCGGGCGTCGAAGCGGCGGCCGGCCCCGCGGCCCTCCCCGCGGCCGGGGCGCGGCTCACCCGGGTGCACGTGCCCGGCCGGGCGGGACGACCGGCAGACATCGGCTGAGAAGGGACGACAGTGAACTCGGACATTCCGGTGGTACTCCTGTGTGGCGGCTACGGCACCCGCATCAGGGAGGCCAGCGAACGGCTGCCCAAGGCCATGGTCGACATCGGCGGGCGCCCGATCCTGTGGCACATCATGAAGATCTACAGCCACTACGGCTTCCGGCGGTTCGTGCTGTGCCTCGGCTACAAGGGCTGGGCGATCAAACAGTTCTTCCTGGACTACCGGGCGCAGCTGTCGGACTTCACCATCGCGCTCACCGACGAGCACCGGCTGCACTTCCACGACGGCCGGGCCGACGAGAACTGGGAGATCACCTTCGCCGAGACGGGCCTGGACACCGCGACCGGTGCCCGGCTGCGGCGGATCCGGCACTACGTGGACACCGACGACTTCATGATGGGATACGGCGACGGGGTCGGGAACATCGACCTGACCGCCCTGGAGAAGGAACACCGCGACGGCGGACGGATCGGCACGGTCACCGGCATCCACCCGACGTCGAAGTTCGGCGAGATGGACGTCAGGGACAACGTGGTCCTGGAGTTCAACGAGAAGCCCACCCAGGTCACCGGCTTCGTCTCCGGCGGCTTCTTCATGTTCCGCCGGGAGTTCCTCGACACCTATCTGAGCGACGACCCGATGCTGTGGCTGGAGAGCGAGCCCTTGCAGCGCCTGGCCCGCGACCAGCAGCTCACCCTGCACGCCCACCACGACTTCTGGTGCGCCATGGACACCTACAAGGACTACCAGCACCTGAACGCGCTGTGGGCGGCGGGCAACGCGCCGTGGAAGGTGTGGGACTGACCGCGCCGGGCGCCGGCGCACACGGCCGCGCAGCAGGCACCGGGCCTGCTGCGCGGCCGTGTGCGTTCCGGTCAGGCGCCGGCCGGCCGGGCGGGGAAGAGCCTGTCCTGCTCGGCGCGGAGCGCGTCGACGAGCCGGCCCGGCGGCAGCGTCACGTCGTCGTAGGTCACCACGGAGTCCTTGGCGACGCCGCGCCGCAGGACGCAGCCTTCGGCCACGCCCATCGGGAGCAGGTGCTGCGCCCGCGTCCTCGCGTGGGTCTCGGCGACGCCGTACGTGTCGTAGCCGCCGAGGCCGTCCAGCGTCGTTCCGGCTGCCAGGTCGCGTTTGGCGGTGGCGACCACGTCCACCCGCGGGCCGGCGGGCGGGCTCAGCGCGGCGTCGGCGAAGTCCACGGCGCGAGCGATGGAGTTGGGCACCTCGAAGTGGCACAGGTGGTACGGCGCGTAGAAGCTGTACAGGGGGCCCTTGCCGAGCTTGTACAGCTCCAGGTAGTGCCGTTGCCGCGGACTGTCGTGGGTGCCCAGCACGTACACGCCCGGACCGGGTTTCGCGCCGACCACGTAGTCGACGACACCGCCGAGCGCGCGCAGCTCGTCGATGTCGTAGACCTCGGTCAGCTCGTCGACGTGCCCGGTGTGGTCGCGCCCGTACATGCCGCGCCGGCCGACGGTGAGGCCGAAGGCGTTGGCGACGATGGCCTGTTCGAAGGAGACCTTCGTGCCGTCGGCGAAGCTGGTGACCATGTTGACGTTCTGGCCCCAGCGCTCGGCGAAGGCGCGCTGGGTGGCGGGGGTGCGGTAGGCGTCCTGGAGGCCCTTGACGTTGCCCGCGACCAGCGGTGTCACGCCCAGGCCGCGCACGAAGCGCAGCAGGTTGGCCTGGACGGCGGGCTGGTCGCCGTCCGCGCCCGTCAGCACGGTGCCCGCGGCGCGGGCGCGGTGGGCCAGCAACGGGCCCACGGTGGCGTCCAGTTCGGCGTTCATCGTCACCACGGGCAGGTCCCGCTCGATGGCGGCGACGGTGACGTGGGCGCCGAACTCCACCGCGCCGGTGACGTCCACCAGGCAGTCGATGCCCTCGGCGGCGATCAGGGCGAACGCGTCCTCGGTCACCGCCGGGCGCCCGGTGGCGACCGCCGCCTCGATCTCCCGCACGGTGTCGGCCCTGACCGGCTTGCGGCCCGCCTCGGTGTAGCAGCGCTCGGCGTTGGCCACGGTGCGGTTGGCGACGGCGGCCAGCCGCATGCCGGGCACCGAGGCGATGATGTGGTCGGCCAGTCCGCGGCCCATGAAGCCGGCGCCGATCATGCCGACCCGGATCGGCCGCTCCTCCTGTGCGCGCCGGCGCAGCGCGGCGTCGACGACGATCATCGTGCTCCCAAGGGGGCTTCGGTCAGCAGCGGCCAGGCCGCGTCCTTGTCCGAGACCACCTCCACCGGGACCGGCCACGCCACGCCGAGGGCCGGGTCGTCCCACCGCAGCCCCCGCTCGGCGCCCGGGGTGTAGGCGGTGGAGACCTGGTACAGCGTCTCGGCGTCGTCGGTCAGCGTCAGGTAGGCGTGTGCGAAGTTGCGCGGGACGTGCATGGCGAGCCGGTTCTCGGCGGTCAGCGCGGCCCCGTAGTGCTGCAAGTAGGTGGGGGAGTCGGGCCGCAGGTCGACGATGACGTCGTAGACGGCACCCCGGGTGCAGCGGATCGTCTTCGCCTCGGCGTTCGGTGCGAGCTGGTAGTGGAAGCCGCGCAGGGTGCCCCTGCGGTGGTTGAACGACAGGTTGCACTGCTCGACCGCGGGTTCGAGTCCGGCCGCGGTGAACTCCTCGCGGCAGAACGCACGGGCGAAGAAGCCGCGGTCGTCTTCCAGGTGTTTCAGCTCGATCAGCGCGGCGCCGTCCAGCGGCGTGGCGTGAACTAACATGGGCGCTTCCCTGGTTTGTGTCGTTTCGTCACGGATGTCGCAGGCTAGGGCGGGCCCGGGTCCCCGGGCAACCAGGTGCCGGCGCCCTTCCCGTTTCCGCTGTTCACCACAGGTACGCGTGCGGCGGACGGCGCGAGAGGCAACCGAGTTGACGTTGTGTCCGGCGTGCTCGGTACTCTCACGCAATGCGCCCGTTACCCGTCGCAGACCCAGGAATTCCGGATATCCGCTCCGCCACGCGGTTCTTGCTGTGGCTCGCGGGCCGAATCGTCCGGCCGCTGAGCGCCGCCGCGTTCTGCGGCCTGCTCTGGCTCGGCTCGCAGGCGCTGGTGCCGGTGGTCGTGCGCGAGGCCATCGACGACGGTCTCGTACCGGGCGAGATGGGCGTGGTGCTCTCCTGGTCGGCGGTGCTGCTCGCCCTCGGCGTCGTGCAGGCGGTGTCCGGGACCATCCGGCGGCGCCTGAACATGCACAACGCGCTCTCGGCCGGGTTCCGCACCGTCCAGCTCGTCGTCGGGCACGCCGACCGGCTCGGCGCCTCCCTGGAGCGCAAGGTGGACGACGGGGAGCTGGTCAGCGTCGGCACCTCGGACATGACCACCATCGGCAACGCCTTCGACATCGTCGGCCGGGCCGTCGGCGCCCTGGTCTCCACGGTCCTGGTGGCCGCGGTGCTGCTCGGCCAGTCCCTGCCGCTCGGCATGCTCATCATCGTGGCGCTGCCCGCCATCATCCTCACCATGGGCTACACCCTGCGCCCCCTGCACCGCCGCCAGGGCGCCTACCGCGACTTCCAGGGCGAACTGACCTCCCGCCTCACCGACGTCGTCGCCGGGCTGCGCGTCCTGCGCGGCGTCGGCGGGGAGACCTCCTTCGCCCGCTCCTACCGCGAACGCTCGCAGCGGGTACGCGCCGCGGGCTCGCGGGTGGCCGGGGCCGAGGCCCTGATCAGGGGCGCGCAGGTCCTGCTGCCCGGCCTGCTGGTCGCCACCGTCACCTGGGTCGGCGCGCACGCCGCGCTCACGGGCACGGTGACCCCCGGCGAACTGGTGGCCTTCTACGCCTACGCCGCCTTCCTCGTCGAACCGCTGGGCATCTTCACCGAGACCGCCGACCGGTTCGCCCGCGCGCACGTCGCCGCGCGGCGCGCGGTCGCGGTGCTGCGCCTGCCGGTGGACTCCGTACCGCCCGAAGACCCGCGGCCGGTGCCCGACCGCGGCCAGGGACTCGTCGACGAGCACTCCGGCCTGGCCGTGACGCCCGGTGAACTGCTCGTCGTGGTCACACCCCCCGCCGAGGGCGCACGCCTGGCCGACCGCCTCGGCGGCTACACCAAGGACCCCGTCACCTACGGCGGCACCCTGCTCGCCGAACTGCCGCCCGAGGCGGTCCGGCGCCGCATCCTGGTGGCGGACAGCCGCTCCCGGCTCTTCCGCGGACCGCTGCGCGCCGCCCTGGACCCGCACGGGAACGCCGACGACGCCGCGATCGCCGCCGCACTGCGGGCGGCCGTCGCCGAGGACGTCGTCGAAGCCCTGCCCGACGGCCTGGACACCCCGGTCACCGCCGACGGGCGCCGCTTCTCCGGCGGCCAGCGGCAGCGCCTCGTCCTGGCCAGGGCCGTGCTCGCCGACCCGGACGTCCTGGTGGTCGTCGACCCCACCTCCGCGGTGGACGCGCACACCGAGAACGAGATCGGCCGGCGCCTGCGGGCCGCGCGGTCCGGCCGTACGACCGTGCTGATCAGCTCCAGCCCGCTGCTGCTCGACCAGGCGGACCGGGTCGCCTTCCTGCCCGGCGGCCGCGTCGCCGCGACGGGCACCCACCGCGACCTGCTGGCCGCCGACCCCGGCTACCGCCTGGTGATCCAGCGCGAGACCGGCGAGGAACTGCCCGGTCACCACGTCCCGGCCGGCAGCACGCCGGCCCCCCGTCCCGCCTCACGAGGGAGCGCCGAATGAGCCGGGCTTCGCTGCCGGTCGCCGGTACCGCCGAGGTCCGCGAGCACGGCCGTGCGCTCGCCCGCCGGCACGCCGCCGACCTGGTCTGGATGCTGGCCCTGCACGGACTCGCCGCCGTCTGCGGCCTGGTCGCCCCCTGGCTGATCGGCCGCCTCATCGACGAGGTCGTCCGCGGCACCACCGCGGCCACGGTCAACCAACTCGGCCTCGGCCTGCTGCTGTCGCTGGTCTCGCAGGCGGCGCTGACGTACTGGGCGGTGCAGCGCTCCTGCCGGTTCGGGGAGAAGGTCACCGCCGAGATCCGCGAGGACTTCGTCGACCGGGTCGTGGGCCTGCCCCTGCCCACGGTGGAGGACGCCGAGCCCGGCGACCTCATCACCCGGGCCTCCCGCGACACCGACGCACTGACCAACACCGTGCGCTACGGGGTGCCCGAAACCCTGATCGCGGTGCTGACCTGCGTGTTCACCTTCACCGCGCTGATGCTGGTCGGCCCGCTGACGGCACTGCCCAGCCTGGTGGTCATCCCGCTGCTGTGGGCCGGCACCCGCTGGTACCTGCGCCGCTCCGGCGCGGCCTACCGGCGGCGCGGGGCCAGTTACGTGGCGCTCGGCGACAGCCTCGCCGAGACGGTGCCGGGCGCCCGTACGGTCGAGGCGCTGGGCCTGCGCGCCTGGCGCCGCCGGGCCCTGGACCGCGACCTCGGCGAGGCGTACGAGGCCGAGCGCCACACCATGTGGCTGCGCAGCTCCTGGTACCTGCTGGTCGAGTTCAGCTATGTCGTGCCCGTCGTGGCGACACTGGCCGTCGGCGGGCTGCTGCACTCGCACGGCCTGGCCACGCTGGGACAGGTCGTCGCGGCCACCCTCTACGTCCGGCAGCTGATCTTCCCCCTGGACGACGTGCTCAGCTGGATGGACGAGCTGCAGATCGGCTCGGCCTCGCTCGCCCGCGTCCTGGGCGTCAGCAAGCTGCCCGCCGACCGGCGGCCCACCGGCGCCGTACCGGACGGCGAGAAGCTCACCGCCCGCGCGGTCACCTACTCCTACCTGCCGGGGCGCGACATCCTGCACGGCGTCGACCTGGACATCGCGCCGGGCGAGCGGCTGGCGGTCGTCGGCCCGTCCGGCTCCGGCAAGTCCACCCTCGGCAAGCTGCTCGCCGGCACCTACGAGCCGGGCTCCGGCACGGTCGAGCTGGGCGGCGTCCGGCTGGTCGAGCTGGGCACCGGCGAGCTGCGCGGCCGGATCGCGCTGGTCACCCAGGAACACCACATCTTCCGGGGCACGCTGCGGGAGAACCTCACCCTCGCCCGGCCCGCCGCCGGGGACGCGGAGGCCCGCAAGGCGCTGGAGGTGGTCGGCGCGGCGGGCTGGGCGGAAGCGCTGCCGGACGGGCTGGAGACGGTGGTGGGCTCCGCCGGGTACGAACTGACCGCGGCGCAGGCCCAGCAGGTCGCGCTGGCCCGGCTGCTGGTGGCCGACCCGCACACGCTGGTACTGGACGAGGCCACCGCGCTGCTGGACCCCGCGACCGCCCGGCACGCCGAACGCGCGCTCGCCGCGGTGATGGGGGGCCGTACCGTCATCGCCATCGCCCACCGCCTGCACACCGCGCGGGACGCCGACCGCATCGCGGTGGTCGAGGACGGCCGCATCTGCGAACTCGGCAGCCACGACGAACTGCTGGCCGCCGGCGGGGCCTATGCCGCGCTGTGGCGCACCTGGCACGGCGACTGAACGGCAGCCGGAGACGGCGCACGGGACGGGGACGAGGTGCCGCGAGGGAATTCTCCGAATTCCCGGAACGGGTCGAATTCCCGTCCTGATTGCGCGACTTCGCGGCCCGGTAACCGCATTGTGAACAAAGCTGCCGCGGTCCTAGCCTGAGGATATGGAACCGAGACAACCCCATGTCGATTGGGACAGCCTTTTCGGCGACGATTACGATCACTTCGACCTTCCCGACCTCACTCCCGAACTGAGTGCGCAGGAAGCGTCGGCCATGACCGAACTCGGCGGATTCGAGCCGGGCATGAAACTTCTCGACGCGCCCTGCGGACACGGCCGGCACGCCAACGTGCTGGCCTCCCGGGGCTTTTCCGTGGTCGGCATCGACCGGGACGAACGCTTCCTGGCCATGGCCGCCGACGAGGCCCGAACCATGGGCGTCGACGTCGATTACCGCCATCTCGACCTGCGGGAGATGACGTTCGACGCCGAATTCGACGCGGCGGTCTCCTGGTACAGCTCTTTCGGCTACTTCGACGACGCCACCGACCGGGACATCCTCTCCCGCTATCGCCGCGCCCTGCGCCCGGGCGGCCGGTTCCTGCTGGACATGCACTCCCCGTACCGGCACATCCCGAGCGTCCTGGCCAACCACGAGATGCACGTCGACGTGCTGCGGCGCGGCACCGACCTGGCGATCGACATCCAGGAACTGGACGCGGAAGCCAGCCGCTATTACGCGGAAAAGGTCACCATCCGCGAGGGCAAGGTGGAACGGGCCCGCTACAGCGTCCGCATGTTCACCGCGCCGGAAATCCTGGAGTGGTTCCGTACCGCCGGCTTCTCCGACGCCAAGGTTACGGACGAGCACGGCGGCACGTTCACCGTCAGCAGCCGCCGTCTGATGGTGCTCGGCACCGCCTGACCGGTCCGCCCGTCCGCCCATCCGAATGGGGAACTTCTGTGGTCGCCAATTCCGCCCGGCTCATGGCAACGCTCGACACGCTCAGCACCGCGGACGCCGATGCCGAAGCACTCCGCGCGCATTACCTCGCCCACCGGTGCGCACAGATCCCGCAGGTCGCCGACGTCACCGAACTGCGGGCCGCGGCACGCTCGGTGTACGAGCAGCTGCGCGACGAGCCCGTCGTGGACGCGCAGGAGCACACCGACGACGCCGGCACGCTGGGGTACGGCTTCCGGCTGCTGCGCATCGACGCCAAATCCGACTCACCGGCCCACACCGAACGCGTCACCGCGGTCTTCCGCGCGCACGGCCTCCTCGACTGGGCCGAGCGCACGGCCGCCGAACTGCTCCCGCTCGTCGACCGGATCACCGGCCGGAACCTGCACTACGAACGGGTGTTCCTGCTGGCCTACCGGGAGGGCGACTACATCGGCCCGCACGGCGCCGAGCACGACACCGACCTCGACCGCTTCAACCTCCAGTTCCCGCTGTGCTACGACACGGTCGGCTCGATGCGCATCCTGCGCCAGGGCTACCTGGAGCCCATGTACGACCGCGACGGCGACGCCCGGCTGCTCGGCCCGCGCATGTGGCACGAGGTGCCCCCGCTGCTGCGGCTGCCCGGCGGCCCCGACCCGCTGCGCCTGGTCGTCTCGCTCCGGCTGATGGCCCGGTAGTGCCCGGCGCCGCACAGGACGCCGCCGCCCGCGCCGCGGACACCGCAGCGGTGGCGGCGGAGGTCTTCCACCGTCACGGCATCGACTTCGCGGCCGCCCGCCGCGCCGGCGGCCGGACGAACGCCACCTGGCTGGGCGGCGGCCTCGCGGTACGGGTCGCGGGCGCCGCCGGCTCCGCCGATCTGCGGCGCGAGGCCCGGCTGTCCGCCGTGCTGCCGCCGGAGGTCGGCTACCCGCGCGTACTGGAGACCGGCACCACCCGGGGCCACCAGTGGGTGGCGATGGCCCGCATCGACGGGGTCGGCCTGGAGGACGCCTGGCCGGACCTGGACTGGGACCGGCGCATCACGGCGGTCCGGCAGCTCTGGGCCAGGGCCCGGGCCGCACACCGGGTCGACGCGGCCACCGCCGCGCCGCTGGCCCGCTCCCGCAACCCCTTCTACGCGCAGACGCCCGACGAGGCGGCGGAGAGCCTGCTGCGGCTGCACGCGGCGCAGGTGCTCACCGACCAGGAGCTCAAGCGCCTGAGCGACGCCCTCGACCGGTACTGGGCCGCGCTGCCGGGTGCCCCGCGCGTGCTGAACCACGGCGACTTCTCCCCGGTCAACGCCCTGTGGAACGGGTCGGAGGTGGTGTCGCTGCTCGACTTCGAGTTCGCGGTCGTCGCCCCCGTACAGCTCGACCTCAACGAACTGATCAAGATCGCCTACGCGCCGCCGGAACCCGGTACGGCACCGGGCCCGGCGGACGAGGCGGGCCGCCGCCGGCTCCAGGAAGCGGTCACCGGCCTCGCCCGCCCCTTCCTGCGCACGGAGGCGGACATCGCCCTGCTGATGGGGCACTCCATCCAGTTGGAGACCTGGGGCCTGGAACGGGAACTGGCCAAGCCCGGCCGGGAAGCGTACGCGCAGTGGGAGCCGTACCGGATGCTCGTCGCGGCGGCGCACACCGACGGCGGCTACTACGCGCCCCTGCTGGAGGCGCTGAACTGACGACACGGCACACGCGACACGCAACAAGCGCAAGGCGGCACAGCGAGGACCACCGCTGTGCCGCCTTTCCGCTGTCATCGGCCGCGGGGCGGCCCCGTCACACTCCGGGCAGCGTGCCGGTGCCGTGCTCCAGCCACTCGCGCTCGGCCTCGCTGAGGGTGTACGCCGTCGCGGCGAGCGAATCGCGCACCTCCGCCACCTGCCGCGGCCCGATCAGCGGGGCGACCGGGAACGGCTGGGACCGCGTCCAGGCCAGGGCCAGCCCCGTCGCCGAGACGCCCTTGCTGTCGGCGAGGACCCGGGTGCGCCGCACCCGCTCCGCGTTGGTCTCGCTGTACCAGGACTCCGCGAGCGGCCCGGTGCGCAGCTCGTCCGGGTCGTCGAGAGCGTGCGCCCCGCGGCCCTGGCTCGCCCACGGGTAGAGGCAGACCTCCTCCTCGGCGAGCCAGGCGCGCCACTGCGGGTCGTTGGCCGTCACGGTCCCCGGGTAGATCGGGTGCACCATGTCGATCAGGCTGAACTGGTTGCTCACCCCGGCAGGGGCGGGCAGCGCGTGGGCCCGCGCGTACGCCACGGCCTCCTTGACCCGCTCCAGCGGCCAGTTCGACATGCCGTAGGCACCGATCAGCCCGCGCTTGACCAGGTCGGAGAGGACGGAGACGAACTCGCCCACCGGCACGTCGGGGTTGTCCCGGTGCAGCATGTAGAGCGCGGCGCTGCCGCGCCCCATGCGCTCGAAACTCTCGTTGAGCTGGCCTTCGACCCGGTCGGGCAGGCACTCGGGCGTGTGCGCGCCCTTGGCGAGGACCCACACCTCGTCCTGGACACCGCGGGACGTGGCCCATGCGCCGAAGGCGCGCTCGCAGCAGCCGGGCCCGTAGGCGTGCCCGTACAGCCAGGCGGTGTCGAAGGCCCGGCCACCGCCTTCCCAGTAGGCGTCGTAGACGGGGAAGGCGCGTTCGTTCTGACCGAAGGCGGAGGTGCCGAGCACGGTACGGGGCCGGCCGGCGTCGTCGTGCGGGACGGGGGCGGGGGCGGGGGACATGCGCTCTCCTGACGTCGGTGGAAGAAGGAAGGGCGCCGCGCCGGGCGGGGGCGGTCGCACCGCCCGGCGCGGCGGCCGTACGTCACGCGGTGACGGCCCGGCGCACCTCGTCCGCGATGTGGTCGAGGTGCTTCTCGCCGAGCCCCGGGTGGGAGGGCAGCGCCAGCAGCTCCTGGGACAGCCGCTCGGCGACCGGCAGGGACACGCCCTGGTGCTCGGCGAACGCGGGCTGGCGGTGCAGCGGGAAGGGGTAACGAAGCAGCACCGGTACGCCGCGCGAGCGCAGCGTCGCCGCGACCTCGGCGGCCGGGGCGCGGCCGCCGCCCGGCGCCACGCGCACCACGTACTTCCAGAACGCGTGCACGGTGTTCTCCGGCTCCACCGGCAGCTCCAGCCCGTCGATGCCGCCCAGCCGCTCCGTCAGGTACGCGGCGTTGTGCCGGCGGGCCTCCACCATGGCGTCCAGGCGCTTGTGCTGGGCATGGCCGACCGCCGCCTGCACGCTCGTGAGCCGGTAGTTGTAACCCACCTCGTGCGCCCAGATGAGCCCGGGACGGCCCTCGATGGGACCTTCGCCATGGCTGCGCAGCCGCCGCACCCGCTCGGCGTAGGCCGGGTTGTTCGTCAGGACGGCGCCGCCCTCGCCGCCGGAGGTGATGACCTTCTGCTCGAAGAGGCTGACGCAGGCGAGGTCACCGAAGCCGCCGACCGGACGCCCGCCGATACGGGTGCCGAGCGCCTGCGCCATGTCCTCGATCACCGGGACGCCCGCCTCGGCGCCCAGCGCGCTCAGCGCCTCCATGTCGGCGGCACACCCGTTGATGTGGACGACCACGATGGCCTTCGTGCGCTCGGTGAGCAGCGCCTTGACCGAGTCGGGATCCAGGCAGTGGGTGTCGGGGGTGACATCGGCGAAGACCGGGCGCGCGCCGAGGTAGGTGACGGGGCTGGCGGAGCCGATGAAGGTATGGGTCGGCACGATCACCTCGTCGCCGGGACCGACGTCGAGGGCGTGCAGCGCCAAGTGCACGGCGGCGGTGCCGGTGGACACCGCGACGGCGTGCTCGACGCCCTGTCCGGCCGCCAGCGCCGCCTCGAAGTCCGTGACGACGCTGTTCCCCAGGCCGACCAGACGGTTGGAGCGCAGCGCCGCGACCGCTGCTTCGATGTCCTCGTCGGAGAGCTGGGGCCACCGGGGCAATTCTATGGAAGAACTCAACGCTTTACACCCTTCATTTCCATGGAGGCTGTGCCGGAATGGCGGAGGTCCGCTTCCGGTGGACCATGCTGGATTGGGCCCGGAAATTCTTCAACCTGCGCCGACCGTGCACGAATTGGCCGCACCGGAACCGCGGACCGGAAATTCGTCTTTCCCGCGCGCTGCGCTTATTCTCTCCGCAGGCCGAGGGCGGCGCGTACGGTCCCGAAGAGTGCGGTGTTGTCGTGGACACCCTGCACGCGGTGCGCCTGCGGCCCTTGCGCGGCGACGCGGACCTGAACACCGGTGTGCTCCTGCACGTCGTCGGTCGCGTTGGTCGCGTAGCCGACGTGCATCGGGCTGCCCTCGTCGGTGACGAGGGTGGCGGACAGGCCCGGCGGGCGGGCGTCGGTGGGGATGATCTGGCTGGCGTGGCCGTGGTCGGCGGTCACGATGACGAGCGTACGGGGGTGCCCGGCCGCGAACTCCAGCGCCGCGGCGACCGCCCGGTCGAAGGCGGCGGTCTCGCCGATCTGGCCGCAGGGGTCGGCATCGTGGTCCTTGTCGTCGATGGAGGCCCCTTCGACCTGGAGGAAGAACCCCTTGCCCTTCTTAGCCCCCGTACCGGCCGGCCCGCCGTCGGCGACACCACGCCCCGCGGTGAGCAGCCGCAGGGCGGCGCGGGTGGACTCCGCCAGATCGGGTGTGCCGGCCGGACGCGCGGCGTTGCGGGCGCAACGCTGGGGAGCCGTGCCACCGACGGCCGCGGGCCGGCCGCTCCACTCCACCGGTACGGACTCGTCCGCGAACAGCCCCAGCACCGGCTTCCCGGGCCGCGCCGCCGCCAGTTCTGCGCGGTCGCGTACCACCTGATAACCGCTTGCGCGAGCCTGCTGGAGGACCGTACGGCCCTGGTGCGGCCCCTGCGCGATGGTCTGCCCGAAGACCCCGGCCCCACCGCCGAGCAACACGTCAGGGCGGCGCGCGACGCTCTGCTCGGCTATCGACCCCGCGCCGCCGCGGGCGAGGGTGTCGGTGGGGCACTCGGCCATGTCGGCCGGCCCTTTGCAACTGCGGTCGGTGACATGGGCGGTCAGGGCGGCGGGCGTGGCGTCGGTGACCGAGGCGGTGGTGACGCTTCCGGTCGCATGGCCCTGGCGCTGGGCGAGCTCCAGCAGCGTGGGCAGCGGCCGGTCGGTGTCCGGCGTCTTGGAGACGCGGCCGTTGACGGTCTTGCGGCCGGTGGCCCAGGCGGTGGCGCCGGCGGCCGAGTCGGTGACGTAGTCGGGGCGGCCGTGCTCGTCCACGGACGAGGTCAGGGACGCGCCGGTCACCGGCAGCCGGTCCATGGCCAGCCGGCCCGTGGCGCCCACGGTGTAGTTGCGGGCGAGGGTGATCTCCGAGTCGCCCATGCCGTCCCCGATGAGCAGGATGACGTTGGTGGGGTCGTCCGCCCCGTGCGCCGCGCGGGCGGGAGCGGGGGAAGGGGCGGGCACGGTCAACAGGGTGGTCAGGACGGCCGCGCACGCGATCAGGCCGCGCCGCCGCGAGGTGTGGGACGAACGCACTGCCGTGGTGGTCATCGGTGCCGGCTCCCTGTCGTTCCGTTCGCGTGTCCGCCGCCGACGGCGACGTACGAGAGGCCGGTCCCGGAGGAGAGGGCGACCCGGGCACCGCCGCGCGCTGAGCGCCCGGCGGCGTCGGCCACCTCCTGGGCCAGCAGCGCTTCCTGCACGGTGCACACGCTGCGGCCGCCGTGCGCGGCCATCTGGAGGAAGGCGCGCATCTCGGCCCGGTAGGCGCCCCGGAACCGGTCGGTGAAATCCGTGAAGGCGGACTGCGGCGCCGGTCCGGCGGCGGCCCCTGCACCGGTCGTACGCACCAGCCGCAGCGGAGTGCGGTCACCGAGCCCCACGGACACGGAGCCCAGCGTGCCGAGGACCTCGACGCGGTGGTCGTAGCCGTGCGGATCGAGACGGGAGGCCGTGAGCACGGCCCGGGCGCCGTCGGCCAGGGTGAGCACGGCGGTCGCCACGTCGTACCCGCCGTCCTGGCCACCCGCACCGCCGGAGACGGCACCGGCATCACCCAGGCGCCGCACACCGTCGGCCTGCACGGCCACGACCGCCTGCCCGGTCAGCCACTGCACCGCGTCCATGTCGTGGATGAGGCAGTCGGTGAAGATGTCTCCGGCGCCCTGCTCGTACCCGGCGGCAGGCGGCGCGTGGTCGAAGGCCGTACAGCGCACCATCAGGATCCGCCCCAGCCGACCGGACGTGACCTCTTCCCGCAGCAGTTGGTACTCGGGATCGCACCGGCGCTGGAAACCCACGTGGATCCGGGCCCCGGACAAGGCCGCGGCGAGTTCCCGCGCCTGCTCCACCCCCGCTGCCAGCGGCTTCTCGCAGAACACCGGCAGTCCGGCACGCGCCGCCGCCAGCAGCGGCCCGCTGCGCCGGGTGGCCGGCGTCGCGACCACCAAGGCGTCCGACGAGCCGACGAGTTCGTCGAGCGAGTGCCGCACCGTGACCCCGCCGGTGCACGGCCCGGCGGGACCTCCGAGCGTCCGGGCCAGCCGCTCGGCGGCACCGGCGTCGGCGTCGTAAACGGACAGGGACACCCCGTCGGCGAGCTCCGCCAGCGCACGGGCATGCACCTGCCCCATCCGCCCGGCCCCGACGATCCCCACCCTCATCGGCGGGATCCCGGTGCGTACGGCACGGCGTGCGCACGCCGGCATGCGTGGTGAACGGGCATGAGAGAACACCCCCAGATACGAACGCGAACGCGGCCCCGGACCGGGACCGCGGATATGGGAGCCGAAGGTACCCAGCGCTCCGCATCCGCGACCAGCACGTTCTGCCCAACGAAGCGTTCAGGAAGGCGGGTTGCGCTTTCGCCGCACGCGTGCCATAGTGCCCGCCCCTATGCGGTGGTGAGGAGCAAGGCGGCGTTCCGGGCCCAAAACCCGCGGACCCAGCCGCTGTCCCTACGCCGGGTCCCTCCTTCGGAGCACGGCGTACCGAGCCGACCAGTCCGCCACCCCCGCCCGCCGGCCGAAAGCAGCGACGCGAAGATCGAGCACGGTGAACCACGCGGCGACTGTGTCGCGGAAAGTCTCCTCCGTGGTCCAGGACGGTCCACAGGACTGGTCCAGGGCGTCTTCTTCGCCGAGTGCGGCGGCCCCGATGTGCACCCACAGTCCGCCGGGCCGGCACACCCGGGCCATCGCCGCGGCGAACGTCCGACGCTCACGGTCAGTGGGGCAGGTGTGCAGTACGCCGCGATCGAGGACCACCGGGAACGGGTCCAAGGGCGAGTGGCCGGTGACGTCCAGGACCTCGTACCGCACCGCCGAACCGGCCGGTGTGCGGCGCCGGGCCTCTTGGATCGCCTGGGCTGAGAAGTCGCATGCCGTCACGGTGTAGGAGCGGTTGGCGAACCACCGCGCGGTAATGCCGAGTCCGCAGCCGACATCCAGCACGCGGGCCGGGGGCGGAGCGTACTCGGCGAGGAGTTCGCCGAGCACTGGCGGCGGTTCCTCGTCCCATCCGGCGGCCGTGGAAACCTAAGTGCGGTCCCATCCAGCCGCGTTGAGGGATCGCAGCGGCAGGGTGGCTTCGCCATCAGGCATGGTTCTCGATTCCTCTCCGGGCCGTGTTCCGGTGCGCGGCAAGGACACGGGCCGCTGTCTGCGCGCCGATGGTGGTGGCTGCTCTGGAGACGATGCCGGCTGCCATGACGGATGCGAAACAACCTGGCGGCAGCCGCTCGATGCCTTCACGCGCGTGGGTCCGGTAGCTCTTCCGCCTGAGCGCGGCCTCGTGGCCCACGGGTACTCCGACTTCTTGCGCGGTTGTGAGTGGCTGGCAGCCGCTGCTCTGGCCGCCACGGTCGTGGCCAGGCCCGGTGATCGATGTGACGGCGTGGCGAGGCCGGGCGATAGGGCCCGCGCCTGCGGGAGCGGTAGATGACGTAGGGCCGGACGAGGTAGCCGAGCGGCGCGGTGAAGGCATGGGCCAAACGACTGAAGGGCCACAGGGCGAACAGCGCCATGCCCAACAGGGCGTGGAGTTGGTAGACGAACGGTGCCTGGGCCATGGCGCCGACATCGGGGTCGAGGACGAAGAGACTGCGGAACCAGACCGAGACGCCCAGCCGGTAGTCGTAAGGGTTGGTGACGGAGGAGGCGGTGGCCAGCAGACCGGCGAGCAGCACGGCGCTGAGCAGGGGATACACCAGCCGGTCGCTGCGGCTCGTCGCGGCGCGGACGGCGGGTACGCGCAGTCGCCGGTGGAGGAGAATCGCGAGGCCCGCGACGGCGGCGAGGCCCGCCAGCCCGCCGACGGTCAGGGCGACCAGGTGGTACTGGGCCTCGCTGACGTGCAGACGGTCGGTGAGGGACTCGGGAACGAGCAGGCCCATGACGTGTCCGCCGATGACCGCGAAGAGGGCGTAGTGGAAGAGGGGCCCGCCGATCCGCAACAGGCGGGATTCGTGGAGCTGGCTGGAGCGCGTGGTGAAGCCGAAGCGGTCGTAGCGGTAGCGCCAGGCGGTGCCGGCGACCAGGACGGTCACAACCAGGTAGGGCAGCACTCCCCACAGGGCGATGTGCACGTGGGTCACCTGCGGGCTCCTTCGGTGTGCGAGGACCCTTGGGCCGGGAAGGGATCGAGGCCCACGTTCTCGGTGGGAGGGCCGGTGCGTGCCAGGGTGTGAGCGGCGGCGCGGTCCGCGGCGGCGGGAGCGGGCAGGGTGTCGCGCACGGCGCGTAGCACGTCGGCGTACGGGCTCCGGTACTTCTCCAATGCATCGCCGAGCAGTTCGAGGGCGGGCCGGTGCTCCCGCAGCAGGCGAAGGCCGGGTACGGGGCAGCGCGCGGTGAATTCCAGTGCGGCAGGCAGAAAGTCGGGCAGTTCGCCGTCTCCCAGCTGCCAGCCGTAGTTGCGGTAGAGGGCTTTGATGCGGGCCAGGGAGGCGCCGCGGCGGCGGGTGTCGCCGTCGGTGTAGTAGGTCAGGTGCAGGGTGCGGCGTCGGCTGCGGTCGAAGGTGAGTACGTAGCGGGCCGCCAGGTCGAGGAGTGGCACGGCCTGCGCGTGGCCGCAGAAGCGCAACAGCGCGGCCGGCGCCTCCCCGGGCAGCTGGCGCATCGTCTCGACGACGGCGGCCAGCCGTACGGGCCAGTCACCGTCGGGGTAGGTCAGCAGCAGGGAGGCAGCCTGATGGACGGCAGGGCCGGCTGTTGTCATCGTTCGTTCTCCCGGCGGCGAGGGAACAGGCCGCGGGGGGCACCCCTACCGTCCCAGTTGAGCAGGTTGACGCGGCCGCGTAGCCCGTTGCCGGCCGTGGCGGGTTCAGTGACCGGCGGAGCGTGGAAAGCCTCCATGTCCGGCAGGCCGATGTCGTACATGCCGGGGCCGCCGTCTCCGTCCAGGCTGCACCCGCTGTCCGCCGTGTCCGGGGGGAGCGTTCCGGTGTAGCTGGTGGGGATGACGTACCGGTCCTCGTACTTGGCCAGGGCGAGCAGCCGGTACATGTCCTCGATGGCGCGCTCGTCCAGGCCGACGCTGCGGGCGATCGCGGGATCGCGGGGGTCACCGAGGTTGATGCGCCGCATGTGGGCGCGCATCGCGGCCAGCCGGCACAGGGCGGCCTCGACGGGTGCGGTGTCGCCCGCGGTGAAGAGGTGGGCGAGGTATTCCAGGGGGATGCGCAGGGAGTCGATGGCGGCGAACAGCTTGGCGGGGTCCTCGCCGTTGTGCCCGGTGGCGGTCAGGGATTCCACCACGGGCGACAGCGGGGGCACGTACCAGACCATGGGCATGGTGCGGTACTCGGGATGCAGGGGCAGCGCGACGCGGTAGTCGGTGATCAGCGCGCGGACGGGGGAGCGGCGGGCGGCGGTGACCCAGTCGTGCGGGAT
Organism: Streptomyces sp. NPDC017056; assembly: GCF_044332485.1. NCBI lineage: Bacteria > Bacillati > Actinomycetota > Actinomycetes > Kitasatosporales > Streptomycetaceae > Streptomyces > Streptomyces sp. NPDC017056. The sequence continues at coordinate 33,193 of NZ_JBIRPD010000008.1, read as the reverse complement.
GCCGGAGGCTTCGGCGGCGTGGGCGACCTCGGGGTGGAAGGGGTCGAGAAAGCAGCCGAGTTGAGCTTCGTAGAGGTCCTTCTCGTCGGTGACGCGAGCGGCCTCGCCGACCTTGTCGGGGTCGTAGAGCATGACGCCGAGGTAGCGCAGCCTGCCGACGCAGGTCTCCGAGCAGATGGTGGGGTCGCCCGCTTCGATGCGCGGGTAGCAGAAGGTGCACTTCTCGGCCTTGCCGGTCTGGTGGTTGAAGTAGACCTTCTTGTACGGGCAGCCGGTCACGCACATGCGCCAGCCGCGGCAGCGGTCCTGGTCGACGAGGACGATGCCGTCCTCGATGCGCTTGTAGAGGGCGCCGGAGGGGCACACGGCCACGCATGACGGGTTCAGGCAGTGCTCGCAGATGCGGGGCAGGTAGAACATGAACGCCTGCTCGTACTCCAGGCGCACCTGTTCGTTCATCTTCTGGAGGACCGGGTCGCCGGCGAGGTGCTCGGGGCCGCCGCCGAGGTCGTCGTCCCAGTTGGGGCCCCAGGTGATGTCGGTGGGGCGGCCGTCGATCAGGGAATGGGGCGGCGCGGTGGGGACGTCGTCGCCGAGCGGGGCGGTGGTGAGGTTCTCGTAGTCGTAGGTCCAGGGTTCGTAGTAGTCGCCGATGTCAGGCAGCTCGGGGTTGGCGAAGAGGCGGGCTAATCGGCGGGCGCGGCCGCCGCTGCGCGGGACCAGCCGGCCGTGTTTGAGCTGCCAGCCGCCCTGCCAGCGCTCTTGGTCCTCGTAGCCGCGGGGGTAGCCCTGTCCTGGTCTGGTCTCGACGTTGTTGAACCACGCGTACTCGGTGCCGGAGCGGTTGGTCCACGTCTGTTTGCAGGTGACCGAGCAGGTGTGGCAGCCGATGCACTTGTCGAGGTTCATCACCATGGCCACCTGGGCCATGACGCGCGGGGTGGGGGGTGTGCCGCGAGGCATGTCAGTACTCCACGTTCTGCGAGCGGCGCCGGATGACGGTGACGGCGTCGCGCTGGTTGCCGGTGGGCCCGTAGTAGTTCGGGGCGAAGGACAGCTGGCCGTAGCCGCCGATGAGATGGGTGGGTTTGATCAGGAGCTTGGTGAGTGCGTTGTGGACGCCGCCGCGACGGCCGGTGGTCTCCGACTTGGGCACGTTCACCAGGCGTTCCTGTACGTGGTACATGAACACCGTGCCGGTCGGCATCCGGTGGGAGACGACGGCGCGGGCGACAACCACTCCGTTGGGGTTGACCGCCTCGATCCAGTCGTTGTCCGCCACCTCGATCTGCGCCGCGTCCTCGACGCTGATCCAGATCACCGGGCCGCCGCGGGCCAGCGTCTGCATCAGCAGGTTCTCCTGGTACTCGGAGTGGATCGACCACTTCGAGTGCGGGGTGACATAGCGAACCGTCACCGATCGGACGCCTCCCGCCCCTGTCTGGGGGTGTTCGCCCAGTGCGGCCAGGTCCAGCGGTGGCCGGTAGACGGGCAGTTGCTCGCCGAGTTCGGCCATCCAGTCGTGGTCGAGGTAGAAGTGCTGGCGGCCGGTGAGCGTGTGCCAGGGCTTGCGGTGCTCCGTGTTGATGGTGAATGGCGCGTACCGCCGCTCGGGCCCCTCCTTGCCCGACCACTCGAAGCTCGCCGACACCTGTACCGGGCGGGCTTGGGTGTCGGAGAAGACGATTCGCCGCTCGGCAACCGACTCGCCGAGCGTCTCCAGCCGGCTGTCCGTTCCGCAGCGCTCGGCGAGACGTGCAAAGCCTTCGGCGGCCAGCCGGCCGTTGGTGGTGCCGGAGAGGGCGAGGATCGCCTCGCACAGCTTCACGTCGGTATCCAGCAGCGGGCGCCCGAGCGCCGGTGCCTGCGGGGCCGTTCCACACCGGTCGGCCAGCCACCGGGCCTCCGCCCGCGGGTACACGGTCACCCCTTTGACCGTCATGCCCGACTCCTCGGCCAACGGCCCCAGGCTCGCCAGCTTCGCGGCCACCGCCGTGTAGTCCCGCTCGACGAGGGCGAAGGCCGGCATGTTGTGCCCTGGCCGGGGCGGTCCCGCCTCCCGCCAGTCGGGCACCGTACCGCCGGGCTGCGCCGTCTCGCCGGGTGTGTCGTGATGCAGGGCCGTGGCCACCAGGTCGTAGCGGGTGTCCAGACGCCCTCGGGCGAGTTCGCTGAACTTGGCTGCCAGACCGTGGAAGATCTCGAAGTCGGTCCGTGTCTGCCAAGGCGGGTCGATCGCGGGGGAGAAGGCATGCACATACGGGTGCATGTCCGTGCTGGACAGGTCGTGCTTCTCGTACCAGGTGGCGGCCGGCAGCACGAGATCCGCCATCAAGGTCGTGGAGGTCATCCGGAAGTCCAACGCCAGCAGCAGGTCCAGCTTGCCGCGCGGTGCCTGCTCGTGCCAGGTGACATCGCGCGGCCGGGCCTCGGGCCGTGCTTCTTCGGCGCTCGCGTTGTCGCCGGCGCCCAGCAGGTGCCGCAGGAAGTACTCGTTGCCCTTGGCGGAGGAACCGATCAGGTTCGCCCGCCATACGGTCAGCACCCGCGGCCAGTTCGCCGGGTCGTCCGGGTCCTCGCACGCGAAGCCCAGCCGCCCCCGCCGGAGCTGGTCGGCGACCCACTGCCCCGGCTCGCGCCCGTCGGCGCGGACCCGTTCCCCCAGGTCCAACGGGTTGTCGCCGAACGTGGGGGCGGAGGGCATCCAGCCCAGGCGGGCGGACAGCGCCACCAGGTCGGCGGTGTGCCGGCCCGAGAACAGCCCCCGCCCTGTCGGGGAGGCCAGCGCATCGGCGCGGTAGGACTCGTAGCGCCACTGGTCGGTGTGCAGGTACCAGTACGGCGTGCCCGCCATCTGCCGCGACGGGCGTACCCAGTCGGCGGCCGTGGACAGTTGCTGCCAGCCCGCATACGGGCGCACCTTCTCCTGCCCGACGTAGTGGGCCCAACCACCACCGTTGACGCCCTGGCAGCCGGTCAGCAACAACAGCGTCAGAAACGAACGGTAGATCGTGTCCGAGTGGAACCAGTGGTTGGTGCCCGCCCCCATCACGATCATGCAGCGCCCGTTGGTCTTCTCCGCGGTGTGTGCGAACTCCCGCGCTGCGCGCACCACCACACTCGCCGGAACCGAGGTCAGCGCCTCCTGCCAGGCAGGCGTACACGGCAGCGCCGCATCGTCGTACCCCTGCGGCCACTGCCCCGACAGGCCCGGGCGGCGCACCCCGTAGCGGGCCAGCAACAGGTCGAAGACCGTCGTCACCCAGCGCCCGCCCAGCTTGCGCACCGGCACCGCCCGCCGCACGGTGCTTCCGTTACCGGGCGCCTCTCCCGCCGCCTGGTCGAAACGCGGGAGCACGACCTCCACATGCGTGCCGTCCTGCTCCTGGTGGAAGGTGAGCAAGGGGTCGAGGTCGCCCAGGCCGAGGTGCCAGCGGCCCGCTCCGCGTTCGGACCAGCGTTCCCCCAACGTGCCGGGCGGTGCCACAGGAACACCGCGGCCCGCATCGAAGACCATGGGCTTCCAATGGTCGGCCTCCACGCCCTGCCCCTCCGCGGACAGTCCCGGAGCAGCCGCTGTGACGAATTTTCCCGGCACGAAGGACCCGTCACGCTCCTCCAGCCCGACGAGGAACGGTAGGTCCGTGAACCGCTTCACATAGTCGGTGAAATACGGCACCTGCCGGTCGACGAAGCACTCCCGCAGGATCACGTGGCCCATCGCCATCGCCAGCGCCCCGTCCGTGCCCGGATGCGGGTGCAGCCACTCGTCGGCGAACTTCGTGGCGTCCGCGTAATCGGGGGAGACCACCACCACCTTCTGGCCGCGGTAGCGGGCCTCGGCCATCCAGTGGGCATCCGGGGTCCGGGTCACCGGCACGTTCGAACCCCACAGCATCAGATACGCCGCGTCCCACCAGTCACCCGACTCCGGCACGTCCGTCTGGTCGCCGAAGACCTGCGGCGAGGCGATCGGCAGATCCGCGTACCAGTCGTAGAACGACAGCATCGGCGCGCCGATCAGCGACATGAACCGGGCACCGACCGCGTGCGAGGCCATCGACATCGCCGGAATCGGCGAGAATCCCGCGATCCGGTCCGGGCCGTACTCCCGCAAAGTGTGGATATGAGCCGCGGCCGCGATCTCCAGGGCCTCGTCCCAGCCCGCCCGCACCAGCCCGCCCTTGCCGCGCGCATTCTGATATCGCCGTCGTTTCTCGCTGTTTCCGGTGATCTCGGCCCAGGCCGCCACCGGATCGCCCAGCCGGTTCCGCGCCTCCCGGTACATCTCCAGCAGGACACCGCGGACATGGGGATATCGCACCCGGGTCGGCGAGTACGTGTACCAGGAAAAGGACGCCCCGCGCGGGCAGCCCCGGGGCTCGTACTCCGGACGGTCCGGCCCCACCGACGGGTAATCCGTCTGCTGCGTCTCCCAGGTGATCAACCCGTCCTTGACGTACACCTTCCACGAACACGAGCCCGTACAGTTCACACCGTGCGTCGAGCGCACCACCTTGTCGTGGGCCCACCGCTCACGGTACGGAGCGTCGTTGACGTGCTGGTCGGTGCGGTAGACCGCACGCAGGTCCGGTGTCGTAGAAGCGCCCTGCAAGTGCCGACCGAGCCGCAGCAACCGCTCCGCCGCCGCCCCCGCCGCACGTTCCGCCGCCTTGCGTGCTCCGCGATGCGTCACGTAGACGTCCCTTCTCTCCGCGCAGCGGCACCCTGTGTCCTGTCAGCGAGCCGGGCGCTTTTCGGGCCCAATCTTGACTCTGAAAGCACCCCTCGAACCGCTCTGATGAACACAATTGGGCAGAGTTATACGCAACCTTCCACTTGCTTTGCTCTACCTGCCGCACGCATATGCGGGAAGCGTTTGCTCCTCCTGCTTGGTATATATACATCGCCGGTTATGTGATTCCGGTGAGGAGCGACGCCGCGTGGAATGGCGCCCTTGGGTCGTAGTGCAACTGACCAGTGGCGGTGGGGGATACGTGGGTCCTCGGGCAGTGCGCGCCCCGACCGTGTCGGTCGTAGAGGAGGCCAGGTTGGATGCGAAGAACCGGCGCTTCACCGACGACCACGCCGGCCCCGTCGGCCGGTTGGTGCGAAGCAGCCCGAGCCGTACCTGCGACCCTGGGCAACCCGCCCGACCGTGACCGCTGGACGCGTGGGCCGGGAGCTGGGGCCTCCGGTTGCCGTTCGCTCCTGCTTGGCGACTTCGGCTGGGATTTGCTCGGGAGACGCCCTTACGGGACATATCGGGACGCCTTTCACGACGTGTTGCCCTGCAGGCCGGAGGGAGGATGCTCAACTCCCATGGATGCGGAAGCTCTGGCAGGAAAGTCGCCGTCTTAGCGTATGTGAAGTGTCTGGCATTCCCATGTGCTTGTGCAGGTGGCTGGATGCGACAGCTCCGCATGTGAAGGTTTCGACGGGGGCGCGAACGAAGCCGACCTACTGGCGTTGAGCAGGGGCTGTCTCCATGGAGAGGCGTATCACTCATGGTTGTTGTTCTGATCTGATCGAGCAATGGAAAGTTTCGATCGCTGTGAGCTGCTCTGTGATCAGCAAAATGCGGAGAGAGGGTCGATTCGCATCCTCTTGCATACGCCAGCGACTTGCATGAGGGGAAAAATATTCGGGCTGCACGATTTGCAGGTGTGGGGCCAACATCCGACGGTATGGTTGGCTCACCGCATGCAGCGAGATGATGGCGGACTGTGTGCGGTGGCCCCGGGGTGAGGCCCGAGGCCACCTGACAGGCCATCAACGCCCAGAAAGGCGTATCCAGTGACCTCTCGAAACGACCGGGAGCGTGCTACGGCCTCCCCGATGCTTCGCACGTGCATTATCCCGCTTCGGCGGCGTAGTGAAACTCCTTCCGCGTGTCTGTGGGACATTCGGATCTGCTTCAGCCTGGTTCTGGTGATTCTCATCATCTGGTGGGCATCCGTGACCGTCCAGAGTCCGGACCAGATCGTATTGCCGCTTCTCGTGATGTCGCTGGTGGCGTCCTGCCGCAGCAGCCTGCGGTTCGTCCGCCTTCGTCGAGGCTGACCACTCACACCGGTTCGGGCGTCACTCTCGGGATCGTGGCGCCCGTGTGGAGCCGCTGCCCCCACTGTCGCGTAGGTGCGCCACGCGTCACAAGGGCGGGAGGGAAGTGCTTCCGTGACTGTGCCCTCAGAACAGGTTCTCTGTGGATACTGCGGAAAGCCCGTCGCGCAGAAAGGCGGTCGGGGGCGTCGTCGAGACTACTGCGACCTCCAGTGCCGACGCCGGGCCCAGTATCGTCGGGACCGTGACAGGCGCACCGCCCCCGCGCCCCAGGGCCCGCATCTCAGTCATGCGATCGCCGAGGAAATGGCCATGGCGATCGAGGTGTTGCTGGTCGTCCCCGATATGCGTTCTTCCCTCGCATCAGTGCTGGACCGGTCTGCCCGGTTGCGGGAAGACGCGCGCTGCTACGCCGCGGCGGCTGTGGTCGAAGCCCGGTCCGAGGGAGCCGAGTGGGCCGAGATCGCCGATGCTGCCGGCGTGAACGAGGCATCTGCCCGAGCCCGGTGGGGAGGGGCCAAGGCCAACAGGACCCTCGCCCGGTACCAACAGGCAGGTGGCGGCGAGGTGGAGCCGCGAAGTGGGCTTCTCGCCATCAGGCAATGCCTCGGGTCCGACGTTCTGCCGGTACCTCCGATGGCGGAAGAGGCGGTACGCCGGTTGGCCAAAGCCCTGGCAACCCTGCGGCGTGCATCCCAGACCGAGCTGAGCACCATCGCTGCACGACTCGTCCTGCCAATCAGCTTGGTGGCCCTGGTGTTCGAGGGCCAGGGCCTGCCGTCCTGGCCGGTGACATACATGCTGACCGAGGCGGTTGGGGGCTCCCCTGCGGACCTGCGTCTGCTGTGGGAGCGAGCCTGGGGTACGGAATCAAACACCTCCTTGACTGCACCACAGCGGTTGCCGGCGGCTTTGCGTGGAGCCCACCTGGTGGCCGGAGCCCCGGAAGTCTCCAGTCTGTGTGCGGAAGCCGGCCTCGACGCCGCGGTGGTAACAGCGGCTTTGGAGGGGCGAAAGGTGCCGGACTGGGACGTACTCCGTGAACTGATCACATGCCTGGGAGCCGAGCCCCACGCCTACCGGGCGTTGTGGGAAACCAGTGCCTCCGAGCGCGGGGACACGGAAGGAGACTCTGCATCATGAACACTCACCACCTGCGGCCGACCGTGCCCGTGCCAGAGGGGGGTAGCACCCCGATGTGTTTCCGGCTGGAATATATGGCCTTCCGGCAGATGCACCATGGTCCGTACCTGCACTACGCACGTGTACGAACCGGAGATCGTGCACAGGCCGAGCAATGTGTGGTCGCCGCCTTCGACGCTCTCTCCACACATTGGCCGATGGCGTTACGCAGCAACTGCCCGGCAGCAGTGGCTTGGAGCCTGCTGAGCCGAGAGGTTGACGGCAGGGCGAACTGCCGGGCCCGGCACGCATGGAGCGTGCACTGCCTCCTGGAGGCGGCACAGGCCGACACGGTGCTTCTTCACCACCACCTGGGCCTGTCGGTCGACAAGACAGCGGCGCTGATGGGACTGCCCGACTATGCCGTGCGATCCCTCCTGCGAAGTGCTGAACGTGTTCTGGAAGCCCTCCCCGCGTGCATGGCCGCCCGGCTGGGCGTGGACAGCGACCTCTTGACGCCTGTATTCAGCCGGTAGTGCGCCGTCGTAATAGTCACCCTCTGTGGGCTCCAACACCTGGGGTAGTAGCCCTGTTGTCCGATAGCGCGCGGCCCCGCTCCTCCCTACGATGGGTCCCTCCCACTGCATTTGGCCTTCGTCTCAGGCCGCCGAGGAGGGGGCATGGCCCACGGGGAGGAATCCCAAGCTCACTACATCGACATGGAGACACCCAGCGTCGCCCGCATGTACGACTGGCTGTTGGGAGGCGTGGAAAACTACCAGGTGGACCGGGACGCCTGTGACAGACTCCTGAGAATCGCGCCCAACTCCCAGCAATTGGCCCGCACCAACCGCGAGTTCCTCCGGCGCGTCGTGCGCATCATCGTCACCGACTTCGGCATCACCCAGTTCCTCGATCACGGATCCGGTCTGCCGACCCAGGACAACGTGCACGAAGTGGCGCAGCGGGTAACCCCCGACGCGAAGGTCGCCTACATCGACAACGACCCGATGGTGCTCGCACACGGACGCACGACTCTGCACGAGAACAGCAATACGATGGTCATCGACCAGGACATGCGGAACACCGAACGGATTCTCGAAGCCACGAAGGAATTCTTCGACTGGACGAAGCCCATTGCGGCCCTCTTCGTGTCGGTCCTGCACTGCCTGCCGGACACCGACGATCAACGAGACCCTGCAGCTTTGGTGAAAAGGGTCGCCGCGGCGCTTCCAGCGGGCAGTTGCATGGTCATCTGTCAGCTGGTCAGTGATAACCCCACCGTACGCCGTGATGTCACCCAGCTGATGGCTGAGAGCACTCACAACCGCTGGGGCCGTGTGAGGGAAGACCACGAAGTCCGGCAGTATTTCGAAGGCATGACCATCGTCGACCCCGGGCTGGTGGATGTGATCGACTGGCGCCCCGATACGCCGCCCCCACCTCCCGATATGCGGCCCACGGAGTGGGTCGAATGGGGCGGAATGGGCCTCCTCTAGGCGCAGCCGGCAGGCCCTCGGCGGTTCCGGTCAGCGATAGCGTTCTGCGGCTTCCACGATGATGTCCCTGCTCTCCTCCAAGCTGGCGGAGATATCGCGCAGATGGGTCAGTATCTTCCGGTAATCGTCGAGGGCCCTGGTCTGAGTCACATAGTTCGCGCTCCTGATGAGCTCGACGTACGCGAGCTCCGAGGGGCCCCCTTCGGGGAAGACCAGATGCGTGATCGGATGCGGTGGCGTCACCCGGTCCAATTTGATCACACGTACATTCACCTTGGCGGTGCCGGCCGCGCGAAGCAGATGTTCCATCTGCTCCCGCATGACCCGGTCGCCGCCGCGGGGCCGGTACAGGATGCTCTCGTCGAGCAAGGCAGTGAGTCGGGGAACGCCGTGCGCCAGAATGAGCTGGCGCCTGATCCGTAGCTCCACGACCCTGTCGATCTCGTCCTCCGAGGCGCCGGGCATCACGAGCCGAACAAGCTCCCGGGCGTACTCGCGGGTCTGTAGCAACCCGGGAACCACCTGGTTCTCGAAGGTGCAGATCGACTTCGCAGAGCCCTCCAGCTGGATGAGCCGACGCAGATAGGTGGGGGTCACATCCGAAAACTGCTCGTACCACTCGCAGTCCTGAGCCTGCTCCAGGAGCCGCTCCACCAACTGCATCTCCTGTTGGCCGAGGCCGTAGTGGCGGGCCAGGTCCCGCACGTCCCGCGGCTTGGGAGGGCTCTCTCCGCGTTCCAACCTGCTGATCTTCGAGGTCGACCCCCGTATGACCGGAGCCACGTCTTTCAGCGTCAGCCCTCGCGACTCCCGCCACCGGCGCAGTTCCTCGCCCAGCAGCCGACCCGCGACAGCACGAGAGGGTGCCGGTTGCAAGGGGACGACAGACGCGTCAGGTCGTAAACGCGCAAGACGAGGGGTAGGCATGCGAACTCCGAGAAGGCAGAAGGCACTTAGCGTACCCAGCATGCCGTCTCGGAGTCCGCCGATCCAAGCTATGGCCTAAGGTTCACTGTTCAGAGCGTCAGGTGATCGAACTCTGAATCCTTGGCGCCCGCGACGAACGCCGCAAGCTCAGCCGTGGTGAACACCAGTGCCGGCCCGTCGGGGTAGCGAGAGTTGCGCATGGCCACGCCCCCCTCAGGTAGCGCTGCGATCTCGATGCAGTTCCCGTCCCCGAGGCTTGCGCTCCCCTTCTGCCACGTCACGCCAGGGATCTCGTTGGCGGCAACACCATTGTTGACCTGCATCAACATCCCCACCTTCGTTCGGTCGGATCTTGCCTGCCAGTCGTGCTGTGGTGAGCGATTCCCATATGGGATTGCACGATGGGTGCCCATGCAAATGCTAGTCAACACTCAAGAGCCAGGCAGCTCCCCGAACGGGCAGGGTTAAGTATCTTTAGCCCCTTGAGCCACCCCGCCCCCCTGGCTCGCAATGTCAGCGGTGGCAACGGGCCGACCGGTGAAAGCGGGCTGACTTCGTGGTCACCGGCACAGTCACCGGCACCCTGAGCCGCTGCCGACGTGTACGGCCCGAGGGCCACGAGCCGTCCGGAGCGGACCCGGCGCTCACGCCCCTTCGTCGCGGGGCGAGAGGACTTCCGGTCGGTACGGCTGCCGCATCGTGCCCCATATCAGTGCTTCAGCGCGAACTTGAGGGCGACGATCAGCAGGCCGATCGCGAGGTTGACCGCGTCGGTGAGGACCACTTGGCGCCAGCGGGCGCCTGCGCGCCGAGCGGCAGCGGTCGCCCAGCCCACCTGGCTGATCAGAGCGACGGCGAGGGCGAGCCAGGCAGCTCCCTGGACATCGAGGTCCAGTAGGGGGCTGACCAGCACGGCTACCGCGGAAGGCACGGCGGCCTCCACGATGGGCCACTCCTCACGGCACACGTGCAGCACGGTTCCTGGGTTCAGGGAGCGCTGCGCCATGCGCGCGCCGAACAGCTGGGCATGGACGTGCGCGAGCCAGAAGACGACCCCGGTGGCGAGCAGCAGCAACGCCAGCTCCAGCCTCGGAAAGTTCCCGAGCGTACTGGCTCCGACCACGACGGAGGCGGCGAGCAGTGAACCGTAGACCCCACCGGTATAGTCGGCGTGAGCGCGGCGCTCACCTCTCCGTGCCCGGGTCTGCGCCCTGAACTTCTCCAGCATCCTTCGCTCCCGAGGTCAGCGGGCCGGACACGTGGCGTCCCCCATCCTGCCAGTCCGCGCACGGCCGGGACATCTCCGGTTCAGACGCAAGCCCGCCGGTCTGAGGAGGAGAAGCTGCTTCGGTCCTCACACTGAGTGGGCCGAAGATACGGCCCGGCTTCTGGTCCACCTCATGTGGTCGTGTGACGTCCGGTAATGCCAGCAGGACGCGTTCGCGGAGAAGCCCTTGCACTGGGCGTACCGTACATACGCTCCCCGGCCCGTGAGCCCCGGCACCTGATCGGCGAAAGTCTTACGCGGACCATGGACCGGAGCCTTCCGCGCAGACGAACCACCCGGACGACGGGACCACACGCGAGCGAGTAGCAGCTTCCCCGGCCTGGTGAGGGCGTAGGCGCCGGGCGCGCAACTGTGGGCTCAGGCGCCGGTCATGTCCGCTGGCCGGAGATCGACGAGCGTGAGGTCATCGTCGCGATCGTCACCGGGCCCGCTGGTCCGAAGTGCGGGACTCCTGGAATTCCACGACGGCCGCGCCGTGCTCGTGAGCCCACTCGGTGAGCACAGCGATCGGCTCCACCAGCGTCCGGACCAAGTCGGTCAGCACATACTGGATCTTCCCGGCATCGACGTGGCGGTCGACCAGGCCGTAGCCCTGCAACCGCCGCAGCGTCTGGGTCAGCACCTTCCGCGAGATGCCGCCGACCAGGTCGACCAGCTCGCCGTGTCTGCACGGTTTCCGGCTCAACCCGAACAGCACGACCACCGCCCACTTGTCGGCGATGATCTCGACCGCCAGCCGAGCCGGGCAGTCGGCGAGGAAGACGCTGCCGGAGTACGCGCGCATGCCACGACCGTAGCCCGCCGCCAGGAACCTGGAGGTACCTGCCCCCTCACTAGCGTCCACGGCGGAAGCCACCGAGCGGGGAGAACCACATGAGGGCAGAAACCGGCTGGCCGGGCGGGCGGAAGGTCGTCGCGCTGATCACCGTCGCGTTGGAGTTGTGGTCGCCGGGGCACTGGCCCGCGTACGCGCCGATGGCCGCGGCGTGGCCGCTGTCCGGCAGCGACGACACGCACAGCACTTCCTGGGTGGACTACGGCGTCACCACCGGCATCTGGCGGCTGCTCGACGTCCTCGGTGACGTGCCCGCCACCGTCGGCGTCAATGGACTGGTGGCCGAGCGGCACCCCGAGACCGTCAGGGCCGTGCACGAGGCGGGTCACGAGGTCGCCGCGCACTCCTGGGCCCAGGACCTGGTGCCCGCGCTGCTCGGTGCCGATGCCGAGCGGGCCAGTATCCGTCGCTGCACCGACATCCTTCGCCGAGTCACCGGCGTCCGCCCGGCGGGCTGGATGAGTCCACGCGCCACCGGTTCGAGACACACGGCCGACCTCCTCGCCGAGGCCGGCTACCGCTGGACCGGCGACCACAGCGACCACGACCTCCCGCAGCTCCTGTCCACCGCTCACGGCCCTCTGGTCTCCCTCATGCACAGCGACCCCTCCGACGTCCGCGACGCCGCGGCCGGCCCGTACGCCTACCGCGACCTGCACCGTGAGCTACTGGACCAGCTGCTCGCCGCCCCCGGCCCAGGCGTCTTCCGCCTGACCGTCCACGCCCACGTCGGAGGCCGACCGCCCCTGGCGGGGATGGTTGGCCAGACCCTCGACCACGTCCGTAAGTCCGGCGACGTCTGGGTTGCCACCCACGCCCAGGTGGCCGAACACGTGCTGACACATCAGGGAAGAACGCCATGCCGCGGAGCGGGCCTGTGTGGAGCGATTCATCTGGTCCTCGTCGGACAGCGCGGTGTCCCTGACCGGCCGCCCCGTCGCGCACTTCGACAGCAGCCGCCGTCGCTGCCCATATCGGCCTGATGCGGTCGGAGGAAATGCTCCGCAAGGAGTCCGACGGCTGGTACACGGACCACGTCTCGGTACTGACCACGGCGCCGTACTTCGAGAACCTGCGGCACCGGCTCACTCCCTGGCCGGACGGCCAGGGCGGCCTGACCTTCCGGCTACCTCCCGGCGCCGCCCGCTACCCGCTCGTCGCCCTCGACGACATCGCCTGGTTCGCCTGCCATATGCTCCTGCGCCGTCTGCACCCCGACTTGATGACCTTCGAGGACTGGCTGAACCACACCGGATGGACGGGATGACCACCCACCACGTCCCCGACCGGTGGCTGGAGGCGTGAATGCGCGAACAAGCCGGTCGCGTCAGGGGCGGAATAAGCCCCTCTATGATCGTTTTTGGCCAGTTCAGGGCTCTCGCCACTACCCCCGTGGCCGCTACGTTCACCCCTTGACCGAACACACACGACCAGGGGGAAGGGCAACGATGCGCCCCATCAGACCCGTCAGCCGCAACGGCAGATCACTCATGGCGGTGACCGCTACGGCGGCCGCCTGGGCGGTCACCGCCATGGGCCTTGCCGCCTCACCGGCTGCCGCAGCACCCACCACCACGACGGCGCAGACGCCCGCGCCCGGCGACACGTGTACGGCGGCCGACCTCGGCACACGCCACCCGTACATCAAGTCCACCGAAGTGTCCCCGACGATCACCCACTTCAAGGGCTGGTACGTCACCGAGGGCACCACAGGCACCCAGACCGTCACCACCACCACCCAGACGGTCATCACGGTCTCCGTCGGTCTCAACGGCAAGATCGACGGCGGTTTCGGCACCGAGGCCCTCGGCAAGGTCGGCGCGAGCCTGGGCTTTGAGGTGAAGGTCGGCTACACCTCCACCAACACCGAGTCGAACGCGGTCACGTGGAACTTCAACCAGCCCGGCTACTACGGCGCCTACAAGGGCACCAAGAAGGTCACCGGCACGTACGTAAGTCTCAACTGCAACCGCGTGCAACAGGGCGACGGTAATTGGGCGTTGAAGTGGGTCGAGGGGCCCGACGGAGGCAACTTCACCACCTACAGCACCCTTGAGGAAGGCGCGGTGCGCTGCCAGGACCGGGTGCCCGCAGGCAGTATCATGGCCAAGGCACAGAGCCTCCTCGACTGCGGCTCGGCCGCCGCGAAGGCCGAGCACCCGGCGGGTGCGGTGGCGCCGACGGAGAAGCAGACGCGGGACCGCCTCGTGCAGCGCCCGGCGCTCGCCGGCGGCACGTCCGCCGAACAGCCCAAGGTCACCAGCGGGCGTAACGCGCGGGCCGCTCTCGACTGCCAAGCCCAGGCCTACAAGATCGCCGTACCCGGCAAGCCCCTGTCCTGGGGCGCGCCGCTCCTGGCGGACGACGGTGTCCGCCTGCGGCCCTCGTCAATCTTCAGCGCCCACCTGGACAACTGGCGCCTGTGCAACGTGACGGAGCGCAACGGGGTCATCGAGGCGTCCCTGTGGAACTGGGGCAACGGCGGATGCGCGACCATCGCCGCGCAGAACGCGGCCACCGAACGGGCGGTGCTGCAGACGGTCCCCTGCACGGAGGACGACCTCCAGCGGTTCTACATCTACCGCGACGTACCCGGCAGCTCGAAGATCGGTGTGCAGAACAAGTACACCGGCTCCATGATGGGCCACGACCGGTACGCGGACGGGGAGTTCATACGCCAGTACTCCAGCGGCAGGCAGGACGGTACGGGTACGTACACCCTGATCGGAGTCTGACGGCCCACACTCGGTGAGCGGCCCCGCACGTCAACCCCCGACCTCCCGGTTACGTGCGGGGTCGGCACAAGCGTTACCGAACAGCTCGGCACCACTCCGAGACGCTGTCAGCGGCCCCACATGGCATATGTCGTAAAAGCCGTCCAGGGGCGTTCAGGTGGTCCAGGGCGAGCGCATAAGTCCAGGTCAGGGCCTTGTGGTGTGAGTGCATCCATGGGGTTGGTGACATCTATGTGATCGCTCGTGACATGTGGGGTCTTCCGTCGGCTTGCTCCGATGGGGGGCCTGTGTGAACGTGGTTCTGATACGAAGACGCCCCGCTGGCTTGCTCCGGCGGGGCGTCTTCGTGCAGTTGGTCAAGATGAATTGAGGGTTGCGTTGGAAGTTCTGTTGTACTCCGGCTCGCCGCTCTCGAGTACCCGGAGGAGGGAGGCGGTGACGACGCGGGCCGTGCGGCCTATCGGCAGCACGCGGCAGGGGAATTTCCCGCGGCGCACAAGGTCGTAGCTCTTCGACCTCGACAAGCCGAACGCTTGGGCGGCGTCCTCTACGCTCGCGGTTCCACTCCACGTGGCGCGGATGTGCTCGGGGCTGAAGGGGCCGTGTTGTGTTTCGCCGGTCTGGCTGGGCATTCCTGTCGGCAGTGCCTTTCGGGTTTGGTTGCTTCCGGGCGGTGGGGAATCGGGGAGATGCGGTGGACTACCAATAATCCGAGGAATCGCCGGTTTTGGTAACCGGTCATTGGCGGGTACCCTGCTCTGCTCGGCATCAGGGACGGGCTGCAGTGAGCCCAATCGGTGCCAGCTTGCCGCTTGGGGGCGTCGGCATTGTCCCTACGTGTTTCCGGTTACGCATCATGTGGAGTGCGTTGTCATCCTTGAGAGGGCGACAAAGGGCTCCTGACCTGCGGTTTTGCGCGTGCGCATTATGTGCGATGTGGGCGTTACGGGCGATATCTTGACGCCGAAATGACGCTCGTGACGCTCATTTGACGCACGTCCTGATGGAGCGTCAGGCGTATCGTGAGGCTGGCCAGAGGCCATTCTCGGACCCGGTCAGGCGGGACTGCCAAGTGTTACGAGGCGCCAAGGGGCAGGCTCGGCCACTTGAGCGCAGCCGTCCAGCAGATCCTTCGTCTGTTGGTGGTACAGGGCTCAGGGCGGGGCTGACCTGCTGTAATGCTGGCTACGACAGTTGTTGGGAGAGCGTTGGTCCGCATACGGTCCGGATCTTGGTTTCAACTACCGTCACGACTCGCTAGCTGTATTGATCACGAGCGTTGTTGACACCCGAGCCCGGCCTGGTTGAAGCGGTGGAGCCAGCGTTGCACGGTCTTCTCGCTGCAGCACAGCTCCCAGGCGATCATCGGCACGGTCTCCCCGGCCCAGCTCAGCTCGACCATCCTTGCCCGCATCGCCAGGTCCCGCGGGGCCTTCCTCGCTCTCGCCAGCCGCAGCACCATCGCCCGCTCATGCGGTCTGCTGTCCTGCCGTGCCCGTAAGACCATCGCCCGACACCCCACCCCGAAGGCCGACCTGTCACCAGGACATGTACCCATCGAATGAGGAATTGAGCACTATGGCCGCCGCGGCTGCCGGTGGCGCGTCACTGGCCGCCCTGACCCAGACCGTCGCCGGCCTCCTGACCTGACCATACGGCCCGCCCTGGAGGAGCAGGGCGGCCCCATCGACGGTCGGCAGTGGGAACACCGGGTCAGCACCGGCACAGGCCAACACTGCCACGACACGTCAGACCTGATCCGGCCTGCGGTATTCCGGCGGGCCCGTTCACCTCTCCGGATCGCCGGGCCCGCAACCCTCACGACCGAAGCACCGCATGCTGTTGGACCTGCGATCGCCGGTACGTCGTGCGCCGGACGGCGTGGGCCGGCCGTGGCTGCCCGTACGCTGCAGTGGCCCAGGGAACTGAATCCGGCCGAGTACGTACGGAAGGATCCCGCGTTCCAGCAGAGCCTGCTGCCAGTTCTCCCGGGCCTGCGCCACACTGAGGTGGCCGGGGCCCGGCGTGCTCCTGCCAGGGGCGGAACAGTCGTCTTCTGCCGCTCGCCATCCGACCACGACGAGACCTACCGTCACGGCGGTGGCCAGTAGGCCCATGGACAGGTACTCGTCGGTGAGGTTCGGCCGGGTGCGCAAATCGTAGAGGTAGTAGCCGAGGAGAAAGAAGACGATGGTGGCCACGACCGTCAGGCACGGCACCATACCGGTCGAGGCGCGCCGGACCCCGGCACCGATGCGCCGGGGCGAATGCCGCCGGCGTTGTAGCCCGTTTTCGGTGGCCCAGGCGCGCGCTCGAAGGTAGTCGCGATACTCGGTCGCCGCCGTGGAGGTGATGGCGGCGCGGGATCGCAGTACCTCGGTACGCATCTGCTCGGCAGGAAAGACACCACCGGCGTCGTCTGCTGCTTCCCTGACTTCCTCAGAAGTCAGAGCTTGGTCCAGGACTTGTTCGAAAGCTGGCCAGTCGGCTGCCTTGATGCGGTGGGAGACGTGCACAGGTGCTCCTCGGCGAGGGGAGTGCAAGGACTGGCCACCTGCGCCCACGGCGCGGACGGCCATGGCGCCAGCTCTTCCGGGCAAGTGGACGAAGAAGAGCGGGAACGCGGCACACCGTCAAGTACCGGCTGCACGGGGGAGCAGGCCGTACGTAGGAGTGATGCCCCGATGGCACAGTTCCCAAAGGGCTGCTCACGATGAACGGAGGAGGAACATCCCCCTCAACTCCGTCCCGTGACGGGCCTGAGGCTCCGTCAGGGTGCGGATGCGACGGCGCGGGGGCGAACCGGAAGAGGGCGGGCTGCACAGCGTAGTCGTGCAGGAACACGGTGCCTGGTCCCGGAGAAGCCACCTTGGAGGTCTTCCGTGCACATGGGGAACTCGGGCGGTGAGACAGGAAGGCCAGTCGTTTCTTGAGAGGTCGGGTCGCGGTTGACGGCGTGGCAGGTGGCGGGGCGAGTGACACCGTACGCCGGACGCGGCGTCCGACACGCGGACCGGGCGCCGGAAAACGTCGCCTCCGGAGCCGCAGCCGCGGCCTAGGATCGCCGCATGCCGAAGCCGCTGGACGTGATCAAGCGCATCGTGATCGGCCGGGCACTGCCCACGGAAGACATGCGGGAGACGCTGTTGCCCAAGCGGCTGGCGCTGCCCGTCTTCGCCTCCGACCCCTTGTCGTCGGTCGCCTACGCCACCCAGGAAATCCTGCTGGTGCTCGCCCTGGGCGGATTGGCCTACCTGTACCTGGCCCCGTGGGTGGCGGTCGCGGTGGTCGTCCTGATGGCGGTGGTGGTGCTGTCGTACCGGCAGGTGGTGCGCGCCTATCCGTCCGGTGGCGGCTCGTACACCGTGGTGTCCACGAACCTTGGCCCGTCCGCCGGCCTGGTGGTCGCGGCCGCGCTGCTGGTGGACTACGTCATGACGGTGGCGGTCTCCGTCGCTTCGGGCGTGGACAACATCATCTCGGCGCTTCCGGTACTGCACGAGTACCGGACGCCGATGGCGGTGTTGTTCGTGGCCCTGCTGGCCACGCTCAATCTGCGTGGGGTGCGCGAGTCGGGGCGGGTGTTCGCCGCTCCGACGTACCTGTTCGTCGCCGGGATCCTCCTGATGTGTGCCACTGGACTGTTGCGCTGGCTGCTGGGCGACGCGCCGGTGGCGGAGTCGGCCCGCTACGGCATCCACGCCGCACCCGGCCAGGACGCTCTGGCCCCGCTCGCCCTGCTGCTCCTGGCGCTACGGGCCTTCTCCAGCGGCTGCACCGCGCTGACCGGCGTCGAGGCCATCGCCAACGGCGTCCCGGCCTTCCGCCGGCCGAAGTCCCGTAACGCCGCCACCACGCTGGCCGTGATGGGCGGCGTCGCGGTGGCGATGTTCTCCGGCATCACCGCCCTGGCTCTGATCAGCAAGGTGCACATCACTCAGGACACTTGCGACCTGACCCCTGCTCCGGGCAACTGCGCCCACACCCCCCAGCGCACCGTCATCGCCCAGCTCGCGGCGGCGGTCTTCGGCGGCCACGGCTTCGGGTTCTTCTTCATCCAGGCCGTCACCGCCCTGGTCCTGGTGCTCGCAGCCAACACCGCGTTCAACGGTTTCCCGCTGCTCTCGTCGGTTTTGGCCCAACACCGTTACCTGCCACGCCAGTTGCACACCCGCGGTGACCGTCTCGCCTTCTCCAACGGCATCATCTTCCTGGCCCTGATCGCCGGTGGTCTGCTGTGGGCCTACCACGCCTCGGTGACGAGCCTCATCCACCTGTACATCCTCGGCGTCTTCACGTCCTTCACCCTTTCCCAGGCGGGCATGGTGCGGCACTGGAAACACGCCCTGGCCACCGAGCGGGACCCGGCGGTGCGCCGGCGTCACCACCGGGCGCGGGCGATCAACGCCCTGGGGGCGGTGGTGACGGCATCGGTCCTGGTGATCGTGCTGGCCACCAAGTTCACCGAGGGCGCGTATCTGGCGGTGATCGCGGCGGCGGTGCTGTGGCTGACGATGCGGACGATCCACTGGCACTACACCAACGTCGCCGACGAGCTGAAGGTCACCGACCCCGCCGCCGACCTGCGCTCACCCACCCGCGTACACGCGGTGGTCCTCGTCTCCCGCCTGCAACGCCCGACCCTGCGCGCTCTCTCCTACGCGCGCGCCACCCGCCCCGACGTCCTGGAAGCCCTCACCGTCGAGGTGGAGCGCGAAGAAGCCGATACGCTGCGGTCGCAGTGGGACCGTCTGGGCGTCGGCATTCCCTTGAAAATGCTGCGATCGCCCTACCGGGAGATCACCCGGCCGGCCGTCGCGTACGTACGCTCCCTCGGCCGAGACCACCCTCGTACGGTGGTCAGCGTGTTCATCCCTGAATACGTCGTCGGCCACTGGTGGGAGAACCTGCTGCACAATCAGTCCGCGCTCTGGCTCAAGAGTCGGCTGCTGTTCGCCCCCGGCGTCATGGTCACCAGCGTGCCCTGGCACTTGACCTCCGCGCACCGCAGGCGGCACCGGCCCCCGGGCCAGGCCGCCGGCTCGGTCCGCCGGGGCGAACCTCCGTGGCCGAGTGCCGCCGTCGGCCCGGGGAGGCGTGGCCGCGGCGAGTGAACGGCCACGGTCCGGCCGACCCCTGGTGAGGGGTGGCGGACAACGCTCTGAGTTGCAGGTGTGCGGCCGGTGCGTCAGGTGTGTTGGAGGGCTTGCTGGGCTCTGGTCCAGTTGTTGTGCAGGCGGTCCAGGTAGGTCTGGGCTTGGGGGCCGGGTGCCGTACCCCTGGCGAAGGCCCGCATGTTGCCCGCCCCGGTGTTGTAGCCCAGGGCCAGCAGTTCGTCCCGGGACAGCGATCCGCTGCGCTGGGCAGGCAGTTGCCTGCCCAGGTCGTGCAGATACCAGGCTGCTGCCTTGATGGCGAGGTCACGGTCGTCGGGCAGCTCGTGCCAGTCGCGGTCGGCGAAGTCGCGCCCGCGCTTGGTCTGGTCGAAGGCGGCCTTGTGCATGTTGGCGATGCCGAAGGCAGCGTCCGGTTTGGTGCGCTGCCAGGCCCGTTCCCACTCCGGGTCGTGCGGCTTGTACGCCTCGTTGTACAAGATCGCCATCAGCAGGCGGGCACTCACGCCGGCCTGGCGGGCGTGTGCGACCACCTGTGGTGCGAAGTGGGAAGGGTCGTACGCCTGGGCCTGCGGCGAGGTGGTGGTGGCAGTCTTCGGCGTACCCGGTGCACGGCCGGAACCGACCGGAGTACAGGCCGTGCCTGCTGCGGCAAGGGCGAGGGTAGCGATCGCCAGCCGCACCGGAGAGCAGCGCCGCGTGGTCACCGTGTACCGGCCTCCCTCACCAAGCGCGTACGCTCGTCGTCGCTTCCTCCGTGTCCGGGCGGGTCCATTATTAATGACAGCGGCCGCCCGCCGCCCGCCGCCCGCCGCCGGGGCTCCCCGCGCCCCCGCCGGTCGCTCAGCGCCGTCTGCGCCCTCCGGGCTCCTGGCCCGGCGGCTTCTGGCCGGTACCCGGGAAAGTCGGCTTCGGGAGGTGTTCGACCTCCCATTCGGCCTCCTCCAGTTGCGCCTCGGTGTCGTCGGGCAGCCACGGCGGGCGGTGCGCGGGGCTGCCGAAGCCGAAGGCGGAGGTCAGGTCGCCGAAGGTGCCCCGGCGCCAGTCGCTGATGTTGGGCTCGCGGACCCCCGTCCAGCGTTCCAGGAAGCGCAGGACGGAGGTGTGGTCGAAGGCTTCTCCGGCTGCCCAGCCGCCCACCGTCCACGGCGAGACGATCAGACACGGGACACGGAAGCCGCCCCCGATGGGCAGGCCGCCCACGAACTCGTCCGGCGTTCCGGCGGGCGGGGGCGGCGGGATCACATGGTCGAACAGGCCGTCGTTCTCGACGTAGTTGAGGATGAAGGCGGTCTTGCGCCACACCTCGCGGTTGTCGGCGATGGCCTCGATCTTCTTCGCGACGTAGTCGGCGCCCGCGGCCGGGAGGTAGGCGGGATGCTCGGACTGGTAGCTGGTGGGGATGATCCACGACACCGCGGGCAGCCGGTCGTTGCGTGCGTCGTCCTCGAAGGTGCCCGCGGGCAGCCGGCGCATCCCCCGCTCGTACAGCGGATCGCCCGGCTTCGCGTCACGGAACCGCTGGAACTCCTCCAGCATGTTGCAGCCGTAGTTGTCCTGTTCCTGGTAGACCCGCCAACTGACGCCGGCCTTCTGGAGCCGCTCGGCGTAGGTGGTCCAGCGGTAGGGGCTGGGCGCGGTGTTGCTGATGACCGGGCCGCCGCGGGTGCCGCCGGGGTCGATGGTGCCGGTCATCCAGTACAGGCGGTTGGGCCAGGTGGGGCCGAGGACCGAGCAGAAGTAGTTGTCGCAGACGGTGAAGGCGTCGGCGAGGGCGTACTGGAACGGGATGTCCTCCCGGGTGTGGTACCCCATCACATACGGGCCGTTGACGCCGTCGGCCTTGCGGTGCGCGGGCAACCAGCGGTCCATCTTCCCGCCGTTGAGCGCCTCGTGCTGGACGGCCCAGGCGTGACTGGTGGAGGGGATGGCCTGGGCACTGCTCTCGTGGGTGTTCAGGCGGAAGGGCAGCAGGTAGCCGTCGGGATGTTGGGCGTCCGGCTGGTAGAAGACCGGGCGGCCGCCGGGGAGCTGCGGCGCGTGCGGGT
Source organism: Streptomyces sp. NPDC017056 (assembly GCF_044332485.1). Classification (NCBI taxonomy): domain Bacteria; kingdom Bacillati; phylum Actinomycetota; class Actinomycetes; order Kitasatosporales; family Streptomycetaceae; genus Streptomyces; species Streptomyces sp. NPDC017056. The sequence continues at coordinate 11,562 of NZ_JBIRPD010000008.1, read as the reverse complement.
CGGCGAAGCCGCGTACGCCGCGCAGGGTGCCGAAGTAGTGGTCGAACGAGCGGTTCTCCTGCATCAGCAGGACGACGTGCTCGATGTCGCGCAGCGAGCCGCCGGGCACCGGGCCGGCCGCCACGGCCGCCTGGACGCTGGGGGGCAGCAACGACAGCGTTGCGGCGCCGCCGACCGCACCGGCGGCGCCGGTGAGGAGTCTGCGACGGGTCATGTCGGGCATGGAAGCGCTCCCTCCTGGGGCACACGGGCCCAACGCGGGCCGCACCGACTGTCGTGGCGACAGCGCGTCCTGGGCAGGAGGGGGCACATGAAAGAAACAGCAATTGGCCGTGAACAGGAGAGGGCTGTCCGTAACCGCCGTCTTGACGTCCGCACCCTTTGGGCCGTCTGCACGACACCGCCGTACCGCACGCGACGCGTCCACTCCGAGCAGACGCAGCCGCCGTCCCGGCCTGTCTGAGCGGCAGCGGGATCGTCCGGGCGAGCGCCTCGCCCCGGCTGCCCGTCTCGGCACACAGCAGGCCGCAGACGGCAGGCCGCAGCCGTCGCCGGGATGCATGAGGCGCTCGCCAGGAGAACGGAGGTGCAGTTGCCGTTCGCGTCGGGAGGGGACGGGCGCGGAACGTGATCGGGGTGGTGCGAGGCGACCTGCGTGCGCCAGGGCGTGTGCGCCTGGGGGTGGCGGAGTGTGGTGGGCATGGGGAGGTCCGCGTTGCGTAATGGGCCGTCAAACCGTCAACCACACACGTCCGGGGGGTTCCACAGTGGTCTTCGCCCGGCGATCGGCCGGCACTTGGGCTCTACCCGCCCCGTGCGTCAGGGCGTCCTCCAGGAGGATCACGTGATTCGTTTCGCACCGCGTCTGGCCGCTGCCGCGGCGGTATCGGCGGCCCTGGCCACCGCCCTGGCGGGCCCGGCCTCGGCCACCGGCCGCCAGTTGCCGGTTCCGCACCGGTCCCCGGTCGTGCTGGGCGCGGTCCAGGCCGACAGCCCCGGACGCGACGACGGCTCCAACCGGAGCCTGAACGCCGAGTGGGTCACGGTGAAGAACACCGGCCGGCACGCGGTCAACCTCACCGGCTGGACGCTGACCAGCCGGCACACCCACACCACCTACCGCTTTCACCTGCGCCTGGGCGGCCACCAGCAGGTCCGCGTACACACCGGCCGCGGCCACGACACGATGCGCGACGTCTACCAGAACCGCCGCACCTACGCCTGGGACAACCACCGCGACACCGCCACCCTGCGCAACGACCACCGCGTGATCGTCGACACCGAGCACTGGAACCACCGCTGACAGGTCCCATCGCCCGCGCCGGTGTGCCGCAGCCGAGGGGGCTGCGGCACGTCCGGTGGGCGCACGAGAGCCCACCGCCGCAAGCCCCAACCGGGCGAGCGCGCCCCCTTGCCGAACGCTGTCACGCGTTGGAGTAATTGCGTCGTGTGATCGCTAAACTCTGCTGTGTGACGACAGCGGTGGCGGTGACGGCGGTGGCGCAGCGGTGGCTGCTGGGGCTGATGCTGGCCTGCTATGTGCTGGCCGGTGCGTTGCCGGGGCCCGGTGAGGCGCTGCGCGGCCTGGTGCTGCGCATGCCGGTGGGCGCGTCCGTGCTGACCCTGCCGATGGTGTTGCTCGCGATGATGTTGTTCAACGCCGGGCTGGGGGTGCGCATCACCGATCTGCGCGTCGTGCTGTGCCGGCCGGCGCGGCTGGTGCTCGGCATCGCCGCCAATGCCCTGCTCCCCTTGCTCGTGCTGCCGGCCGTTGCCCTGGGCCTGCGGACCTGGCCCGATCCGGGAGAGGCGGAGGGGCTGGTGGTCGGGCTCCTGCTGGTGCTGGCGATGCCGATCGCGGGCGGCGCCGCCTCGTGGGGACAGACCGCTGGGGGCAATGTCCCGCTGGTCGTCGCGATGGTGATCGGCTCCACGGTGCTCAGCCCGCTCACCGTCCCGCTCGGGATCCACCTGACCGGTCACCTGGTCGGCCCGCACGGTTCCGGAACCCTGGACGACACCGCCACGGTCGACATCATCGCCCGGGCCGGCTCCGGAGTGTTCGCGCTGGTGTCGGTGGTCCTGCCGTGCCTCGCCGGTATCACCGTACGCATCGCGCTCGGCGAAGACCGGGCCCACCGGACTCTGCCCGCGGTCAAGGCCGTAAACCTGGTGAACGTCCTGCTCCTTTGCTACGTCAACGCCGCGGGCGCACTGGGGCAGGCGCTCGCCCGCCCGGACCCCGACCTGCTGATGCTGGCGCTCGGCCTGTCCGGCACGGTGTGCTGCCTGACCTTCTACTGCGGTCGGTGGATGTCTGCCTGGACGCGGTGCGAGCGGCCGGACGGGATCTCCCTGACCTTCGCCACGGGGATGAACAACAGCAGCGCGGCGGCCGTGTTGGCCGCCGGCTGGTTTCCCCACCGCCCCGGGGTGCTGCTGCCGATCCTCTCGTACAGCCTGCTGCAGAAAGTCGTGGCAGGAGCGACAGGACGACCGTCCCGACCCCGACGGCAGTCGTGACAGCCGGGCCCACGGCGCCGACGGTGCGGCGGTGCGCCACACGCCCGGAACCGCAAGAGGAACAGTAGGTTCGCCGGGCTGTTGGGGCGCAGCGGCCGGATGGAGGATGGCGGAGACCCGACTGAAGCATCTGGCCGAGCAGGGGAGGCAGCCATGGCGGCGTAGTGGCGTATGCGCCGTCCGACGGGGGGCGGCTTGCGGTGCGGGCCGGGAGGCCCTGGCTGCGGCCGTCTTCCTCACCACGTGCCGACCGGCGATCAGACAGGAGCCGGCCACAGGAGCCGGCCGACGCCGCGCACGTGGGCGGCTCAGGGACCGGTCTCGCCCTGGGCGACTTCGATGTCCTGGTGGACGTGGAGCGCGCCGGTCCCTGCGGTCGCGCAGGACAGCAGGGCACAGACGGCCAGCCAGGCGGCGATCCAGGAGGCGGCGCGCGGGGCGCGTACGACGGGGTGCAGCAGGGCGGTCACCCGCCGGGGTACGGGGCCGGTGGTGGCCGCCGGTGTGACCGTGGACCGGGAGGCGTGTGCCGTGTGCGCGGCCAGCGCGGCGCGGGCGATGGCGCGCGCGGTCAGGTCGCGATCGCCGACGCTGATGGCGGCGGCTTCGTCGGCGGCCCGTTCGGCGGCCAGCCGGATGTCCTCGCGCACCGGGCGCAGGGCGGGGTGGCAGTGCGCGGCGAGTTCGGCCGCGGCCAGGAAGTAGTGGTGGCCGCCGGCGTTGTGGGCACGCTCGTGCGCGAAGAGGGCCTCGCGCTCGCGTGCGTCGAGGCTGCGCAGCATGGCAGTGGTGACGACGATGCGGTGCGGGCGGCCGGGCAGGGCGTAGGCGTCGGGGTGCGGCGATTCGACGACGCACAGGTCGCCCGCGGCGGGCTTGCGGCCGGCCTGGGAGCGGGCGGTACGCAGACGGGCGGCCTGCCGTACGAGCGAGCGGCCGAGGGCGAGGGTCGCGAGGGTGAGCAGGGTGGCGGCCAGGGCGGCCAGGGGCAGGAGCAGCCGTTCGGGGGCGGTGCGCAGCGGGTGCACCAGTTCACCGAGGGCGGCGAAGGCCGGGATGTCGAGCAGGCCGGTCAGCGCGAGGATGCCGAGCGCCGCCACGGTACCGGCCGCGAGGAGCAGCGCCGAGACGGTCAAGGTCCACAGGGCGGCCACCGGCGGGCAGCGGTCGAGGATCCGGCGGGCCAGCAGGGGCGCCGCGCAGGGCAGGAGGAGCGGGACCAGCAGTAGTGCGATCATCACGGGCCCTCCTCCAGTAGCCGGCGCAGGACCTGCTCATCGTCCGGGCTCAGCTGGGCGACGAAGCGGGCCAGGACCGCCTGGCGGTCGCTGTCGCGATCGAGTTCGCCGTGCATGCGCAGGGCGGTCAGGCCGTGCGGGTCCTGGACGGGACGGTAGGCGTAGCCGCGCCCCTGCCGCTCCCGGTGGAGGGTGCCCTTTTCGTGCAGGCGCGACAGGATCGTGGTCACGGTCGTACGGGCCAGGCCGGAGTCGAGAGCGGCCTGTACCTGGGCCGGGGTGAGCGGTGTGTCCGCCGCCCACAGCGCGGCCAGCACCGCGGCCTCCAGCTCGCCCCCCGGCCGGCGCTCGTCCTTTTCGGCGTTCACGGGAACGCTCCTCACCTCACCATCGTCTACAGTGCTGTAGACCGTCTACGGAATTGTAGTCGGTCGGGTGTGCGGCCGGGGCCGTGCGTCCGGCCGTCGCCGGAAGGACTCGTGCCGATGCCCGTACCCGTTCCATCGTCGCAGCTCGCGCCGGACCAGCACGGTGTGCTGTCGCCGCAACCCCGCCTGCGTCCCGCCGGCCCGGTGGGTTCGCTGATGCCGACCGTCACCGCTTCGTATGCGTACCGAGGCCGCAGGCCCGCCCTGGTGAGGGGAGCCCGAAGGTGACCTTGGCGTTCGACGGGGCGCCGGTCGACGGCTCCGCCTACGAAGCCGTGACGCGCCTGGCACAGCACTCGCCCCGCTGGCTGGACACCGCGGTCACGGTGTGGTCCGCGTACGGACTGGTGCTCTTCGCCCTGGTCGCGGTACTGGGCTGGTGGCGGGCCCGCCGGACGGGAGCCGCGGCTGCGGTGACGGCGCTGGCCGTACCGCTCGCCGTTCTCCTGGCGTACGGCCTGGATGTCGTCCTGAAGCTGGTGGTCCGCGAGGACCGGCCGTGCCAGAGCCTGCGGGTGAGCACCCTGGAGGCGTGCCCGGGGCCCGGCGACTGGTCGTTCCCCAGCAACCACGCGGCGATCGCGGCGGCAGCGGCCGTGGCGCTGCTGTTCGTCTCACGGTGGCTGGGGGCCCTTGCCTGCGGAGCGGCTGTTGCCATGGCGGCCTCCCGCGTCTGGGTGGGTGTGCACTATCCGCACGACGTACTGACTGGCCTGGTTGTGGGCGGGCTCGCCGCACTCGCGATCATGCTTGCGGTGGGGCGTCTTTCCCCGGCGCTCGCCCGGCGGATGACGGCGGCTGGACCGCTGCGCCTGCTGCTTTTGGGTTCGCCGTACAGGCCGAGTTCAGCGCTCTGACCAAGAAGCAGGGGTGTCCGTCACTGCTGTCGGGAGCGTGGCCTGGCTCCGCGGCAGAGAGGCTAGCGCCGAACTCCGGCGCGTGGTGGTTCAGCAGTGCGCCATGCCCGTGAACGACACCGTGATCGACGGCGAGTTGGTGCTGGTGTCGTTGACCTGCCGACTGCCACTGTACAGCCGGAAGCAGGCGTGCACGGTGACGTGACTGCCGTAGTCGGCTGGAACCCAATTCGACACGCACCACGTGCCGTTGGCCGGGCGGTGGCTCCGTGTGCAGGGGGAGCCGTCTTTGAAGACCGGGCCGTACCGGTGGTGCGGCGGTACGGCGGTTGGCCGGGCACAGGGCGGTGGCAGCGCCACAGGGCTGGAGGCCGCGCCGGATCGCTGTCAGCGTGCAGAAAGCGAGCACGGGGCTGTGTTGCGCGGACCGCCCTCGGGGGCGGCAGCCAGATGTACGCGACCCAGTGCCCATGGCCAGGAAGTAGATACTTGGGCCAGCCCCGGGCGAGTGCCGGGGGAGGGGAGTGGCCATCGGTGAGGACAGCGGTTGGTTGGCGAGATGCCTGCCGGCGCAACTGCAGTGGGGTGGGGGAGCGGTTGTTGCCTTGAATGTCGCCGGAGGCGCAGCCCGCGTCGTAGCCGACGGGCTGCGCATGCGGACCGGAAACCAGACAAGGCGGATGGATGCCGAGCTGCCGGAGCCTGTCAGCGGCCTGTCGGTAGGTGCGGGAGAGAGCGGAGGTCTGTGCGGTGGTCTGGGTGAGGACGCCGGCCTGGCATCCCAGATGGGCCAGGAGCAGCACACCGACGGCGGGGGCGGTGGCGAAACGGCGCCGACGGGAGCAGGTGGGGCGGTTGGGACCTGAGCGGGCGTTGCGCATCGCACTCGTGGCCAGGGCGGCGAGAGGCGGGGCCAGAAGTGCGTAGGTGGGAAGAAAGAAGCGCGGCGCGGAGTAGTTGAGGAGGAAGAGGTAGGGAACGCCGACGGACGCGGCGCATCCCAACGGCAGGGCGGTGACTGCGAACGGGCGGCGCCGGCGTACGGTGAACACCAGTGCCGTCACCGCGAGGAGCGGCAGAGCCAGCCACCACAAGGCGAGCGCGGGGGCATGCAGTGGGATATGGCAGGGGCGGCAGAGCAACGGTCCGTTGAGGCTGTGCAGCGCGGCTGCGGCACCGGCCCCGAATCCGTGGCCGGCAGCCATCCCGCCCTCGGTGGCGTCAGCGATGTGCAGTCGTTCACCGATTCCGCCGAAGCGGACGTACGCCTCCGCGACCCACTGCGCGCTGCCGAGGGCGAGTCCGCCGAGGAGGGCAGGGACGGCGGGGCGGTACGCCTGTACGCACACGGCGGTCAGCAGCAGTGGAAGGCTGAGCCAACCGCTGTCGGGAAGCCGCAGGAGCGTGGCGAGGCAAAGAGCACCGGCGAGCCACCAGCGGGCACGTGGGTCCGCGGGAATCCGCAGGAACCAGGCGACTGCCGCAGCGGCACACAGGGCCACCCACAAGTTGGGCATCACCTGGGAGCCGTTGAGCATACTGGCCCACAGCCCGGCGAACAGCAGCGCGGCCAGCGCAGCCGTACGGTGCCCGAGCAGCGATTCCCATACACGGAACGCTCCGTACAGGGCGACGGCTGACGCGAGCGCCAGAACCGTGCGCAGCAAGGGCACTGACGGAGAGACGGCAAGAACGGGGGCGACCAGGAAGCTGATGCCGCGTGATCGGGGGGCGCTGAAGTAGGCGGCCGGGGTGCGCGGGTCGCTCTGTGAGACGTACACCGTCTCGTCCCAGCCGAGACCGGTGTGAGTGTGCGGAACGACGAAGGCGAGCTGGACCAGTGCGTAGGCGACAGCCACCAGGGTCAGCCAGGGGACGGGTCGGGGCCGGCCCGAGCGGGGCAGCGGAGCCCGGAACGGACACGGTAGGCGGGAGAGCGGTGTGGCCATACGATTCCTTCCGATTCGTATGGATTCTCGCCTTCATCATGAGGCATGGCGCGTGGCAGGCAGGGCGAAGAGCCGACGCCGCCGTTGAAGCAAGCATGGTGCAGATACGTACGTGGAGCTGCCGCAACGGCAGCTCCTGCCGTACTGGCCAGAGCCGGAAGGACAGGCTCCGGGTGAAGCCCTCGTGAGGAGGCGGCAACGAGCTGGCTGATCGCGCAGGCGGCCCGGATGTCGGCGTGACAGCCTTCGAGGATATCCGCCCTGCCCAGTACGTGGGGGGGCCTGCGCAACTTCCCGGAGCTCGCCGAGGCCATCGAACGGCACACCTCGACATTGGCCGAGGCGGAGATCGGGGACGGTCACCGCGAGCGCACAGTACAGATGAGGGGATCGCGCCGGGGCCGGCGGTGTACCAGCGCGATGCCATCGAGGTGTATGCCACGACACGCCTGAGCTGATGCGGCTCGGGCTGCTGCGGGCTTGTTCTCGCGGCGGCCCGGACCAGGCTGGGCCGCTCGGGGCGGCGAAGCCGGGGACGTACGAGTGTCCTGCCGCGGCAATGAGGAACCGGTGAACGGTTGTTCCGAGCTGTGTTCGGGGTATGCATCCAGACCGACCACCGATACGTGGTTCTGGACTGCGCCGCTCTGTCCTTCTGCGACTCCCACCGCCTGAACTGCCTCCTGGGCCTGCAGTGGCTGCCGACCCGACGCAACGGCGCCCTCCTGCTGGCCGGACCAAGTTATACGCCTTCTCCGCGTCCTGGATCTGACCGGCAGTAGAAACGTCCTGGCGGACTTCCCCACCGTAAACGCAGCCCTGGCATACGTCGGGTATCGAACCGAGTGGTCAAGTTCGAGGCGCCACGCGACCCCGGTCATTGAAGACCAACCTACCGGTAGTTCGTTAAACCCGGCGGTAGCGGGGTTGACACCTGGTCGGGGCGGTCTCCGGAGTCGTCGATAACCAGCACCCCGGCCTCGTGGAGTGCCAAGGCGGGGGCGGTTCGCAGTAGTTCCAGCCGCCGGGCGTTGACCTGCTCACTGTCCCAGCGCGACTCGGAGAGGAAGCACTGCAGTCGCTGTACGCTCGCCAGGTCCGCGCCAAGCACCGGCTCGGCTCCGGCCAGGCAGGTCAGCGTCTTGTTCCGGTCCCGCGGCGCGAGCAGCCCGGTCAGATACTCACGAAACCCACGCCGCTGGGCGAGGTTGAGGAACAGATCATCGAAACGGGCCGCGTACTCCTCCAACGGTCCCGGCGCAGGCGGACACGTCCGTCGCTCAGTCATCATGCCCCCCACTCGGCGAGGCTGCCGGCTCCCCCTCCCTCCGCCCTGCGACCGCCCCGACCAGGTGTCAACCCCGCTACCGCCGGGTTTAACGAACTACCGGTAGGGCAGCGTTCGTTGCATCTCAAGGTACTTGACCCCCAGCTTCAGCTTGTTTGTGAACCGTGGCGGTCGGCCGCCCCGGCCGAGGCTGTGGCCCAGCCCAAGTCCGGGGAGACGATCCAGGCGACGAACCACGTGCACGACCACGGCCACTGACCGGTGCGGCGGTGACGTGAAGAGGGGCCGGTGCGAGTGCACCGGTCCCCTTCCCTTACGCGTACCGGTCACACCTTGTCCAGCGTCCAGAACGCGAAGTCCCTTCCCAGGTTGGGGAGAATGCTCTCCTCGGCGTAGATCCACGCCTTGCCGCTCGTGTTGTACACCATGGAAGCGCCGGAGGTCGTGAACGATGCTCCCTTCGTGTGGGATTGCGCCACCCAGATGTGCGCGTCACCTTCCTGCACCAGCTTCACGCCGGTCGCGACACGCTGCAGATAGCGATATCCGCCCCAGTTGCTCGACGTCATCTCGATGGCGTAGCCCGTTCCCTTGGTGTGGAAGACGACCGGATAGCCCTTGTTGCCCGCGTTATTCGCCAGCAGGCAGAAGTCCCAGTTCATGTAGGGCTCTCGGCTGATCCCCCGGCCAGTGCCGTCGGTGATCACCATGTAGTACTGGATCTCAGGGGTGATGTCGACCGCCATTGCGGCCCCCTTTCCCTGCCGCGATGTGCTTCGCGGAAACGCCCCCGTCCGACTGAGCCCTTCCATGCTTTCGCCGGCCGCCGAGCCCGTCCATGCCGTCGGTTCGTACGGGGACGCCGTACGGTGGCATTCCGGCCCGTGCCCTTGCGGCCGGGTCGGCACCCAGCGGCTGACCGGGGGCTTTCACAAGGCTCCCGAACCCGAAACGCCTGGTGGAGAGCGACCGAAATGCGACGGCGGCGCGGGAACTCTCCCCAAATCGCCTGCGCCTCACCCACCACCATGTGCGCAGCTCGGCTGCACACGGAGCCATCAGAAGGGGCCGGGCCGCCCCGGTCGTCGTACGGTTCAGCACCCCGTGGTGCGCGGGGCGAAGGTGATCTTCTTGGCCTCGTCGGTGTTGAGCGCTGTCGTGCAGGTGTGGGGATCGACGCGGAACCAGAGGTCGTCGTGCTGGTTGCCGTTGACGTTGCCGAGTTCGACGCATCACTGCTCAGCGCGAATGACACGTGTGCAGTTCTCGGTGCTGCGCTGTTCCCGGTGGCGGTCCTGTACGGGTTCGGCGGGTGACTCCTGGCTGCGGTTCTGGCTCGGGCCCGCTGGGGCTGCGGGGAGCTGTTACCTCGGCGGCGCTCCAGAGGTGGCTCTGGAGATGGGTTCGCCGTAGGGCTGACGGTGGGCTCCGGTTCGCCCCGCCGGGACTCCTGGACGCTACCGCACCGGACCCCTGCCCCGACGACCGGCCAGAGAGGGGACCTACCACACCCGCCAGCCCCAGCCGCCCTGCCGGCCCAGGGCCTTACCTGCCGTCCGCTCCTGGCTCATCCCGGCCACCACCCTGACCCGCTGGTGGCACGCCTGGACCGACAAGGATCCGCCGCACGAGCTCCAGGCCCTCCTCGACGCGGTCACCACCGGCAGAACCCTTGATCTCTACCACCCGGTTCAACGAACTACCGATAGGCCGTGACGCGGCCAAGGCGGTATTCCTCGTACTGATTGAAGACACGGCCGTCGACGCTGAAGATCGCCTGACGGGTCCAGACAACGGGGCCCAAGCGCCCGACGGGAAGCGACAGCGCCTCTCCTCCCGGACTTCCCGCACGGCAGCCTGAGGGTAGCTCTCGCCGTCCTCGACGCCACCACCGACGGTGAACCACCATCGTGCCCCGGCCTGCGCGGATCACGGCCGTACAGCAGAAGCAGACGTCGTCGCCGTCCACCAGGAAAACACGGGAAGTCCACCGCTCCGGCAGCGTTATAAACCCCGATCTATCCACGGATCACATGGTGAGCAGAAGAGCTCGGCTCTCCCGCAGAGGGAGACATGAAGGTGGGACATGTGACGGCGGCATTCTTGACTCGACTGGTGAGCCGAGTCGGCGCACCCGCGCTGACAGTCAAGACAATCCAGATTTCCGCGCATCCCAGCCAAGTTTTGAGGACCTTTGACGCGCTGATGCCCCGGCTCAACCTCGCACGATGGCAGGGCGAAGCGGGAGACGCGACCGGAGCAGCCGACGCGAAGGCAGCCCTACTCGGTAACCTGCTGCGGATGTGGGGGCCTAACCCCGCCGCGCCCTCATCCCCCGGCTCAGTCATGCCCGTTGGTGCGGTGAGACCGGAGATGCGGCGGGCACTGCCACCGCCCTGACAGTCCTGCTGCACGACGTGTCACAGGTGCTGGGACCCGACCATCCCGAAACCCTGATGACCCGCTTCGCTCTGGCCCAGTGGAAGGGCGAAGCCTGAAGCGTGGCCGAAGCGGCCACCGTCATGGACGTATTGCTCGGCGATTATCTGAGGTGCTGGGGCCCGGTCACACCCATGCCCGTACTGTCCGAACTGACATCGCCCGGTGGCGTAGAGAAGCAGACAACGAAACCGGCACACACCAACCGGCCGATCCTTGAAACGAGCAGCCGCCGAGGTCTTCCGCAGCCGGAGCGACCCCGGGGTGCCGGGGGACTCGTTCCCGGCGCCGCCGGTGTCGTTGTGGTGCGCAACGGTCTGTCGGAATTCCCGGCGGGCGGGGGTCTTCGGACGGCCCACGGCGCGGCGTCTGGATGGCCGTGGCGATGTCCGGGTGCCCGTACCGATCAATGAGGATGGCTAGAGGTTGTCCCGTATGGGGTGTGAGTTATCCCGTGAGGGCCAGGTTGTGCAACCGGGCGATGCCGAGCATGGCCTGGTGAACTCCGTCGCCCTTGAGCCGGCAGTCCCGAAGGACCTTCCAGTTCTTCAGCCGCGACAGGGCGTGTTCGACCCGTGCTCGGGCCCGGCGATGGACGGCGTTCTCTGCTTCCTGCTGTGGGCTGAGGTGGCTTTGGCCTCGTCGTTTGCGGTGTGGAATGAGGAGGCCGGTGCCTTGGTAGCCGCCGTCGGCGAGGGCCGGGGCTCCGCGGCAGGCCCGGTCGACGCCGGACTCGGTGAAGGCCCGGCAGTCGTTGCGGCTGCCGGGCAGCGGCAGGCCGACCGTCACCACCAGGCGGCTGTTGGCGTCGATGACGACCTGCAGGTTGGTCGAGTACCG